>CAYWNE010000050.1:0-23609 GCA_964459555.1 uncultured Burkholderiaceae bacterium | reverse complement strand
ACGTCCGTTTAATTGGAATATTTTTGTGTCATATTGATATTTAGAAATGAAGTTTTCCAGAATACTTGAAATTTAGTTGAAATAGTTTGGAGGGCTATAAAAAAATAGATCGTTGGACAACAAATTTGTTTTTTTGTTTAAATGTAACGATCATTTAGATATGATTGTCTGTAAAATTTCCAACTTCTAGAAGTTACATTTAAAAAAGCAAGTTACCTAACATTGAGGCGGTTACCTATGCACAATAAATATTGTCGATATGTACAAACTAGGATAACGGTTACCAAAGTTATATTCTTCTTTGCTTGCATATTTGCATTAGCGAGTTGCGGAGGTGGAAACAGCTCCAGTACTAGTTCTGTATCAGTCATTACAGTTGAAGAAATTAATGGTATTACTGTTCCTCCTTTACCAGATCCAAAACAAAATGCCGCTACAGTTGCTGGAATTGATAGTAACTCGAACGGCGTAAGAGATGATGTGGAGAGAGTTGCCGCAAAAGAGTTTGGATTAAATGTTACAAAATATAAATTTGCGATTGAGCATGCAAAATCGGAGCAAACATTGATTACACAGAAAAATGCTTCAGCAATATCTGAATACATAAACAGCGTTGCATGTAATCCTTTATCAGCTAAAGAGTTGGATATTCTTACGATGATTCAATTGAACACCGTTGATCGACGTAAAATTTATGCGGGGTTGTTGGCTGGTAAGTCAATGGGGGCGTGTTCAAGATGAAAAAATTAGTGCTCGTTATTTTTTTTCAATTGACGATATTTTTATCTATGTCGGCTTTGGCGGCAGATGTGAATATTATTTACGTTAATGGAATTCAAAACACGTTGGCTGCAGCAAGAGATTCAAGGCAATCAATTGCAAATATATTATCTACATCTAAAATTCATACTGGATCAGACTTACGTCATTTTTCAGTCACTTTGGTCTGGAATCCAATCGGTTGGAATGGAACTGAAGAAGGGTGTGATTTATGTCAGGACAAAGAGGAATTATTTCTCTTGAAAACGGCAGAGGAACTATTTTCAGATGATTTTCAAAAAATTGTTATACCTTACAATCAAAGTAAGTATATATCTAAAGATGCCGCAGTAAGAGTCAAGGCATATTTGGATGACATGACGCCAGGGAACAATTCACTTGAATCTAATAAGAAAATTAATGACGCTGATATGGTAATGACGCAGGATGCAATTCAGGGAATTGTAACTGAAACAAAGCGACTCGGCTCAGCTGTAATTGTTGCGCACTCACAAGGTAATTTGCTTGCAAATTTGGCTTGGGCAAGTTATGCATCTGAATTGGGGGCGGATGTTGCCGGAAAAATGATAATTATTAATGTTGCAAATACATCATTGTTCTCAGTTAACTCTCTTAACTTGACACATGGGCGAGATGCTGCGTTATTTTCCGCAGCTACAGATAAGTTCGACATTGATGTTAGCCTTGAAACGTTGCCGAGTCAGGGTAAAAATTGGAATAGAACGACACCATCTTGTAATAATAGCGCCTGTAATTTTATATTAGCGCCTCCGACGTTTGCAGGAGTTGATAATACAGGAGGACTATTAGACCATGCTTTTGTGGATACATATCTTTCCAGCGTTAATTTGCCGACCATTTTGGTAGATAATGGTATTAAATTTTCGAGTGATTTTACGGCTTTTCGAGATCGATTTGAAGATTTAGTTTACACAGCTGCATTTTCTTTAGAGACTAGGAGCGTGTCATATAGCATCTCCCCTAAAATCGTGGAAATTAGTAAGGATATTATATTTACGATTACAGGATCAAATCTAGTGGCTGGGATGGGCTTTGCTGTTGATGATTGTACTCCGTCGAGTAATGAGCTGCCTGGTGGAACAAGTACTCAGCGGCAATATCGATGCACTATTAATGGTGTTCCAGGACAAAAAAATGGTGTTTTGAAAATCAAACCTGGAATTCAGGAATCTTTGTTTAACTTTAATGTAACCGCTATTGCACAGCAATCTTCAAAATGGATTTCTACAATTACGCCGCCTAATTACGTTGTTAAACAATTCATTTTTATTGATTTAGCAGCATTGTCTAATGGACCATTTAATGCTGATGGAGAATACAGAATTAATTTTGATAAAATTGGATGTAATTTGACACAAAAACTTGCAGTTTCGGGAAATCGAAATGGCAATGACTTCACTTTTGTCATGAAATATGTATCGCCTCAAACGCGCTGTAGCGATGGATCACACACCGCAGATATCAATTATTCCGAAACTTATAGTGGCGTATTAAATTCAGGAATTTTATTCGTTACTCCACAAACGTCATGTAGTTTCCAGCTTGATAAGTGTTATAACTTTGAAAGTTTCTCACCTACTCAATAGTTGCTTTTTGCACTTGGTATTCCAGTGCAAGCGTGGAACGTGTAAATGGTTTAACTGTGGGGCTATCCTTTATGTTTAAAATTTTCTACTCTTGGCAATCTGATTTGCCAGGTGCGACGAATCGACATTTGATACAGAAGACGTTGGAAATTGCATGCGCCGAGATTACAAATAGAAATGGTATAGGTGTTGAGGCTGTATTGGATCGTGATACGCTTAATTTGTCTGGCGCTCCCGATATTAAAGATGCCATCCTTGAAAAAATTAATGATGCTGATGCATACGTTGCTGATATTACGCCAGTCAATGGTTGCGGTGATGATGGCAGGACTAGTCCAAATCCTAATGTACTTTTCGAAGCGGGGTACGCTCGTGCTAAAATTGGCGATAATGCAATCATTCTCGTATTGAATCTCCATTATGGAAAACCTGAGGAGCTTCCGTTCGATTTGCGTGGTCTACGACTACTTACATATTGCGCACGACCAGAAGATGACGATCGAGCGACAGTACGAAAGTTGCTTGTCAGTGCGTTTCGAGGGGCTGTTGAGGCAATTGGGCGTGTGAAACGTAACGATCCAATTCTGGAACTTGCTTATCCCCGTACACAACAGATTGCAGGACGAGCGGAAGGAATGCTTGCAGGGTTAATCAGCGGAGCTGGAAAGAAGTATGATCCTAAAACCATCACAGAGCAGGAACTCTTAGAGGTTTGTAGTGCACTCGATCCCAAGGGAATTGCTCCGATCATTGTCGGAATTGATCCTCAAAAAGGTCACATTAAGGGCAATTGGCTTGAATTCTTACACGATTGGCGATTGCAAAGCAGTAAACTAATATCAGAGGTTTTGGTGTTTAATGCAGTTTTAGAACCGCAGCACATTGCACTGATGGCGGCTATTGATCAGTGTGCTTATTTTCGGCAATTTGATACGATAATCCGTTTTCCATTAAGGAATTGTGACTTATCATTTATAGCGCCTGAAATGTGGAAATATGTACTTGCTTCTCGGCGCTTAGAAGCATATGCAGAAAAAATTCTAGCTCGTCGCGCAAAAGACCTATAAACAATAAGCAATTTTTTGAATTGATTTCAGTGTAGTTTATTTGCTTTATCATCTGAATACAATCAGAAGTCTTTGCTCTCAATATATCGAATTATTTTCCAATATATGCGAAATCGTAATTCGTAACTCTATTTTACTATTTTATTCCCACCAAATTTGCCTAGCCCCGCACCACGGGGCTTTTTATGTGCAATTTCAATTCGTGATAACAGCTCGCGATAATCAATCCCACGTTTTTCCATTTCCGCTAAAAGCAAGGCAATTACAGCCAAGTGCGATGGTACTTCTCCCTTTTTACCGTAGTTATAAAGAGAGGTCGTATTCATGCTCACCAAGTCCGCAAACTCAGTAAGTGTCGTGCCTGCATTGGCAATATGCTGTTGGAATTCGTCGTAATTCATATCTGGCGATTATATCAATTTACTAGATATGGCAATAGGACATTAAATTCCCCATAAAAACTCATAAATTTATGAGTTTTTATTTGACTTTGATCGACCTGGTACATACAATAACATCATTAATTAATGATGTTATTTGATTTTTTATGCTTACACTTACGCACCAAGACTTGAACGATCTGACTGGTCGTACACAAGCCGCCGCGCAAATTCGTTGGTTGAAAGATCATGACTGGAAGTATGCAGTTGGCTTGGACTGACTGCCGAAAGTAGCGCTCGCCTATTTTGAGCAAAAAATGGTGTATGGCGAGCCGCAGTCAGTATCAGACAACAAGGCAACAACAGGCGAATGGCAAGTCAATGCCTCTGCGCTTCAACCGATTTCCAAATAATTTAATCAACCTGATCTTATGGGACGAATTAGAAAAGTCTTTAGCAAGAATGCTTTGCCACCACGTGTGTATATGCACCATGGCGCATTCCGCTATGTTCCTCGAAACGGTAAGCCTGTTTCCCTCGGGCGTGATTATGGTGAGGCCATGCGTAAGTGGGCGAATATCGTTCAGCCCGCGACGGTGTTGGGTACAGTTTCATCGCTGCTAGACTGGTACTTGGTAAATATTGCACCTACTAAGTCGCCACGCACATTTGAAGACAATAAAAAAGAAGCTGAAAATTTGAAGAAGGGTTTGGGGCATATTCCTTACTCACAGTTGAAACCGCACCATGTCGCGACTTATCGTGACGTGCGTGGACAAGATGCACCTGTGCGTGCAAATCGCGAGAAGGCTTTGCTATCGCATGTATTTACCAAAGCCATGGAAAAAGGAATGGTGGATTTTAATCCTTGTCGCGGCGTGAAGCGTAACAAGGAAACCGCACGAGAGCGCATGATTGAAGACAGTGAGTTCAGTAGTGTTTTTGCTTTGGCTGAGTCATCTGTCAAATTGATGATGACATTGATCTATCGTACCTGTCAGCGTCCCGAGGATCTTTTGAAGGCTGGGATGGCGAATATTAAAAAGATCGATCATGAAGGGAATGAAGTGCGCGTTTTGCGTATCACGCAAGGTAAGACAGGCAAAACGGTTGATATTCTCCTCGCTGGAGAGTTGGGTCAATTGATTGACAATCACGTTAAGGCAACAACAGTTTGGCCGACGTTCGTTCATACACGTGCAGGTAAGAAATACTCTTATGCAGGAATCTCCGCCATGTTCAGACGTTATGTACGCAAGGCGGGGTTGACTGATTTTGGACTTTACGATCTCAAGGGAAAGGGCGCAACCGATATGTTTCGTGCAGGTGTACCGATTGAGCGCATCCAGCATCTACTTGGACACGAGAGCGTTACAACGACGGAAGTCTACATCAAGGCACGTTTGCCTGATGTGGCAATGCCAAACATGCGAGCGATGCAATGAGGCAGATTGCAATTGCAAATTGATGCGCTATTTAACTCCGAATTGATGACACCCCATGTAATGGTCGTCGCTTAATCGAGGAGCTGGGGGAGTATGAATTTTTGCTGATTCAAAACAAAATATGCGCTCTATTAATTAGGGACATTTTTGTTTCGACGAAACAAATCATTCAAATTCGACTCGACGTTATTAAGGCAGATTCACTCTCTTAGCTGGCGTCGCTTGGGCGCGGCGTGTCGCATTGGAAAATGAAGACGACGATCGATGTTGGTTGCTGTGTCTCTGGAAAATGACGAGTCACAACCTTGATGCAGGCAGTGAGATTTGTTACAGACGGAGACTTCGTCGGAACGTCCAGAACGAGAACGGAACCAAGACCAGTCACAGCCGCATAGGCGGCTGCCTGACTCGTGGGTCTGTATTTTTCGTCAATTACAGTGTCCACCAAGGCCTTTTTTTGGTCTTTGCGTATCTTCAGTTCAACAGGCACGCTCCCAAACAATATGTCGACATTACCACCGAAACGGTCTGGTTTTTTCGATACAATTGGACCAAACTCAGTTCGAAGGCGCTCATATAAAAATGGCAAGAAAAAATCGTCTTCCATGCGCTTGTAGCCGACATCTTCCTGTGATTTAAGCCAGTCGAGTGCGGGTTTCCTCAAAAAGCTTGGTTCTTCGAGGCAGTATGCAATTTTCCTGACGATCCAGCTCGCAAGTAGCGCGAATTCTTTTTCTAACTCTGGTTTGCAGGCAAAGCAAAGATTTGCCTGCAACTGACGCATTATATCTTCGTAGATTTTAATCTCGCTCTCGGACATTTGTTGGCGTTTTTCAGGAGGTAACGCACAATGGGTTGCGCCGAGTACGTTTCTAACGGCAGGTCGTCGAATTGAGAATTGAATATCGATTGCATCTATTTCTTGAACTGGGCTTGTGATCTTTACCTGATCGATATCAAGCTCTCCCTTCATGGCCAACACAAATGGTAGGACAGCTTTGACCCCAGCGTCGCGTGATAACGGCGTAGGCATTATGCCTTCGCCTCCAGCACCCTGGAAAGTTTGTATGACTCGACGGAAATTTACATCCTTTAGCAGAAAACTGAACGCTGTTTCACCTGTTGCATTGCTTCGACGATCAAGGTAGTCGTTTAAGAATCCGAGCTGTTTATCAAGCGTTACGGCAGGCTGAGATAAATCGGCAATTGGACTTAGTTTCTTGTATGCGTTCTCTTGGAAACTGACCATGTTCATAATATTGGCTTTGAACGCATCGAGAAATTTTTGCCTGTAAATCTGAATGCGGAAGATCGGTACGCCAAATTCATCTTCTGCTTCTTTTTCGAAAGACTCAATAGACGGTTTTAATTCGAAAGCATCTCCATCGCGTAGGTAGCCCAGAACCGTGTTTAGTTTCCCTTCAAAGAATGCTCTCAACGATTGGGACTCTCGTGCGTCAACATCGGAAGTGGCATCGTCAATCAGATCTCCAAGAAGCAGCGACAAGAACGTAGAAATATCTCTTTCGTGGCGGCCGATACTATGAACGCTGATCAAGGAGTTCTGCGTTAGATTTTCCATAGCTGCTTCAATGAACAAATCGGATAGGCCGAGTCTTAGAGTAATCGGATCGGGATCATTGACGGCGGATAGTTTAGTCAAAAGCACGCCACTAAAAAAAACCTCGCTTAGCTCATCCCATGGAAGTTTGTAGAGGTCAGTTAAATTTTTGGTTTTTGCGATTGTCATGGTTCAGTGCCTAGCCTTTAGGAAGCTTTTGGTAGCTAAATGATTGAATTTTGAAAAATTTTTTGAAATATACCACTTAAGTTAAGTTAACTATTCTCAGTTAAGTATTCAATCTCGCAAAGCTAAAATTAATTTTTATCGACGATGCGCGGTCAAAGGTGCTGTATTCGCCCCCATAATACAAATCCGATATAAAGGCGGAGAAGGTCGCTCGCGAATTCCGCCGAAACCGTTGCTGATCCTCGATATCTAATCTACTCTATACACCTTCATAAGCGCATTAATACGCGCACAAATTTTTGACTCAAAATAGATAAATTTCTGTTGTCTGAGTATGTTGTTTTGCCTGTCTGACTTGTTGTTTCTTGACGCTCTTTAGGCGGGCGATTTAGCTGGCACGATTTTGCTACGCAAAACCCAACCAGATAACGGATGAGGGCGCGACACGTAAAAAGATACGTCTCGCGCTTTTGCTGGTGAAGGGAGAGAGGTCTGACGTGTCTTAACGGTTGGTCGAATTGATGGAGGTCACGTATTGTATTGACATCATTTTTTGAGTGCTTTTTGGTCTACAAATTTTGTACTAAACGGGTAAAAATACGACTTTCCCCAGCCTCGATCTGGGTAATAAACTGAGGCTGAAAGGAATTCATCGGGGCTAAAGCGGGAAAGAATTCCAGAAAATATTACCCACGAATTTCGAGAAATGCCTTATAATGAGCGCTTACTAAGGCATGTGTTGTACGGACTTTTAATCCGTTGGTCGCAGGTTCGAATCCCGCACGGCCTACCATATAGAAAAGACTTGGCTTGCCAAGTCTTTTTTTTCGTCTTCTGATTTTGCGTCCTAGTGGATGTTTGTTTCGAAGTGTTCGCATCTTCAACGGAGTGCAAGTTTCCTCCGCCGTTCATTCTTGATCGTTTTTTTTCGGAGCAGATTCCTCGGGCGCTGCACTCATTGTCTGTGCATTTGCTGGTGCATACGATCACTCTAAATCTTCCTATCATCTGCAGTCATTCGACTATAATCAAGTACTTCTGAGTAGCTCGAATTGCATTTATTTGCGCCAGCAATGACCAAGAAAATTTCCGCTAGTACCGACTCTAAAAATCAACGCCGTTTGCAGATGGCTGATATCGCGCGTCTTGCTGGAGTATCGACCTCAACAGTTTCACGCGCCTTGAGCAAAAGCCCCTTAATTGGTGAAGAAACGCGGCAGCGGATTGAAGCTTTAGCGAAATCACTCAACTATTCGATCAATGTCGGCGCCCAGAATTTGCGCCTGAAGCAAAACAAAACAGTGGCCGTGGTGGTGCCATTTGATAGCGCCAGCCATCAACATCTTTCAGATCCTTTCTTCCTCGGCATTATCGGTAGCATTGCAGATGCACTGACAGAGCGCGGCTATGACATGCTGTTGACGCGTGTTAGTGCCGAAGAGCTCGACGCGGCGGCGCAGATTTACGATACGGGCCGCGCAATTGGTGTGATCTTGATCGGCCAGTGGCGTCACCATGATCAACTCAATCAAATGGCTGCGCGTAAAGTGCCGATTGCGGTGTGGGGCGCGCAGATTCCGCAGCAGCTGTATGTGACGGTGGGTAGCGATAATGTCGAAGGCGGACGCTTAGCCTGTGCCCACCTGGCGCAATCGGGGCGTCGTCGCATCGCCTTTTTTGGCGACACGCAATTGCCAGAGGTGGCACATCGTTTCCAAGGCTATTGTCGCGCTTTGAAAGAGGCAGGGATCTCTTTTGATGAGCAATTAGTGCTGCCAGCTTCGTTCACTGAGGAAGGTGGACGGTGGGCCGTTGAATCTTTGCTGAATCGTAAAACGGCCTTCGATGCGGTTTTCGCTTGTAGTGATTTGTTGGCGATGACGGCGATCAATCTATTCCGTCAAGCAGGACTTTCGATACCCGGCGATGTCGCTGTTGTTGGTTACGATGACATTGCGTTGGCGCGTTATTTTCATCCTCCTTTGAGCACCGTGCAGCAGCCCATCGCGGCGGCGGGTGAGGCACTTGTCAGTGCAGTATTGGCACTTGCAGAGCAGCGACCTGCACATCCACATCTTCTTGAAACTAGCTTGGTCGTGCGCCAATCGAGCTAGGTCAGTTACAACTTTCCATTTTTTCTTAAGTTTCGCCCGATTTGAATTCGCAGCTTTGTCTCAGTGATTTGTTTCTTTGATTTATGCAACCGTTTGCATTAATTTTCAAAGGTTTTGCATGGAAACCACACGCAAAATCGTCTCGAAATGCTGCGAGGCAGCATTTCTCACTTTAGGGGTATATTTTGCTCGCCTCTTAGTTCAACAAAGTAACGTTAACTATTTGTTTAATATGGATTTTATTTGATGTTGTGAGATGCAAACTGTTGCGTTACATATTGGTGTTGAGTTAATCAATCTATTTGCCGCCGGAAACTTCTTGACCATCCGCTTTGCAACGCACTATCGAAAGTTTATGCAATCGATTGCATAAAGTTGGAAGCTTGCGCATAATGCGATCCATCGGTAATTAGTAAAGCCTTAGGTTGACGAGTCTGCAGCTGAACTTGGTAAGTGTAAGTTTGGGGATGAGCGTCGAACCGTGTGCCACAAGTGCTCGCTTGGCAGTGTTACTGAATCCGAATTCAATCGCGTACCAATCAATTCGAAGAAACACGAAGAGAAATTCAAAGAGAAATTCAAAGGAGACTTAAATGAACATGCCAAATCAACTGAGCAAAATGAGCCTCGCGGTCGCTCTCGCAGTGGTCGCCATTGGCGCGCAAGCCCAAGATGCGAACTCAAACACACAAACTAGTCAAAGCGCCGCAGATAAAAATGGTTTGAACCTCGACACGGTCGTGATCACCGGTTCACCAATCGGCAAATCTAAAATGAAGGCGAGTGTCGCCATCAGTACGCTTGAAGCCGATCAAATTATGCAAGCCTCACCGACCAATGCGGCGGAAATCTTGCGTTCGATTCCAGGTGTTCGTGCAGAATCTTCCGGGGGGGAGGGGAACGCGAACTTGACTGTACGTGGCGTGCCGATTTCGGCAGGTGGCGCACGCTACGTACAGTTCCAGGAAGACGGTTTGCCATTGATCTTGTTTGGTGACGTCGCTTTCGTTACGCCAGATATGTATGTGCGTGCCGATGGCGGCTTAAGCCACTTAGAAGTGGTGCGTGGCGGTTCCGCATCGACCTTAGCGACTAATGCACCGGGCGGTATCATCAACTTCATCACCCGCAGTGGTAAAGAAAAGGGCGGCAGCATTGGCATTAGCAAGGGTCTAGATTTCAATCAAACCCGCTACGACTTTGATTATGGTGCGGCGATTTCCGATAAAACGCGGATGTTCATCGGCGGCTTCTACCGTGTTGGCGATAGTTCTCGTCCGGCGGGTATGACTGGTGAGGACGGTGGTCAATTGCGTGCCAACATCACACGTGAGCTCGACAATGGTTATGTCCGCTTGAGCTTCAAACACCTCGACGACAAAACGCCAATGAATATGCCAGTGCCAGTAAAAACGGTGAACGGCACAATTAGCGAAATCGCCGGTATCGATCCACGTAAGGCGAGCTTCTATTCGCCGTACTGGGTCAAAGATATCGTACTCGACAAAAACAATAATCGTATCGCTACCAATATCAATGATGGCTTGCATGTCACGACCAACGCGATTGGTGGCGAAGCATCTTTGAATCTCGGCGGCGGTTGGACGCTCGATGAAAAATTCCGTAAGTCGACTAATACCGGACGCTTTATTTCCATTTTCCCAGCGGATAATGGCAATGCGCAGAAGAATATGACTTATGCGACTGGTCCTAATGCCGGCAAATCCTACATGGGTGCAGCATTCACAGCAGCGGTGTTCAACACCTCGATCGATGATTTGGGTAGCACTGTGAACGATCTGCGTGCGACCAATAGTTTCAATACGGCCGATGGCAAATTAACCTTTACTGCAGGTTTGTTCACATCGCTGCAGAACGTGGCGCTGACTTGGAACTTCAATCATTACTTATTGCAAGCGACCGGCGATAAACCTGCGTTGTTGAATTCTTCAGGGAACATTGCGGGTTCGCCAGGTTTATTGGCACAAGGTACTGATGTCTGGGGTGGCTGCTGCAATCGTGCCATCGATGCGCAGTACAAAACGACATCACCTTATGCCGCATTCGGTTTTGAGTCGGGTCCTTTGAACTTAGATGCCAGCGTACGTCGTGATCAACAAGACGCGAGTGGCACCTATAACCAAGCAGTCCGTCAGAGCTATAACCAAGCCAATGCGAAGACGATTGATTACTCGGTGAGCCACACTTCTTACTCGGTCGGTGCGAACTACTCGATCGAAAAAAATCTCGCAGTGTTTGCTCGCATAAGCGATGGTATTGCCTTCAATGCCGATCGTGTGATGTTTGGTAATCCTTTGGATGGTACGACGCCAATTAGCACCAATATCGTCAAGCAAACTGAAGCTGGCGTGAAGTGGAAGAGCGGTGATTTCAGCAGCTTTGTAACCCTGTTCCATGCGAAGACTGATGAATCGAACTTTGAAGCGACAACCCAGAAATTCACAGCCAATTCCTACGACGCAAAGGGTGTAGAAGTTGAAGCCAGTTATCGGTTGGGCGATTTCCGTTTGAACGGTGGTTTGACATTGACCAATGCTGAGATCGTCGGCGCCAATGACAAATCCATTATCGGCAAGACCCCACGCCGTCAAGCACGCACGGTCTATCAATTGACGCCGACTTACAACATGGGTGACGTGACCTTGGGTGCAAGTTGGATTGGTACCAGCAAGTCATGGGGTGACGATGCAAATACACTGACTTTGCCTAGTTTTAGCGTGGTCAATGCCTTCGTTAATTACCAATTGAACGAGCGTGTGAAATTGTCTTTGAACGCGAATAATTTGTTCAATAAGATAGGCTACACCGAGGTCGAAGGTGACGGTCATGCTGCGCGTTCGATTAATGGTCGTACTGTAAAAGCGACCTTAACTTATTCCTTCTAATTAGGATTTTATTCGCTTAACGCCGACCTCAGCTTTCATGCCATCTCGAATTGGTGTGTGAACGGTCGGCTCGAGGCGAAACGCAAAAATTCTTTTTCAGTGAGAGACCGGAGCCATCGCGGCTAATTTCTCGGTGGCTTCTTTTTTTATTCTCAATGTCCGCGAATGTGATGTTTGAAATGCCAGTTGAAACTCTCATCAATGATCGATCCATCAGTCCAAGTTCGGCGCCAGCTCTGCACGCCTCGACCTTGCTCGATCAACGTTGGCAGCAGCACGGCGCTGGTCTTGAACAAAACTTGATCCGTCTGTATGGTGAGCGTCACACCAGTGCTTTGTTATTGGCCTTGCGGGAAATTATGCAGCAGAGTCTGGCGCAGAGATCAGCTGCCCTTCATGCTTTGGATCAAGCACGCTTGGCTCAGCCCGATTGGTTTTGCCAGCAAGATATGTTGGCGTATTGTGCCTATGTTGATCGGTTTGCTGGTACTTTAAGCGGCGTCCAAGAACGGATTCCGCATTTGCAAAACTTGGGTGTGCGCTATCTGCATCTTCTGCCATTTCTGAAAGCACGCGCTGGCGAGAATGACGGCGGCTTTGCTGTGGCTAGTTTTGAGGAGGTCCAGCCAGAGCTCGGTAGTATTGACGATCTGCAAGCGCTGTGTACGAAGTTGCGTGAAGCTGGTATTTCTTTGTGTTCGGATCTGGTCCTCAATCATGTCGCTGATGATCATGCATGGGCGATGGCAGCGAAGGCTGGCGATCCTTTTTATCAAGATTTCTTTCATCATTTCGATGATCGTCGCATGCCTGATTTGTACGAACAAGATTTGGGCCAAATTTTTCCACAGGCTGCGCCCGGCAATTTCAGCTATGTGCAAACTTTGGAAAAGTGGGTGTGGACCACTTTTTATCCATTTCAATGGGATTTGAACTACGCCAATCCGCAAGTGTTTCTGCATATGGTGAAGGCCTTGCTGCAGTTGGCCAATTGGGGCGTTGAAGTATTTCGCCTCGATTCAACAGCTTTTCTGTGGAAGCGTTTAGGCACAAATTGCATGAATCAAGTCGAGGCGCATTGGATACTGCAAGCGCTACGAGATATTGTGTCGATCGCGGCGCCAGCGGTCTTATTGAAGGCAGAGGCCATCGTGCCAACCGCAGAGTTACCACCTTATCTTGGGCATGCCGATGGTGCGGTTCAAGAATGCCATATTGCCTACCACAGTAGCTTGATGGCGGCGGGCTGGGTGGCATTGGCGGAGCAAAATGTCGATGCACTTCGGGCGGTCTTGCTCAACACACCGGTACTTCCACCGCATACCACGTGGCTGACTTATGTACGCTGCCATGATGATATAGGTTGGAATGTATTGCGTGCCGAGTTGGCTCAACAAAAAGTCGAAGGATTGAGCAAAGGTGCCAGTTCAGCAGATGGAAGTTTACAACGCTTGCAATTGGTATCGAACTTTTATGCGGGCGGCGCGAATAGTTATGCGGATGGCTTGCGCTTCCAGGCCAGTGATCCGAATGCGGTGCACGGCACAGTAGGTATGACAGCAGCATTGTGTGGTGTGCGGGGCAATGATTATGCAGCGAATGCAGTCGCTGTGCGGCGTATGTTGATGTTATACAGTTTGGCGATGAGTTTTGGTGGAATGCCTTTATTGTATATGGGCGACGAATTGGGACAGGGGAATGATGTCTCCTACCAAAATGATGCGCAGCGTCTGCATGATGCGCGCTGGTTGCAACGGCCTTATTTCGATCAAATGGCATTCGACGCCGCACAAGCAGGGCGTGACGGCAGTGTGGCGGCCGCCCTGTATCATGGATTGTGTCGGATGAGCGCGCAACGTCGGCAATTGCCTGCGCTGGCCGCACATGCAACGCGTGAACTTCTTGAGCTTGGTAGCTCCACATTGTTCGCCTTTGAACGTACAGCGCCTTTAGCGCATGATGCGTCACACACAGTAGTTTGCGTCTTCAATTTCTCTGAGACTGAGCAAAGTTTTAATCTGCAATCCTTAGTTGCGAAGCAAGACAGTTTCCGTTATTGGCATGGCCTAGAAGGCGAGGGAGCTTTGAATCAGGCAATGCGGCAGTGTTTTAAAATTGCGCCATATGACGCCATTTGGTTCTATGCTTAAGGCTTTCATCAAAAACATTTGCCATGGTTCGACGCTGATCGACATGGCTCAAGACAGAATGACGCAACCATGAACAATTGTTTAGTATTTGGCGAAGCTTTAGTCGACGAATTTCCCGATCAAAGCGTGATCGGTGGAGCCCCCTTCAATGTCGCACGCAGCTTGGCATTATTAGGCGTAGAGAATGTGATCGTGACACGCGTCGGTGAGGATGCGCATGGCCAAGCGATCTTGCAAGAGTGCGAGCGCTGTGGACTGAACACTGCTGGCGTACAAGTTGATCCAAGCCGTCCAAGTGGACGCGTTGCCGTGCATTTGCAAGCGGATGGGCATGGACATCGGTTTGAGATTTTGACTGAACAAGCCTATGACTACATCGATGTTGAACAAGCGGTAGCCACCATCACACAAGCATTTCCAGAGTATCCACCCGATCTGGTGTATTTCGGTAGCATGATTCAGCGACAGGCTGTCTCTCGCGCGTGTTTGTTTGCACTGCTTGAATCCGAGGTCTGCGATGGTAGTACTAAATTTCTCGATCTGAATTTGCGTGATGGTCAGTTTAGTCTAGAGAGCGTGCAAACTTCTCTGAGTTACGCCGACATCGTGAAACTGAATGAAGATGAGTTGCGCTATGTATTGGCTGAGGCACTTCCGCAGCCTTATGCGCATGAAGTGACACTGACTGTTGAGAGCTTACGACTGGCTTGTCGTGCGGTGATGGCCGAGTACATGATGCAAGTGGTGATCGTGACCTTGGGTGAGGCCGGCTACTTCTATTTGAATGCCCAAGATGAGGTGTACACCAGTCTTGGGCAAGCGAAAGCAATACCAACCGCAGGATGGCAATTGCGCGATACGGTCGGTGCTGGTGATGCCTTCAGCGCTTGCTTTATTCGCGGTTGGTTAGCGAACCGTCCGATGAACGAAGTATTAGACCAGGCGAATGCGTTCGCGACTGCGATCTGTGGAGTGCGTGGTGCTTTGGCTCCAGATTCCACGTTTTATCAAGCGTGGCGATAGATCTCGTCGATGGTGATGCATTGAGTTGTTGCGGCGGACGAGCTGGTAGATGAAAAGGCGATAGACAAAATGAACGCAAGAAAAGCGCACCTGAGTTTCTGGCAGATCGTGAATATGAATGTGGGATTCTTCGGCATTCAATTCAGTTTCGGTCTACAGCAAAGTAGCATGAGTCCTATCTACAGCTATCTCGGCGCGGATGAGGCGAGTTTGCCATATCTGTGGTTGGCTGGCCCTGTAACCGGTTTGGTGGTACAGCCTATCGTCGGCGCGATGAGTGATAAGACCATTAGTCGTTGGGGACGCCGTACGCCTTATTTCTTGATTGGCGCGATTTTGTGCAGTCTTGGCTTATTGGCGATGCCGTATAGCCCCACATTATGGATGGCGGCGAGTTTGCTGTGGATACTTGATGCGGCCAACAATATCACGATGGAACCATACCGCGCTTATGTCAGCGATAGACTCGATAGCGCTCAGCATTCACTCGGTTTCTTGACCCAAAGTGCCTTCACGGGGCTGGGGCAGACGCTCGCTTACCTGACGCCATCGCTACTGGTTTTCTTTGGGATGAATAAAGATGCCGTCAACAGCAATCATATCCCGCATATCGTGATTGCCGCCTTTTTGATCGGCGCCGTATTCTCACTCGGATCGGTGTTGTGGTCGCTGAAAACCACGCCGGAATTACCATTGAGTGCGGAAGAAATTGCGGCCATCAAAGCGCAACCCAATAATGCAGGCGCGACTTTACGTGAGATTTGGCTGGCGATCAAAGAAATGCCCAGCACCATGAAGCAATTAGCGGTGATGAAGCTATTTCAGTGGTACGCCTTGTTTTGCTATTGGCAGTACATTGTGCTCTGTCTTGCGCAAACCATGTATGAGACGCATGATCCGACCGCGGCGGGGTTCCGCGATGCGAGTTTATTGAACGGTCAGCTTGGTGCTTTCTATAACTTCATTGCCTTCATCGCAGCATTTGCGCTGGTACCGTTCTCGCAGCGTTTTGGTCCTAAGCGCGTACATGCGGTCTGTCTCAGCTTGGCCGGTATTGGACTGATGATGATCCCAACTATCCACGATCGAGCTGTACTTTTCTTTGCGATTGTCGGTATGGGCTTAGCGTGGGCTAGTATCATGGGCAATCCCTACATCATGTTAGCAGGCTCGATTCCAAAAGAACGCACGGGTGTCTACATGGGGATTTTCAATATGTTCATCGTGATTCCGATGATCATTCAAATCTTCACCTTGCCTTTGTTGTATCACAGTGTATTGGCTTCGAATCCCGAGAATGTGATTCGTCTTGCTGGTGTGCTACTACTTTGCGCGGCCTTGAGTGTTTTGTTTGTCAAGTATCAAGCGCCGAAAAACGATGCTACCTGAGCCGTGTTTGTGCTTGAGTGCTCCCTTTAAGACTGGAGAAGCTCACGGTTGAAGTCGGTGTTTTTGTTTCGAGCGAAGGCTTAGAGTAAAATGGCGCTTTGTTCTCTTTTGCTGCTCAATCGCCTTCTCCTGAACTTGCGATTGGCAGTCATGCACATTGCGCACCATCATGAAATCCAAACCTCAAGAAAAGCACGATATCCGCCCCGGCCAATCACTGGAATTGCTGAAGGAGCTGCATATCTTGACGCGCGATGGCAAGATGAATCAAGACAGTCGGCGTAAGTTAAAGCAGGTTTATCACTTATATCAATTCATTGAGCCCTTGATGCAGCAGGTCTTGCAGGATAAGTCTGCGGTGAGTTTGGTCGATCATGGTGCGGGAAAGTCATATCTTGGTTTCATTTTGTATGATCTCTTCTTTAAACCGATTCTGACTGCGGCGGGGGAAGATAATCCAGCACGTCATTCTAAGATTTATGGCATTGAAACCCGCGATGAGTTGGTGACGCGTTCGCGTGAATTGGCTGAACGATTGCAATTTCCCGGCATGGAGTTCTTAAATCTTTCCGTCGCCGAATCAACCAGTTCTAAGTCCTTGCCAGAGCAAATTGATATCGTTACGGCGCTACATGCTTGTAACACCGCGACCGATGATGCGATTGAATTCGCCTTGAAAAAGAAAGCGCGCTTTATGGTCTTGGTGCCTTGTTGCCAAGCTGAAGTAGCGGCGGAACTACGGAAGACCAAAGGCGACGCAGTACGCAATAATCCTTTGTCAGAAATGTGGCGTCATCCCATTCATACGCGTGAATTTGGCAGCCAGATCACCAACGTTTTGCGCTGCTTACAGTTGGAATCGCACGGTTATCAAGTGCGTGTGACGGAACTGGTGGGTTGGGAACATTCAATGAAGAATGAGCTCATCGTCGCCGAATACAAAGGTCAGAAGAGCAATAAAGCGGCCCGTCGCTTGGCCGAAATTCTCGATACAACTGGGCTTCAAAGCCTTGATAAGCGTTTCTTTACTTCTATGCAGTGATCCTAGCCATCAGCTTGCTTTCAAGCTTCGCTCAGATTTCATCCCCTTCTTTTTGTAGACCTAGTGCGGCTCAGCTGGTGATGTGCCAGCAACGCGTCATCGCCATGTCATAAGGATTGATTAATATTGTTTATATCAATTCTTGTGAACCCATCGTCTCAACTCTTCCCGATGTTTACACAACGAATGGGGCGATGGTTTGCATTTTGTTTGTAGACATTGCTATGCATCCGCTATGATGCCAAGAACCATGTTGCTCCGAGGTGAGTCAACATAAATACTCTGCGATTGAAACAAAAGGAGCGCTATGTTTGCAGCGGTTGATTTGGGATCGAATAGTTTTCGACTGCATATTGGTAACCATGATGGACAATCCATGCGCGTTTTAAGGAGCGCCCGGGAACCAATACGCTTAGGCGCTGGATTGGATAGCAAAGGATGCTTAACGCCGGAAGCGATTGAACGCGCTGTGGCGTGTTTGGGGCGCTTCAAAACTCTATTGGATACGTATGAAGGAATCGAGGTGCGTTGCGTGGCGACGAACACGGTGCGTATCGCGAAAAATGCAGCAGAGTTTTTGCCTCTGGCCGAAGCCGCACTCGGTCACCCGATCGAAGTGATTTCGGGCGAAGAAGAGGGGCGCTTGATTTATTTGGGTGTTTCTCACACCCTTGCTATTCCCACTGAACGTCGCTTAGTCATCGATATCGGCGGTGGCTCGACCGAAATCATTTTGGGACGCGGTCATGAGATCGCCAAGGTCGAGTCTTTCGGCATGGGTACCGTCAAACATAGTTCCGTTTATTTCCCCGAAGGGAAAATTTGCGCAGAAGGCTTTGATGCTGCAGTGCTCTCGGTGCGCTCCATTTTAGAAGACGCAACTCCTGCGTTTCAACCGGAATTTTGGCGAAATGCTTATGGCTCGTCGGGTACCGTTCGCGCGATTTCTGATGCTTTGCTGAAAAATGGTTTTGGTGATGCCGAGGTCAGTCTTCCCAAATTGATAGCTCTGCGTGATTACTGTATCGCCAAGGGACGCATTGAAGATCTGAATCTCGCTGGCATCAAGCCTGAACGCGTAGCGATGGTAATTGGCGGCTTGTCGATATTGATCGGGCTATTCCAAGAGTTAAATATTCAGGTGATGCAGCCTATCGAGGCGGGTTTGCGGGTTGGCGTCATGTGGGATTTGCAGTTGCGCTCGAGCAAACGAGATCGACGCGATCAAGCCGTGCATGATTTTCTCGATCTGTATCGGGCCGATATGGCGCGTGCCAAATCCGCTGCAGAGCTCGCGAAACTGATCTTCGCTCAGCTCAAGCCCAGCAATGAACAATTGCAGCGCTACGTCTACTGGAGTGGTTTGATGCACGAGGTCGGCTTGGTCGTCTCACACACTGGCTTTCACAAACATGGCAGTTATTTGGTCGAGCACGCTGATATTGTGGGTTTCACCACCCGCGAACAGAAGCTGATGAGTCGTTTAGTATTAAGTCAGAAAGGTAATTTGCGTAAGCTTGGAGAAGCATTGGCAGATCTTGATTTTGCCAAAGCCGTGCTCGCTTTGCGCCTCGCGGTGACCTTCATGCATTCACGGATTGCTTTGGATATTTCTGATATTCGGCTCAAGATGAAGAGCAAGATTGAACTTGAGATAAAGCAGTCATGGGTCGATCTACATCCTACCGTGGCTTATTGGTTGCAAAAGGAAATTGAGGTGTGGCGTGAAGTGGGGGTGGACTTCGTCGTGAAAGCGAGTGTTTAAACGTTCTGGCCTCAAAAAGTAACATCTGGAATTGATAACGTCGATGTCATCATACGTTCAGTAAATTTATGATATAAATCGTTTATATTATTTTTTTGACCGTGAAAAGGAACTATTATGGCGAGCGCAAAACAGAATGTGGCAGCAAAAAAACGGACCAGTGCAGCCAAGGCCGCGCCTGCGGCTGGGCAAAAGAAGGTATTGAGTGCAGCGCAGTTGGCGGCAGCGGCACAAAAAGCAAAACCGGATAGTGCTGGTAACAAAGTGAATACGGTGCAAAAGCCAGCTGCACCTAAGGCTACAACTAAGCCTGCAAAAGTAAGCAATGCCGTTGCTACGAAACTTGCACCGAAGGCGAAAAAAACGAATGCGACTGTCACAAAAGCAGCAGATGCAAAAGTGAAGAGTACAAGCGTAGCGTCGAAGACGAGTGCCAAGAAAAAAACAAATGACAAGCTAGAGCATGTTGCGAAAGCAGATAAAGTGAAGAAGCCGAAATTAGTGCGTGATAGCTTTACTATGCCTGAAGCAGAATATGCGGTGTTAGGCGAAGTGAAAAAGCTCTGCTTAAGCCAAGGTGTCGAAGTCAAGAAGAGTCAACTCTTGCGCATCGGTTTGGTTTTGTTGAAATCATTGGATCTGAGGCAGCTCAAAAGCCAACTCAATGCTCTGCCAGAATTGAAAGCAGGGCGCCCAAAGTTGGCTAAGTGAGATTGCTACCATTAATTAGCTTGTCATCGAGTGCCTTGGGCTAAGCAACTTGTCGGCTCGTTCACGACAATTGGTCCTTTCAATAAAAAACCATGTGTTTGCATAGCACGTGGTTTTTTTATTCCAGAATTGTGCTTGGAGAGAATTTATGGGTAATCGTCGTCACCTATGCCGTTCATAAACCAAGCTTAGTTTATGTCGAAAAATCAACTGGTATTATTGCTGACATGCACTTACCCCCCCTTAGTTAATCCCACCTTGCGCGTATTCTTGAGCCTAGAAGTCATTTCAAGTGCTGGTATTACGGCAGTTTCAAGAGATCTCACGTATAAATCTAAAGCGCTTTGAGTCTTTTTTGTGGAGTCCACTGAAAGCGCTTTGAGAAAAACTGCTCAAAAAATGCAAAGCGCTTTGAATTTTTTAGTGAAATCTTGTTAAGCCTTTTTTGTGAATGTAGTTTGACTACATTTAAAAAGATCTTGAATTTGTGGTTTTCCCACCACGTTGCTTTACATTCCTCTCGAGAGAGAAGTGATTTTGATCCAGTTATTCGTATTTTTTATTGTTGACATACGATTTAGTTTTGATACAAACTAGGCGCAAGAATTTAGTTGGCTGTATTTTTGCACCAAATCGAATTCGGCAACAAAATGAAGTAGATGATGTAGACAACACCTCCCCCCCAATTTGGATTTTGAGCCTCACAAAAAATATTTGGAGATTTGTATGGACCAGAAAAGCCGTCAGCAGCAACAGGTATCTAACCTTAACCGTGCTGTGTTGAAATTAACCCCTATCGCAGCAGGTTGTGCCGTGATGTTTGCTTTGGGCACAGGCAACGCATACGCGCAAGACGCTAAGCCAGCCGCACAAGAGCAATCACCTGATACGGTTGTTGTGACCGGTATTCGTCGTGGTATCGAAGCGGCGATCTCTTTGAAGAAAAATTCTTCCTCTATCGTTGAAGCGATTTCTGCGGAAGACGTCGGTAAGTTGCCAGACTCCAGTGTTGCTGAATCGATCGCCCGTTTGCCTGGTGTTACTGCGCAACGTAGCCGCTCGTCTGGTAAAGCAGCTGACATCAGCATTCGTGGTTTGTCTCCTTCATTCAACGGTTCTTTGTTGAATGGTCGTGAACAAGCATCGACTGGTAATGCACGTGCGCCAGAGTTCGACTTGTTCCCTGCGGAATTGATGGGTTCTGCATTGATTTACAAAACACCAGATGCCTCTTTGGTGAGCCAAGGTTTGGCAGCGACAATCGACTTGAATACTTTGAAGCCTTTGGATTTCGGTAAGCAGGTGATTTCTGCGGCTTATCGTAAGCAACGTACAGGCGTGAAGACCGCATCTGAAGGTTCTGGTGATCGTTACTCTTTCACTTACGTTGATCAATTCGCAGACCGTACTATCGGTTTGGCAATCGGTTTCACTAAGTTCAAAGAAGACGGTGGCGCACAACAGCGTTTCAATACATGGGGCGGTTGGAGTCCAGAAGTTGACTACCAAGGTAAGAAAGTCAAAACAATCGGTGGTTTCGGTGCTGACACTGAAACAAGTAAGAGCGACCGTGATGGCGCCTCTGTGACTTTGCAATTCAAGCCAAACAAAGATTTTAAATCCACTGTGGATATGTTCTATTCCGCAGGCAGCAATAGCTTGAAGAAAACAGGTTTGGAAGGCGCGATTGCCGGTTCCGCTGGTGGCTATGACCCTGACGGCGTATTGTCTAACGCAACAATCGACGCGAACGGTGTCGTGACAGCAGGTACATTTAGCAACTACAAAGGCGTAGTGCGTAATCACAAGGAATCTGCTAAAGACAAATTCCAGTCTATCGGTTGGAATACCGACATGAAGATCGACGATTGGAAATTGAACACGGATTTGTCGTATTCGAAGGCAAAGAAAGATGCATCCCGTTATGAAACAACAGCCGGCCAGCCAGGTAATGCTACGAACTTGGGTTCGATCAGCTACACTGGCTTTAACGGCGGTAACTTCAATGATGTGAAGTACACGACATCATTGAACTACGGTGATCGTAATGTCGCCTTATTGACCGACGTTGATGGATGGGGCGGTGGTCCAAATTCCCCACAAGCAGGTTATGTAGCCTTGCCAACGGTTAACGACAAAGTAACAAGTTTCCGTGCGGTGGCAAGTCATGATGTTCAGTGGGGTCCGATTGTTGAAGCGCACTTTGGTGTGAACTATAACGATCGCGAAAAAATCCGTGCTGGTCAAGAAGGTCGCTTGGTTGTAAAAGGCAATGGTGGTTATGCTGCAGCGACGGTTCCAGGCTCTGCAGTTGGCGTTGCGGGTACAACGGGCTTGCCTATCGTTTCTTGGGATCCAGAAGGATCTTTGGGCTCTATCTACAACTTGGCGCAATGGGTTGATGCTTCGGTCTTAGCAAAAGACTGGTCTGTGCATGAAAAAGTCACTACGGCATACGCGATGGGTGACCTAGATGGTACATTAGGTAGCGTTCCTTATCGTGGGAATGTCGGTTTGCAGTTCGTTCACACGAATCAGTACTCCACAGGTAACCAAGTTGATTTGGCTTTCTGTACCGGGATCACAGCGGCGACTTGCCCATCCCACGTGGTTGGCGCAGGCACAAGTTACTCCAATGTTCTGCCAAGTTCCAATGTTTCGTTTGAATTGGGTGGTGAGCAGTTCATTCGCTTAGGTTTGGCGAAACAAATGTCTCGCGCCAATATGGATGACATGCGTGCAAGCCAACAATTTGGCGTGACAACGCAAGGCAATAATCCAATTTTGACAGGTAGCGGTGGCAATCCAAACTTGAAACCATTCTTGGCAAAAGCATTGGACGTATCGTATGAAAAATACTTTGGTAACAAAGGTTATTTCAGTTTCGCGGGCTTCTACAAGTCTCTCGATACTTACATCTATCGTTCACCAACAACCTTCGACTACAAACCATTCGTCAGCGCTAACACACCATTGCCTTTGACTGGTGCGTACAAAGGTTCGACAGTTGGTTTGTTGACTGCGCCACGTAACGGCGAAGGCGGCAAGATCTCTGGTTTCGAAATGTCCTTGAACATTCCATTGAACATGGTTTCAAGCTATCTCGATGGTTTCGGTGTGATGGTTAACCATTCCGATACAAATAGCCAAATTACTTTGCCAGGCTTCGGCTTCAGCAATGTAGCAGTATCCTCTGCCAACATTCCTTTGCCAGGTTTGTCGAAAAAAGTTACGAACTTGCGTTTGTACTATGAAAAAGATGGTTTCCAATTTGCATGGGCAGCGCGTAAGCGTTCTGACTTCTTGGGTCAGGTCAGCGACTACCAAGACAACATGCAGTTGACCATGGTTAAAGGCGAGACACTGGTTGATTTGCAAGCGTCTTATGAGTTCAAGACTGGCTATTTGAAGGGCTTGTCGCTCTTGATTCAAGCAAACAACTGGAACAACACACCGTTCCAAGAGTACAACACAGATCCT
>CAYWNE010000049.1:0-24286 GCA_964459555.1 uncultured Burkholderiaceae bacterium | reverse complement strand
TGGCAAAGCCAAGATGAGTAAATCACTAGGCAATGCGATTAATCTCGGTGCCAGCGAGGCCGAAATCAAAACCGCGGTGCGCAATGTCTACACCGATCCTTTGCATTTGCGGGTTGATGATCCTGGTCACTTGGAAGGCAATGTCGCTTTCACCTACCTCGACGCCTTCGATACCGACAAAGAAGGTCTGCAAGCGATGAAGGATCACTATGTCCGTGGTGGTCTCGGCGACAGCAAAGTCAAAGCGCGTTTGGAAGGCATCCTGCAAGATATGTTGCGTCCGATTCGCGAGCGTCGCCAAGAGTATGAAAAAGATCGCGGCCATGTTTTGCAGTTACTCAAAGAAGGCACCATGCGTGCCCGTGAGATCGCTGCGCAAACCAATGATGAAGTCAAAGCTGCCATCGGCTTGAAGCACTTCTAAGCCTAGGTAGAACACAGGCACACTGGCACATAGTTACTCCAACATCTCATCACACACTCGCTATGACACTGAGCCTCAGCGCCGCTAGAAATATTCATCTCGCGGCGCAAGGCTTGCTCACCGCACCGAAACGTCGCGCCAAAAAAGAAGACGTCCTCACCACCATCCACAACATGGGGCTGCTACAAATCGATACCATACACGTGGTCGCTCGTAGCCCTTACCTCGTGCTATGGAGTCGCTTGGGTGAGTATCAAAACGATTGGCTCGATCAACATCTCGCCGAAGGGCAACTCTTCGAATATTGGTCACACGAAGCCTGCTTCTTGCCGATCAGTAGTTTTGAGCGCTATCGCCAACAAATGTTA
This sequence comes from uncultured Burkholderiaceae bacterium, assembly GCA_964459555.1. Taxonomy (GTDB): domain Bacteria; phylum Pseudomonadota; class Gammaproteobacteria; order Burkholderiales; family Burkholderiaceae_D; genus Undibacterium. The sequence continues at coordinate 23,494 of CAYWNE010000049.1, read as the reverse complement.
GCGCCGCAAGGCTTGGGTTGGAAATACAACGAGCGCTGGCTCAATGACAATCGCCAGCACGTTGATCAGATTTTGAAGCACATCAAACTGCATGGTGCGTGCCGTTCCGCTGACTTTGAACGTCAAGATGGTAAAGGCGGCGGTTGGTGGGAATGGAAACCAGAAAAACGTTCGCTCGAAGTCTTGTTCACGCTCGGTAAAGTGATGGTGGCAAGGCGCGAACGCTTTCAACGTGTTTATGATTTGACCGAGCGTGTTCACCCCACTTGGAATGACAAACGCGACCTCCGCCCGCTAGCACAAACACAAACCGCGCAAGTGCTGGATGCAGTGCGCGCCCTGGGTATTTGCAAAGCCAGTTGGATTGCCGACTACTATCGCATGAAGAAACTCGAAGGAGCATTGCGTCCCGAACAGCTAGCAGCACAAGGGCTCTTGCGCAGTATTGAAGTCGAAGGCTGGAAAGAAATGGGCTATTATCATCCCGATCAACAAAGTCTGATCGACAAAGCCAGTGCAGGACAGCTGCGCGCCACTCACAGCAGTATTTTGTCGCCTTTCGATCCTGTCGTTTGGGATCGCAAACGCGCTGCCGAATTATTCGATTTCGATTACAAACTCGAGTGCTACACGCCTGAGGCCAAGCGTCAATTTGGCTACTTTTGTTTGCCTATCCTGCGACGTGGAAAACTCATCGGCCGCCTCGACGCCAAAGCCCATCGCAAGCAAGGCATCATGGAAATCAAGTCTTTGTATTTTGAAGATGGTGTGGAGATTTCAGAAGCCGTGATCAAAGACCTCGCCAAAACCTTGAAATCCTTCGCCGACTGGCATCAAACGCCTGAAGTGAAGATTGGTACATGCAAAGAAAAAGCAGCTAAGAAAAGCTTGTTAGCTCACTTAGCTGCTCTCGCATAAAACAAGAAACTGCCGATTTACTTAAGCACTCGCGGCTGGGCGACTTAAACCCTTAGGCAATGGGAAGGTCACGTTCTCTTCTTCGCCTTCTAACTTACGCACACTCTTTGCACCAAATTCTTTCAAACGCGCGATCACTTGATCGACCAAAATTTCCGGTGCAGAGGCGCCGGCGGTGACGCCAACTCGCACAGCATGCTTGAGCCAATCAGCATTGATGTCATCAGCCTTATCGACCATGTAGGCAGCGGTGCCCATCTTCTCAGCGACCTCGCGCAAACGATTCGAATTCGAGCTGTTTTTACTACCAACCACAATCACCACATCAACCTGCGGTGCCATAAATTTAACGGCGGCTTGGCGATTCGTGGTGGCGTAACAGATGTCACCTTTTTTCGGTTCCGCAATCTCTGGGAAACGTGCTTTCAAAGCGGCGATGATGTCAGCGGTATCGTCGACCGACAAGGTCGTTTGTGACACATAGGCCAACATGCTCGGATCTTTCACCTGCAGAGTCGCGACGTCGTCGACCGTCTCTACCAAATACATACCGTCGTCGCTTTGGCCCATGGTGCCTTCGACTTCAGGGTGGCCTTGATGGCCAATCATGATGATCTCACGCCCTTCTTTGCGCATCTTCGACACTTCGATGTGCACCTTGGTCACTAAAGGGCAAGTAGCATCGAAAATCTTCAAACCACGCTGATCAGCATCTTCACGAATCGCTTGCGAGACACCGTGCGCAGAAAAGATCAAGGTACTGCCCGCAGGAACTTCATCAAGATCTTCGATAAAGATCGCGCCTTTCTGACGCAAATCATTGACCACATAGGCATTGTGAACGATCTCGTGACGCACATAAATTGGAGCACCGAACTGCGCCAAAGCGAGCTCAACGATATCAATCGCACGATCAACGCCTGCACAAAAGCCACGTGGCTGGGCTAATAAAATTTCTTGTTGCTCACTCATAGAATGCCAATAATTTTCGTTTCAAACAAAACGCGTTGTCCCGCCAGAGGATGATTAAAATCGAACAACGCCGATTCCTCGTCAAGCTCTTGAATCACCCCAGCAAAACGACCACCTGAAGGCGCGGTGAAGTCGATCAAATCACCAACCTTAAACTCCTCGCCGAAGGCAGAATTCTCACGCAAAGTTTTCAAGGACACGCGTTGCACCAAGTCGGGATTGCGCAAACCAAATGCCTGTTCAGGCGCTAATTCTTGCGTGGTATGCGAGCCTTCTTCCAAGCCGATCAAAGCTTCTTCCAAGAATGGAGCCAACTGGCCTTGGCCTAGCAATAAGGTCGCCGGACTTACATGAAAAGTCGAAATAATATCTTCGCCATCCAAAGTGGCGAGGCGGTAATGCAGCGTCAAATACGCACCATTATTAACAAATAATATAGACTTTTCTGACATAATTAATTAAATTACATTGCCGTGCTTGAGTTTTCAATCGCGACAATGGTTTTTCCTTAATGACTAAATCGATCAAAGCAGACGGTGCTGCTCAAACCGATATTGTAAGCGAGGACGCAAGGAAATGAATCTGAAACCTTAGAACTAGGAAGGAGAAAGCTTATGGCGATCAATGATTGGCCCGAAGATCAACGCCCGCGCGAGCGCCTGATACGGCAGGGTGCGGTGGCTTTGTCTGATGCCGAATTGCTGGCGGTATTCTTGCGGGTCGGCGTCAAAGGCAAAAGTGCCGTCGATCTTGGCCGGGACATGCTGCACGAATTCGGTTCGCTACGTGCCCTGTTTGGCGCGAGCCTAAGCGACTTCTCGCAAATCCACGGTCTAGGCACAGCCAAGTTCGCTCAATTACAAGCGGTACTGGAACTGGCCAAGCGCTCGATTTCTGAAGAATTACAAACTCAATCTTCTTTATCCTCTCCACAGGCCGTTAAACAGTTCTTACAACTGCAACTCGGGCACAAATCCTACGAATGCTTTAGCGTGCTCTTCCTCGACGTGAAGAATCGCCTGATTCAGGCGCAAGAATTGTTTCGGGGCAGCCTCAGCCACGCCAGCGTCTACCCGAGAGAGGTGGTCAAACTCGCCCTCGCCCACAATGCCGCCAGCTTGATCTTGGCGCACAACCACCCTTCCGGCTCCACCGAGCCCAGCCAAGCCGATTTAAGCCTGACGCAAACCCTGAAATCGGCCCTGAATTTAGTCGACATTCGCGTTCTGGACCACTTTATCGTCGCCAATAACCACATTTATTCGTTTGCAGAGCATGGGCAAATCTAATTCCGAAGAAGTGCGTAAACCACTGTTCTCATAGGAGAAAAACTCACCAAAATCAAATTGTTAAATTTTTTCAAGGCTAGAATTTACAATTGTTTTTCGCAAGTCGTTGATATTCCGAAGTTTTTTCGTTATACTTCTGTTTTTTCCAATTTCGGAAATCATTAAGGAGTGAAAACATGGCGCGTGTATGCCAAGTTACTGGGAAAGGGCCAATGGTTGGCAACAATGTTTCCCATGCAAACAACAAAACCAAACGTCGCTTTTTGCCTAACCTGCAAAACCGTCGCTTTTTCGTAGAATCTGAAAATCGCTGGGTTTCCCTGCGCTTGTCTAACGCAGGTTTGCGTGTAGTTGACAAAATCGGTATCGATGCCGTTTTGGCTGACTTACGTGCTCGCGGCGAAAAAGTTTAAGCTGACGCTGTTCACAGAAATACTTGTTAGGAAAATATCATGGCTAAATCTGGTCGCGACAAAATCAAACTAGAATCGACTGCTGGCACGGGTCACTTCTACACGACATCGAAAAACAAACGTACGATGCCTGAAAAAATGGAAATCATGAAGTTCGATCCAAAGGCACGTAAGCACGTAATCTACAAAGAAACAAAAATCAAGTAATCTTGTTTTTCGTCTCTTCAGATGTCTAAAAAAAACCTGCAAACTTTTGCAGGTTTTTTTTCGTCTCGGCCTCGGCATCATGGATAAGATGCGGACTTTGATGTTCCCTCTGTTGAACTGGGATTTTGTACAGCATAACAAAGCAGGCTCCGTATCCAGCAACTTTTCCAAAGGATAAAAATTTTATTTCTAAAATTACATGAATATGATAACTTTGGTTTCTTTCACATTAAAACAATGTTAGCTCTCTTCATCACATGCTGAACCGTCTTGTTTGCTTTCTACTGATAGGGTTGGTTATGGCAACCACTGCTTCCGCCGAAATTATTGAAACCAATTCGTTCAGTTACACACTTCCGTCTTCGTGGAAGGCGAATCTAAAGTCCAAACCATTATCAGCCTCCGGACCGAACGGCGAGTTGTTGCAGCTATCTGTTTCGTCAGTGACCAAGGCAGGCAATCCCAAAGAAGCTGGGGAACTTCTTCGTGAGATTGAAGGAAACGCAGCAACTTCAATGACGCAAACCGCAGCGGATCCTCAGTTGGTAACAACCATGCCGCTGAAGAGAAGCAAACTAAAGAGCGGCTTCACATTGCAGGAAATGGCGTCAAAGACAAAAGACGGCCAAGTGGTCTTCGCACAGTTTGCGATCACCGGGCCTCGCTCCGTTCTATTCGCCACTTTGGAGTGCCCTGCATCAAAAGGCATGGCAGCAATATCTGCTATCAGAGAGTCCCTGACGCAAATTCAATGGCGCCCATGAACCGAGCTAATCATCCCGTCGAGAAGGACCGCCCACAAACTGCGTTTGTGGGTTCCCTTCGCGGCTTCGCCGCTGCGGCGGCCCATCACGTCAAACGTCAAGTCCCTCATCAAACACCCCAAAACAAAAATGGCGCCCAAGGCGCCATTTTTGTTTGGTACACCAATTTCTCAATTACGCATAGGTACGCAAACGGAAAGAGAATTCTTGCAAGGCTTTGATGCCTGATGCTTCGGCGCGGGTGCACCAGTCTTGTAGCTGGGCGAGCAGTTGTTCGCGCGTCGCGCTAGAGCGTTCCCAGATAGCATTCAATTCCAAGCGCATGTCGTGCATGGTTTTGAGGGCGGCGCTGTGATCGAACAGCTCACGCAAAGTTTGCAGCTGCACTGCCTCAAGTTTGCCTGGTTCGCGTTGCAAAGCTTTTTTGGCGGACTTCAAGAAGCCTTTTTCCAACTGGGCTTTTTGGCGCAATTGTTGCAATTCTTCGGCCCATTCTTTTTTCAAAGACTTCGCATACTTCGCCATCACATCGTAACGATTGGTAATCACGGCTTGCAAAGTGTCGATATCGACCAAGCTTTTCTCTTTCAAGAATTTTGGTTTCGGTGCGACTTTCTTCACTTTGGCGAGATGCAAAATTTCGAGGATGCGGATGTAACCCCAACCGATATCGAACTCATACCATTTCGAAGACAATTTCGCCGAGGTACCGAAAGTATGATGATTGTTATGCAGTTCTTCACCGCCAATCAAAATACCCCAAGGAACGATATTGGTCGCTGCATCATTGCATTCGTAATTGCGATAGCCCCAGTAGTGACCGATACCGTTGATGATGCCGGCAGCTGTTACCGGAATCCACAACATTTGCACTGCCCACACGGTGATACCAATCACACCGAATAACATGAAGTCGATGATCAACATCAGCGCCACGCCCTGCCAGCTGAAGCGGGTGTAGAGATTACGCTCGATCCAATCATCCGGTGTGCCTGTACCGTATTTAGCGATGGTTTCTTTATTCTTGGATTCAGCACGATACAACTCGGCGCCTTCCAACAAGACTTTCTTGATACCACGTGTCACAGGGCTATGTGGATCTTCTTCAGTCTCACACTTCGCATGATGCTTACGATGTACTGCCGCCCATTCTTTGGTGACTTGACCTGTCGTCAGCCACAACCAGAAGCGGAAAAAATGGCTAGGAATTGCATGCAACTCCAAGGCGCGATGCGCTTGGCAGCGATGCAAAAAGATCGTGACACTCGCGATGGTGATATGGGTGACGATCATAGTGAAGATGAACACTTGCCAGCCACTTGCGCCGGTAATACCGTTCATCAAAAAATTGACCGCACTATCAATAAAATTACTCAAGTTCTACTCCACAATTTTCAAACAACACGAGCCGCGTTTGATACGCAGCGGATACCAAATTGTACGCCTGTTTCTGAATGCCAACAGGCGACACAACACAAATACGACGTTAAGTTTTTGATTCTGCTTGATAAATTGTTACGTCTCGATGTGGATATGGTATTTCCACATTCAATTCTCGCAACAATTTCAGAATCTGAAGATTCACGTCAGAAATAATATTGTTCTTACCGTTCTCAGGATCATCGATCCAAAAACCAACCCGCACATCAAAGCCATCGGCGCCAAAGCGCAACAAATACGATGATGGCGGAATTTGCTTCGACACGCGCGGAACTTGCGCTGCCACTTCAATCAAACGCGGCAACAAAATAGACAAATCGGTTTTGTAATCGACCGTGAAATCGGTGGTCAGGACCACGGCTCTATCGGTCAGGGATAAATTCTGCACCGGATTCGACACCAACATCTCATTCGGGATGATTGATTCAACGCCATCCAATCCTTTCAACACGGTGTAACGCGTATTGATTTGCGTGACGCGACCACTGTACTTATCGACGGTGATCATGTCATCGATCGACAAACTACGATCGAACAAAATAATAAATCCGGAAACGTAGCTACTGGTAATGCGCTGCAAGCCGAAACCTAGACCAACACCGAGCGCACCACCGAAGACTGATAACACGGTCAAATCAATGCCGACCAAGGACAGGCTAATTAAGATCGCTGCCAAGATAAACAAGGCGCGGCCCAAGCGCGCCAATACGACTTTGAGCGAGGAATGCATGCTGGGGATCTGCATCAAACGCGCTTCCAACATAGCGCTGACCCAGAGTGCCAAGACCACAGTCAAAGCAACTGATCCTAGTGCCTGCAAGATCGCCAGTAAGCTGATATGTGTTTTGCCGAGCGGCAGAACAATTTCATCAAGAGCAAATGCCAACTCGCCCCAAAGGCCTGTCATGTGCAAAACGACACCAACCCAGACCAAGGCAGCAAATACTTTTTCAAACACTAAGAAAGTGCTGCCAGCAGCGCCTTCGCGAATAAAGGCGCGACGAAAAACGTAGAAACTAAAACGTATCAGTGCAAATGAAGACAGAATTGGGAACGATAATTTCAGCAAGGCGGTGTGCTGGTACTTCGCCAAAAACAGTTTGGTTAAGAACAGCAAAGCCAGTGCCAACAGCGGCCACAACACACGAGAAAAACTCTCGACGCCAATTTTCATGACATCCGAGGTTTCGCCAACCTTATCGAACTTCCTCTGAATTTGACGCGAAATAAACCACGCCAGAGCGATACAAAGAACAATGCTGAGCGCTTGCCAGGTCAAGCTGGCATAGCCCAGATCAGCGGAGATTTCTGCAACCAGTTGTGAGATGGACTGCGTTCCCATGATTTGCAACATTCTTGATCAAACCTTGTTTCTGAAAATTATTCTGCTGCTTCAGTATTTTTAGCAACTTCTTTGGCGTTCACTTTCTTGCGTTGCATCACAGCGGCAAAGAAGCCATCAGTGTGATGACGGTGCGGATACAATTTCAAATAATCGCCCATCTCAAGTTCAATTTTTTGTTCTTGCAAAACTTGCGATGCTGGTAGCAATTCGAAGTCAGGATGATTACTCAAAAATTGCGTGACGATGCCTTCATTCTCTTCATCGAGAATACTGCAGGTCGCATACACCAAACGTCCACCCGCTTTCACCAAGCGTGCCGCGCTATCGAGAATCGAGGCTTGCTTCTCATTGAGCTCAGCCACGCCTTTTTCATTTTGGCGCCACTTCACATCTGGGTTGCGACGCAAGGTACCCAAGCCGGAACATGGTGCGTCGACTAAGACACGATCAAGTTTGCCTGCTAGACGTTTGATCTTGGCATCGCGTTCATGCGCAATCACCACTGGATGCACATTGGACAAACCACTGCGTGCCAAACGTGGCTTTAATTTTGCCAAACGTTTTTCAGAGATATCGAAAGCATACAAGCGACCAGTGTTACGCATGATCGCACCGAGCGCCAAAGTTTTACCGCCAGCACCGGCGCAGAAGTCAGCCACCATTTCACCGCGCTTGGCGCCTACCAATTGTGCCAAGATCTGGCTGCCTTCATCTTGTACTTCAATCGTGCCATCTTTAAACAATGGCAGATTTTGAATCGACGGTTTTTTGACGACACGCAAACCCGTCGCGGCGTATGGCGTTGGTTCAGCGATGATCGGTGCCTCGGCCAAAGATGCCGCCACCGTCTCACGATTCGATTTCAAAGTATTGACGCGCAAATCGAGTGAGGCTGGAGAGTTTAGCGATGCCACCAATTGCAAAGCCTCTTCTTCGCCAAAGTTATTGGCGAGACGTTGCCACAACCAATCCGGCATATTTGATTTCAATTGCAATGGCAGATGACTACGATCCATCTCCATCACGCGCTTGAGCCATTCGGTTTCTTCTTCGCTGAGGCCACCAAGGGCGTCAATGCCAACCGCATCGGCCAAACCGAGTAGACTCAAACGACGCATCACAGGGCCAACGCCTGACTCGGAGAAGCTCGTATAGACACTCTTATTGCGCAACAAACCGTAGATTGCTTCGGCAATCACACCGCGTTCACGTGAGCCCAAACGTGGATGTTCACGGAAGTAACGCGATAGAGTGCCGTCTGCAGGGCCGGTGAAGCGCAAGATCTCACGTAAAACTTCTTCGGTATGGCCAACGATGGCGGGTGGTAATCTCATAATAAACCTCAAATTGGTATGAGCTTGCACGCACTTATGTGCGGCACAGCTTGGTATTCATGGGCGCAAGCTTTGCGCTCTTCGTGTTGATGCGTACCTGTCGACGTTTTTGCTCAAGGCTCAAAACTGGCTGGTATCGGCATGAATCAAGACACGATCGCCCTGCACTTCTAATTTATCCTCAACAAATAAGCGTACCGCGCGTGGATAAATGATGTGTTCTTTTTCGAGTAAGCGTTGCGCCAAGCTATCCGCAGTATCGTCATTGAAGACGCGAATACTAACTTGGTCGATGATAGGACCATGATCGAGCTCAGCCGTCACAAAATGCACCGTAGCACCATGCAACTTCACACCCGCATCGAGTGCTTGTTGGTGCGTATGCAGACCAATAAAACTCGGCAGCAAAGAAGGATGAATATTGATGATACGATTAGCGTAATGCTGCACGAAACCTGGAGTCAAAATCCGCATAAAGCCGGCCAAGACCACGAGGTCCGCACCAATCTTATCGATTTCGGCTTGCAATGCTTGATCAAAACTTTCGCGAGAAGCGAAACTCTTACTTTCGACGACGAGGGTTGAAATGCCCTGACTTTGCGCAAATTGCAGGCCGGCTGCATCGGGTTTGTTACTGATGACTGCGGCAATTTCCGCTGGCCATTGCTCACGTTGAGCCGCTTGGACGATGGCTTGCATATTGCTGCCACGACCGGAGATAAGGATAACAATTTTCTTCATGGCAGCATTGTACCTGTGTCGCCCTCCAAACCCCAAGAAAAACCCAAAAAAAACCCAGAAAATCAAAGGATTACTCAAATCTAGAGCGACTTTTATCGGGGAAATACTAACAATCTAATAAGTTTTATTCGCTACAGCAAAAAAGGTCTCATTCTTTAAACAAATGAATAAAACATACGAAATGGCACTTGGCGTTTGGCCCAAAAATCAGATGCATCACGAAACACGTCGATCAGAGTTTCACGCGCGTCACGATCAAAAGCTTCGGTATTAGGAATTTGTTCGACCACCACCACCAAGCCATTTTGCTTACCTGCACGATGTACCGAATCGGTCAAACAATCGTACAAAGCATCAAAGTTATTTCCATAATGTTCAGGAAAACCAAAGGCTTTACCGATCGCTGCCAAGACCTCGTCTTTTGACTGCGCTTGGCCACAATAGGCATACAAAAAATGATGTCCTAATTCACTGGCTGCCTGCTGCAAATCAGCACTTCGATAAGCTCGTATCGATTGCACCATATTGCTAGGAATCGCATTGAACATATTCATCTTTTCCTCAACTCACGCTTAGCTTTTTCTATCAACGAATTTATTCAATCACCCGACGAAAACTTTGGTAGTGATCTTCAGTGTAAAAATATTGCAGAGGCTCGCGCTCGCCACCGGTAATGATGCGTTTCGCTCCGCGATTGCGCGCGTACGGAGTTTTGACGGTGTATTCACGATAGTATCCGCGCGGCTGCTTAGGCAGACGTTTCTCGTAGTTGCCAAATACGGCGCCATCTTTATCGTAGGGAAATGGCCCGCCTTTTTTAATCAAGGCAATCGTCGTTTTAGCCTCACGCGGCAAATCTTGATATGCAATTTGATCTTGCGGCAGGGCCTGTGCAAGACCACAGCACACGATCAAGATCGCGCACAACAGACTGCGCCAAATTCTGATGAATCCTTTACTCATAATCGACACCTAAATTTCACGACCATCATCGCGCACAAGCTGACGTCTAAGGAAGCTTGGGCTAAGCTTGGGATAAGCTTCTTTTAGACCACAGTACGCTTACCAAAAAACTGCACGACCTCGGCGCGCTTGGCATGTGTATCGCGAATGCCGAGATCAATTAGCTCGCGTGTGTAGCTAGCCTCAAACAAGAGGTATGATGCCAAGGCAGAACCGCGCGCCTCAGTCGCACCGATACCCCCCAGCATCGTGCGCACTGGCAAAGGCAAACTTTGAATATGTCGGCTCGCGATTTCGTCTAAGCGCTCCGATGGCGCGATGACTAGGAGCTCGACTGGCTTCAATGGCGTCTTTTCCAAAAGATCCGGTGGCAACATCGAAAGGGTCTTGTTGATACGGGATAGCCGCTCGATATCAACCGCTAAGCTGTCCAAAAAGATGCTCGACATCGCATGGCCTGCGATCTGTGCCAAACTAGGGTAACGCGCAGTGTCGAAATTTTGCCGCGTCGGCTCGGTCAAACGCCCTGCACCGATAATCAAAACCTTGCTCGCGCCCAGATGGATCGCCGGTGAAATTGGTGCTAACTGACGCATAGAACCATCACCGCAGTATTCCAAATGTCCGCCCCAATTCAAAGGCACGGAAGGAAAGATGAATGGGATCGCTGATGATGCCAACAAATGCTGAATACCAATGAAATCGCGTTGCGCCAAACGTTGGCTGCGCACCCATGGTTCGATGTCGGCGAGTGTTTGATAGAAAGTGAGATGGTGGCCAGTTGTGTAAGACGAAGCTGTCACCGCCAAGGCATGCAAATCGCCATTGACGAAGGCTTGATCGAGGCGTTCCATGTCAAGCATGCGATGCAGCAATCCCTCAAGCGGAGAGTTATCGAGCAATGACAGCGGTGGTGACTTGCGCCATTTATTGAGCAACCAACCAAAGGACATGATGGACAACCAACGCGCACCAGAACGTATCACTCCCAGCGAATCGGCACGATACACTTGCGCCGCTTCAAAATTACTCCAAACCTGATGCACATTCGTGATCGATTCACGAAAATCGTCTGCGCGACACGCTAAAGCGGTGGCGTTGATTGCACCAGCGGAGGTCCCGCAAATAATGCCGAAAGGATTGTGATGGGGCCCCCAGCCCTCTTCCAACAAAATATCGGAAATAGCTTTGACAACACCAACTTGGTAGGCAGCACGGGCCCCACCACCCGTCAAGATTAGTCCGGTATTAGAGTTGGCATTTGCATTCGCGTTTACAGTCACAGCCATGCGAAAACGGCTCCAAGAATCATTTTCAATTGTGTCTTAGTGTATTCGTTGGCAAGGAAAAAGTCTGCATTTCCTGCCAATTTAGTCACACTGAGACGACAATTGTTTGATTCTTGAAGCCGCTTGAGTCGCCCAAAGGAAGCCAAAAGTTTAATCTCTGGCTTCACCTTGTTCGATTATTTTGGTTGCATACGGATCGCGCCGTCGAGACGAATCGTTTCGCCGTTCAACATCATATTTTCGATGATGGTTTTCGCCAATTGCGCGTATTCGTTTGGCTTGCCCAAACGAGATGGGAACGGAACCATTTTGCCCAAGGCGTCTTGCACTTCTTGCGGCATGCCGAGCAACATCGGTGTTTCGAAAATACCTGGAGCAATGGTCATTACACGGATACCATTGCGAGACAAGTCGCGTGCCATTGGCAAGGTCAAACCAACCACCGCAGCCTTGGAAGAAGCATACGCAGCTTGACCGATTTGGCCGTCATAAGCTGCAACAGAAGCGGTGTTGATGATCACGCCGCGCTCTTCTTGTACTGCTTCAGTTTTGGACATCGCTTCTGCTGCCAAGCGCGCCATGTTGAATGTACCGACCAAATTGATATTCACAACGCGTTGGAACAGTTCCAAAGGATGCGCGCCGTCTTTACCAACTGTCTTCACCGCAGGTGCAACACCTGCGCAATTGATCAAGCCACGCAAGGTACCAGCGGCCGTTGCTGCAGCGACCACTGCTTGGCCGTCAGCTTCAGAAGTCACGTCACACTTGACGAAAATCGCGTTCAATTCTTGCGCCAATTTTTGGCCCGCTTCGACCTGCACGTCAGCGATCACAACTTGACCGCCATTCGCTTTGATCATACGTGCTGTTGCTTCGCCCAAACCGGATGCGCCGCCAGTGATGATGAATACATTATTTTGAATTTGCATAGTGTCCTCGACTTGTGTACTTGGTGTCTTCTAAAATTTCTTCTTGGACACCTCTGCACAACTTACTGCGCGACTGAATTTTGAGTCGGCGATGCTCGCTGTGCCCCAGCACAGGTGCGCTTCTCGACTCAAACTTCAGACGCTCGCTACAGTTGTACAAAGGTCTCTCTTGGTCATTCTTATTGCCATTCAATCGCTGCACCACGGCTTAAAACTGTGGCGTCATGAGTTCGTAGAAAAACCTCATCAAGCTGTGTCAATCGGCAAATAAAACCTGATAGCCCGAATAAATTCAACTGAACCCAACTGAATAACAGTTTAACGTTAACGTAAACGTCAATCTTGCTATTGTATCGAAATCGAGAAGCTGCCTCAAACAAAAAACAATAAAAAAAGGTGGCTAGTTTGCACTAACCACCTTTCTATACTTCTTAAATTTGGAGATTGTTGCTACTCCCCAAAGGTTTTGGCCTCAGCGCTGAGCGCTCAAGCTTATTGCTATGCTTTATTCGGCGCCCCTATATTGGTGCCTTACTTTGAAGCTTCCGGTGCTGAGGCTGGTGATGCTGGCGCAGCCGCCGCCTTTTCAGCTGGCGCAGCTGTAGGACTAGCAGCTTTCACTTTGGCAACATCCATGCCTTCTGGTGCCGCCACTACAGGCAAAGCCGCTTCATGCTGTTGTACCACTGGCGCTGGCGCCGCTGGAGCTTTCAACCATGGTACCAATGGGAACAAAGGTACCAAGAGCAAAGCAACAATGTTGATAATCTTGATCAATGGGTTAACCGCTGGACCCGCTGTATCTTTGTATGGATCACCAACCGTGTCACCTGTCACCGCCGCTTTATGCGCTTCAGAACCCTTCCCACCGAAGTTACCATCTTCGATGTATTTCTTCGCATTGTCCCAAGCACCGCCGCCAGTCGTCATCGAGATCGCCACAAACAAACCAGTGATAATGGTACCCATCAACATACCGCCCAATGCCGCTGCACCCAAAGTCATGCCCACGATGATAGGCACAACAACTGGCAACAGAGATGGCAAGATCATTTCTTTGATAGCAGAAGCGGTCAACATATCGACAGCTTTGTCGTACTCTGGTTTGCCAGTGCCGTCCATGATGCCTTTGATGTCGCGGAATTGACGACGTACTTCCACTACCACCGCACCCGCTGCACGTCCCACGGCTTCCATCGCCATCGCGCCGAACAAGTAAGGAATCAAACCACCGATGAACAAGCCGACAATCACTTGTGGATCAGAGAGGTCAAACTTAATGCTCAAGCCAACGGATTCCAAAGCATGCGTGTAATCAGCGAACAAGACCAAAGCAGCTAAGCCAGCAGAACCGATCGCATAGCCTTTGGTGACTGCTTTGGTGGTGTTACCAACTGCATCGAGTGGATCGGTGATCGCACGTACAGAGTCATCGAGACCAGACATCTCAGCGATACCACCAGCGTTATCAGTGATCGGACCATAAGCGTCGAGTGCAACGATAATGCCAGCCATCGACAACATCGATGTCGCTGCAACCGCGATGCCGTACAAGCCGCCACCATATTTGTAGGAAACCAAAATCGCCACGCACACTGCCAAGACAGGATACGCGGTGGACTTCATCGACACACCCAAACCTGCGATGATATTGGTACCATGGCCAGTGGTTGATGCTTCAGCGATATGACGTACAGGTTTGAAATCCGTGCCTGTGTAGTACTCAGTGATGTAGACCATCAGACCAGTCAAAACGATACCGATGACCGATGAAATAATCATTTGATTACGGAAGGCTTCATCTTTGAACAGCATGAATGTTATGGCGACAAAACCGATCAAAGACAAACCTGCTGCCCACCACAAGCCTTTGTAGAGCGCAGACATAATCTTTTGACCTGGCGTGTGCTTCACGAAAGCACAGCCGATGATCGATGCTGGAATGGAGACCGCACCCAACAACAATGGATACATGATCGCTTCACTGACCGCATTCGTTACCATCAGTGCGCCCAACAGCATCGTCGCGATCAAGGTCACAACATAGGTTTCGAAAAGGTCAGCCGCCATACCTGCGCAGTCACCAACATTATCACCAACGTTATCGGCGATAACGGCTGGATTACGTGGATCATCTTCTGGAATACCCGCCTCGACTTTACCAACCAAGTCAGCGCCCACGTCAGCACCTTTGGTGAAGATACCACCACCAAGACGCGCAAAAATCGAAATCAAAGAAGCGCCGAAAGCCAAGCCGATCAAAGGTTTGATCAAATCATGGGTTGGCGTGGCGCCACCTTTGGTGAGGAAAATATAGAACACGGCAACGCCCAAGAGGCCTAAACCAGCCACCAACATACCGGTGATAGCGCCGCCTTTAAATGCGACATCCAGAGCTTCGTTCATGCCCTTCGTTGCAGCCTGCGCAGTACGCACATTGGCGCGCACTGAGACGTTCATACCAATGAAACCACAAGCGCCCGACAGAACCGCGCCAACTAAAAAGCCCAAGGCCGTTGTTAAACCTAACCCTGGCAATAAGGCGATGGCGATGAACAACCCTGCACCAACGATTGCAATGGTCTTATATTGACGTGCCAAATATGCTGCTGCACCTTCTTGAATCGCATTGGCGATTTCTTGCATGCGAGCGTTCCCAGCATCGTGTTTGAGAATCCAGCTACGGGTGAATAAACCATATAAAACTGCGAGTACACCACAACCTACAACAATCCACAGACTATCTACCATGTCGACTCCTCCAAATTTTCCCGGTGTTCTACGAAACTTTTTTACTTAGTCATTGCCTGCCTATTTTTGCCGATCGCACCTTCGTGCAGACGACAACAAGCGACTTTTTTCGAATAGACCAGCAATTGTTTTATTGGTTAGCTTAGCTTTGTGAGCCTTGCTAACGGCGTTTTAAAACTTCACGAAAATTGCGTCCAACAATTACTTCCAGTGACTTCTTGTGACTTCTTGTGACTTCTAGTGCTATAAATCTTGCTGCATACCGCTAGTAATACTTTGTTTTCAATCTGAGCTAACTCCCCCCTTCTACATTCAAATTTCTAATTTATTTCTACTTTATTTCGATTTCGACGAGGCCTTGTTTCATCGTCTTCAATTATCTGATTAGCATCAACACAGGCGAAAAAAAAGCGGACAGGTTGTCCGCTTCCTCTTTATTCGCTCAATGCCGCGAATGCCGCATCACGAATAGCTTCTACTGGTCCTACACCAGCGATCTTGCGATACTTTGGTGCACCTGGCTGACCAGACTTGGCCCAATCACCATAGTAGCTCAACAGCACTTCGGTTTGATCGTGATAGACGTTCAAACGCTTCTTCACGGTTTCTTCTTTGTCGTCGTCACGCTGCACCAAGTCTTCACCGGTTTCATCGTCTTTACCTTCCACTTTTGGTGGGTTGAATTTGACGTGATAAGTGCGACCAGAACCTGGATGTACGCGGCGACCACTCATACGCTCGATAATCGCGCTGTCTGGCACATCGATTTCCAAAACGTAATCGATCGCAACACCAGCTTCCTTCATTGCATCGGCTTGCGGTGTGGTGCGGGGGAAGCCATCGAACAAATAACCATTGGCGCAGTCATCTTGTTTCAAGCGTTCTTTGACCAAGCCGATGATGATGTCATCCGATACCAAACCACCGGCGTCCATCACTTTCTTCGCTTCGATACCAAGTGGCGTGCCGGCTTTCACCGCAGCACGCAACATATCT
The DNA here is from genome assembly GCA_964459555.1 of uncultured Burkholderiaceae bacterium. Classification (GTDB taxonomy): domain Bacteria; phylum Pseudomonadota; class Gammaproteobacteria; order Burkholderiales; family Burkholderiaceae_D; genus Undibacterium. The sequence continues at coordinate 7,140 of CAYWNE010000049.1, read as the reverse complement.
CCAGTGGAGATTTGTGGAATACCGAACTTTTCCTTAATGTAATTGGCTTGCGTGCCCTTGCCTGCTCCGGGTGCTCCCAACAAAATAAGACGCATTTTTATTTCCTAGACGAGTTTAATTATCCTGCACCGATCGAATTTATCTCAATCTCGCAAACACGAAATCCACAAAAGATAATTCGATCTTGGAATCATGACGAGCAACGAGAATTATTTTTATTTCTTATACCAAATGCCACTTTACATGGCATGTCGTCAATGATTTTTGATCTTTACGAAATTTACCACAGATTTTTCCGCTTGAAGCGCTTTCCGCACCCAAGTTTCCCATTTTTTGCACAGGGTTTAGAAAAACTGACGCACGCGCTCTAAATCCTCTGGCGTATCTACCCCTAGCGCTGGAGTATGCTCGGTGACATGAACAGCAATCGCGATGCCATTCCACAACACCCTTAACTGCTCCAAAGCTTCAATCTGTTCTAAAGGTGAAACAGGCAAAGTCGGGTAGGCTTGCAAAAATTGATTTTGATAAGCATAAAGCCCGATATGTCGTAACGGTTGCAATAATCCCGCCCCCGCCTGCATTACACTGGGCATCGATTCAGTGCTGATCGCAAAAGCATCGCGTGCCCACGGAATCGAAGCGCGAGAAAAGTACAAGGCACGCTGCTTCTGATCGAGCACGACTTTGACCACATTGGGATTGAGCACATCAGCCATCGCATGGATAGGATGGGCTGCGGTCGCCATTGGTGTGCTGGCATTGACCATTGCCGCGGTAGCCTTGATCAAGCCTGGATCAATCATAGGCTCATCACCTTGTACATTGACCACCACCGTATCAGCATCGAGCTGCAATAAGGCCGCCACTTCGGCGATTCTATCGGTCCCAGAAGGATGATCAGCGCGTGTCATGAAGGCTTGAATGCCATGTTGCTCGCAGGCCTTGATGATCTCTGCGTGATCCGTCGCAACGACCACGCGCTCGGCTCCTGATTTTTGCGCCTGCATAGCGGTGCGTACAATCATCGGTTTGCCACCAATATCGGCCAAGGGTTTGTTGGGCAAACGTGTTGAAGCAAGGCGCGCTGGAACGATTACTGTGAAACTCATAAGACCAGCCTAGGTGTTTTCAGATGGATTACCGTCAAGACGTCGGGCCTGATCTTCCCACATGATAGGAATGCCATCACGAATTGGGAACGCCAATTTGTCGGCTTTGCAGATCAATTCTTGCGCAGCTTTATCCAATTCCAATGGCCCTTTGCACAAAGGGCACACCAAGACATCAAGTAGACGCGAGTCCATGTTTTTTCTCCGAAAGCAGTTTGAGTAGTTCGACGCCAAAGCGCTCTTCAAGATGTGCTTGCACTGGCACTACCCAGATCCGCGGGTCTTGTCGCAAGCCCGCAATTTGCCGACATTTTACTGCATCCTTCTCAGTGATCAGGATGATTTCTGCGGTTTTCTGCGCAAATACTTGTTCATCAAAGACATGATGATCAGGTAAAGGCAGCGCTTCGAATGTGAGGCCAGCTTGTGTCAGGAGATCGAAAAAACGCTGTGGATTGCCAATCCCTGCCGCGGCCAAAATAGATTTTCCGCGGAGGCTAGCGAGGTCGACCTGCTGCTCTGAGTTACAAAGCTGCGAAAGGCTCGATGCCTGCAAACGCATCTGTATGACGTCATCACCCACACCGGGTGGAGCAACCTGCAAGCTTTGGTTTGTACCGACATTCAAGATTGTGAAATCACGCCGACGCTTGGGCGTTTCGCGCAAAGGCCCTGCCGGTAATAAGAAGCCATTGCCAATACCGCGCTGATCGTACATCACGATTTCGATATCTCGACCTAAAGCGTAATGTTGCAGCCCATCGTCGGAAATCAACAGATCAATACTGGGATGCTGTTTCAAAAGAGCTTGCGCCGCTAGAGCACGAGAGCGCGACACAAACAACGGGCAGTCAGTATATTGCACGATCAAAAGTGGCTCATCGCCAACCTCAGCGGCCTGAGATGTCGTCGTAACTTCGAGCACCGTATCGGCCTCACGGCCATAGCCACGTGAAATCACGCCAGGGTTCCAACCATGCAAACGCAGGAATTCGATGAGCTTGATCACCATCGGTGTCTTACCCGTTCCACCAATAAAAATATTGCCGACCACTATAACCGGCACTGGCGCTCGATATTGCGCTTTATAACCCATCATGTACAAACCAAAACGGAAATTCAGCAGTGCGCCGTACAACCACGCTAGTGGCCGCAATAACTGGGCGACTACACCAGGCTTTAACCAGATTTTCCAGAACATGCGTTCTAACATGACAGCTCCAAAACGACCGCTCCAAATTGACGTGTGTTAAGAGAAGAGAATCTACGCTTCCCCAAGGTTCCCACAAAGCGATTCATCCAAGAAAAATGGGAAACGCTAAGACGTTTCCCATCATAGACTTCTGTGCCAAGACAAACTTTATTTCGACACCTTATTTCGCCGAAGTCGAAGCTTGCGCAGCGAAGGTTACCTTGCCAAGGCCAGCAATACGCGCGGCCTCCAACACATCGATCACCGATTGATGACTCGCAGCGCGATCAGCATTAATGATGATGACTGGGTCAACCTGTCCCTTACCCGCACCGAGTGCTTCTGCCGCTTTGCGTAGATCATTGGCCAAGGTGTTTGTATCAAGGAAGCTCACTGCCTCACTATTGATCTTGTAACGACCTTGGGCGTCGATACCAATCTCAATTTGACTTGGTTTCTCTTGCGCTTTTTCAGCATCCGCTGTTGGCAAAGTAATTTGCAATTCTGTGAAGCGACTATAGGTCGTCGTCACCATCAAGAAAATCAAAATCACCAACAAGACGTCGATGAAAGGAATCAGATTAATCTCGGGATCTTCTTTCGCCGAGCCTTTGCGAAAATTCATAATGACTTGTCTCGTCTTCTCTGTTCTATCACTTGCGTGTGCTGTGTACGACATCCACAAATTTCACAGCTTGCTGCTCCATTTCGACCACAAAGCTATCCACCAAAGCGCGGAAATGACGATAGAAAATCATCGCTGGCATCGCGATCAATAGACCAAATCCCGTATTGTACAGAGCGACAGAAATACCATGAGCCAGCTGCGCCGGATTCGCGCCCGATGCATTTTGCGAACCGAAGATCTCGATCATACCAACCACAGTACCAAACAAACCCATCAATGGCGCAAGTGAAGCGATGGTACCGAGCGTCGTCAAATATTTTTCTAGATCATGGGCCACCGCACTACCCGCTTCTTCGATCGATTCTTTCATGACCTCACGTGGTGCATTGACATTGCGCAGGCCAGCCGCTAGGACACGACCGAGCGAAGAACTAAGCGCCAATTGATCAATCACTTCCTGCTTAACTTTGCCATTTTGGTAGACCCGAATCACTTCCTCCAACAAGGTAGGTGGGAGGATTCGTTGACGACGCAAGGAAAGGGTTCTCTCGATGATCAATGCCAAAGCAATGATTGAGGAAATCAACAGCAAGTAAATAGGCCAGCCAGCCGCCTGAAGAATCGCGAACAAAGGATACTCCTTGAAAATCAAAAAATGCTCAGGTTTCCCCACCGGCACAAGCAAAACTAGCCCGAAAATCGATGAGGCGATACAAGCACGCAATGTATCGTGTTGTTGCGCCTTGAGCAAGTAGAACGCTAGGAATATTTTCCAAGAATCAAAAACGAGACAGATTTCCGATTTGCTTCAACTTCATTCTTCCAACTAAGCGATACCAATTAGTCATTTCACTATGATAAACAGCAGAAATTCTCAATTCAGAATAGTTTTGCACAGTTTCTGTGAGCAATCATGTGGATATCTGTGGAATGAGTTCTTAAGTCCTTGATTTGTAACAAAGCCAAGTGTGCGCTTGATTTTTAAGCAGCCCCCGAAATCAAAGATCGAAACAGAAGTTTTCATTTCCACAAGGAAATTTATCGAATGTTTCGTGTTTTCCAGACAGGATGTCCACAGTTTTGCACATAAACTGTGGATGAGTTTGTGAACAAGCTTTTTACATTTGTTTAAGTGGTTGAATTTAAACATAAAAGATTCGCTGCGTAGATTTTGATCAGCGCAGCAAATTCGTTTTCAATTTCATAAAAAAGTACAAAATAGATAAGCGATCTCTGTCAATTTAGGAATTCTAATCAAAGTTTTGCACAGGAATTGTGGATAAGATTGTGAACATTCTGGGCACTTTTCGCTAAGTGGATGATTTGATTGATTTTTACTTTTGTGCACCAAAAATCAGCAAATCTTGTTTTAATGCCACATGGAAATTTTTCAAGAATCTTAGTAAGTTTTCTGTGGATAACTTTGTGAATAAACTCAAATTGATGGGTAGAAAAATTTACTCAAAGAAAAATAAGAAATCTTTTTTACATGTCACAAATTTAATTAATACACATATTTCCTTTTAAAATCATAAGCTTACAAATTCTTTTTGAAGCCGCTTTTCACTTTCGTCGGTAAATTCACTTAAATCTCCCCTATAATGCCCACTTGTGGACATTTATTGCAGCGCACCGCTTCCTGAGACCAGCATGAGCAGTCATTCTTTGTTCGAAACCCCTACAAAATCTGAGCGTATCATCAGCGTTTCGGCTTTAAATCAAGCTGTAGCGCGGGTGCTCGAACAAAACTTCCCGCTGCTCTGGGTTTCCGGCGAAATTTCAAATTTCACACGCGCAGCATCGGGCCATTGGTATTTCACTTTGAAAGATCAAGACGCTCAAGTGAGAGCAGTGATGTTCCGTGGTCGCGCTCAATATGTTTCCTTTATGCCACGTGAAGGTGACAAGGTCGAAGTCAGGGCCTTGGTCAGTTTGTATGGCCCCCGTGGCGATTTCCAAATCAATGTCGAGAGTATGCGACGTGCAGGCTTGGGGAGCTTGTATGAGGAGTTTTTGCGTCTCAAAGCGAAACTTGAAGCCGAAGGCCTTTTTGATTCCAATCGTAAAAAAGCGATCCCACGCTTCGCCAAGCGCATCGGTGTTGTCACCAGTCCAAATGCCGCTGCTTTGCGCGATGTGCTGACGGCTTTACGTCGCCGTGCACCGCATGTAGAAATCGTGATCTACCCGACTCCGGTGCAAGGTGATGGCGCCGCGGCAAAAATTGCCCAGGCGATCGCGAGTGCCAATGCCGACGCTTCCTGCGATGTACTGATCGTCTGCCGCGGAGGTGGCAGTATTGAAGACCTGTGGGCGTTCAACGAAGAGATTGTCGCTCGAACCATCGCCCACTGTGAACTCCCGATGATTAGTGGCGTCGGCCATGAAACGGATTTTACGATTACCGATTTTGTCGCCGATTTGCGAGCGCCCACACCGACCGCTGCGGCAGAGTTAGCATGTAGCTCACGCGAAGAATGGCTCAAGCAAATCGCCCAATTGCAACGGCGACTGCAGTCGCAGATGCAGCGGGAATTGCAATCGAACATACAACAGCTTGACTGGTTCTCACGCCGCTTGATTAGTCCATTGGCTAGTCTCGCAAACAAACGGCAGCAGCTCGGCATGTTGGCCCATCAACTGAAAGCTGCTTTGCAAAATCAAGCTCCACGCTGGCGTGCCAAGCTTAAACAACTAGAGCAAGATCTTCGGCTCGCCAAGCCGCAAACGACCATCTTGCACTTACAGCTTGCTAATCAAGCCAAACAGCTCGAACGCCTGATGCATCTTCAACTGCAGAGACAACATCAATTCTTGCAGCAACAGCGAGACCAGCTCGAACTACTGAGTCCACAACGAACGCTAGAACGCGGCTATGTCATTTTGTCCAACTCGCAAGGACAATTGATCCGTAGCGGTTCTCAGCTTGCGATCAAACAGACCCTCACCCTGCAAACAGCCGTCGATATCACCGAAATTGAAGTCCAAGCCCGACAAAAACCCTAAGTTTCATAGGGCTTTGACGTCTCATTTCAGGTTTGTGTGCTGCAAGCAAGTCCACAAACGCTTACAATGCTGGCTTTATGTCGAAACGCACTCATGACTTTGCGAGCGTGATTTCGGTAAGTCCCTTACTTTTTGATAGGATAGGAAACAACATGGAACATACTTTGCCAGCCTTGCCTTACGCCATGGATGCATTGGCACCACATATCTCACAAGAGACATTGGAATACCACTACGGCAAACATCACCAAACCTATGTGACCAACCTCAACAATATGATCAAGGGCACAGAGTTTGAAAACGCAAGCTTGGAAGAAATCGTAAAGAAATCTTCTGGCGGCGTATTCAACAATGCAGCGCAAATCTGGAATCACACTTTCTACTGGAATGGTTTGAAGCCTAACGGTGGTGGCCAACCAAGTGGCAAATTGGCAGACGCAATCAACGCCAAGTGGGGCTCTTTCGACGCCTTCAAAGAAGCGTTCACAAAATCTTGCGTAGGCAACTTCGGTTCGAGCTGGACATGGTTGGTCAAGAAAGCGGATGGCAGCTTGGATATCGTCAACACATCCAATGCAGCAACACCTTTGACTACAAGCGACACACCATTGTTGACTTGCGACTTGTGGGAACACGCTTATTACATCGACTACCGCAATGCACGTCCAAAATACTTGGAAGCATTCTGGGCCTTAGTGAACTGGGATTTTGCGACAGCAAACCTCAGCTAATCAGCAAGCTAAAATCCTAGTCAGGAACTAAATCGAAAAGCCCGCGGTCTATGACTGCGGGCTTTTTGTATATTCATCCGACTCAAACCAATTTTCACAATTTTTCCTCTTACGCATGAACACGCTTTCCCACCTCTACCAGCAAGCAAAAACAAACACGAATCTAAAACTGTCTTGCGTATTGACCGCAGCGCTGCTGTCCGCTTTCCCCGTCGCCGCACAAACAAGTTCGCAAGCCATGCGCGATTTACAAACCTTGGCTGGCGAATCCATGCAAGGACGCGGAGTTGGTAGTGAAGGTAGCGCACGAGCGGCAACTTATATCATTCAGCGTTTGAACCAACTCGGTCTCAAGCCTTGTGATAAAGACTTCATTCAGGAATTTACTTTCAAAGATCGCAGCGGTGGCGACAAGACCGGAAAGAACATCGTTGCCTGCCAAACTGGGAGCCAAGCCAGCGCCGATAAAAA
>CAYWNE010000048.1:0-24336 GCA_964459555.1 uncultured Burkholderiaceae bacterium | reverse complement strand
GTGCCAGTCGGTGAGGATATTGGTTTCTTGCCTGGTACCGAAGAAGAGAAAATGTCTCCGTGGATGGGCGCTTTCGACGATAACCTCGAGGTACTGAATAAGTCTGATTCTGATGCCGGTGATTGGGGGCGTGCTGCAACTCAAGATTTGATTCGTTCTAAGATCAAGATCAAGTCGCTCAACTTCATGCGTGGTCGCACCTTCGTCAATAAGTTCTTGATTATCGACGAAGCACAAAACCTGACGCCAAAGCAAGTCAAAACACTTGTAACACGCGCGGGCCCTGGAACTAAGATTGTTTGTTTGGGTAACATCGCACAGATTGATACACCATATTTGACGGAAGGTTCCAGCGGTTTGACGTATGTGGTAGATCGTTTTAAAGGTTGGTCACATAGTGGACATGTCACTCTCGCGAGAGGTGAACGTTCTCGTTTGGCTGATCACGCTAGCGACATTCTTTAGGATAGGAATTTCTCAAATCGTAGTGATTTTAAGCAACAAAAAAGGCGCTTTTTGCGCCTTTTTTTGTGTGAAACAGTTTATTCTCGGAAATACGATCTACAATAAGCTTCTCTATAGCAACTTTACCAAGCTCACTCAAGGTGAGCGTAGAAGCGAACATGAATGAAATCGCGGATCCGCAAGAAGACGCCCTTTTCTTCGTTGAAGATGATAAGCCTGCGTCCGATGCTGAACTTCTGATTGTCGCCAACCCTTGGAATATTTTGATCATCGATGATGATCCAGATGTTCACTCGGCGACCATGTTTGCACTCCAAGGTCTCAAGATTCAAGGGCGTGGTCTAAATTTCCTGCACGCTTATTCGACTGCGGAAGCACGTCAAGTGCTGTTGCATAGCAAGCGTATTGCGGTCATATTGCTTGACGTTGTAATGGACGAAGACAATGCTGGCCTGCAATTAGTGAGCTATATCCGCAATACTTTGGAGCTAAAAGACGTGCGCATTATCCTGCGTACAGGGCAAGCCGGCTACGCTCCGGAAATGGATGCGATTCGCGATTACGACATTAACGATTACAAAAACAAGACAGAGCTAACACAAGCGAAACTGTACACGACCGTCACCTCTGCAATTCGATCTTACGAACAAATCTGCGCCATTTCTGCGAGTCGTCGCGGACTGGAATTGATCATTAAGGCCAGTGCTGAATTGATGGGGCTCAAAGATCTACGTCGATTCTCTGAAACGATTATTGAGTACGTGGTTGAGTTAGCTGACAACGACGGAGAGTGTTTTATTAGTACACCTCATCCGATTCAAGAAGAATTTGCTCATGCTAATGAAATTATCACCGGTTTGCGCATCGTTGCTGGCAGTCTGAAATATCAAGATTGGCTTGAACGACCATTGGTTTTAGTGGCCGATAAAGCGACGCAAACACTTGTGCAGCGTGCTTTGTTCGAACGTCGCAACGTATTCGAATCAAACGCTACCGCGCTTTACTTTAGCAACATTGGCGGCGCAAGCCTTGCAATGTATCTTGATTTTGCTTTGCCGCCTGATCTTGTCGATAGACATTTATTGGACATGTTTTGCAGTAATGTCTCAGTCTGTTTGGACAATGTCGTGCTTACTTCGCGCATGCACAATCTTGCCTTTTTCGATCCTTTGACAGGATTAGCCAACCGGCTCCAACTACTGCAAACTTTGCATGAGACACTGCATTCAGCAAAGAAAGAAGACAGTGCCCTCGCCTTAGTCGACATCGATCATTTCGCTGAAACGAATGATGCGCTTGGACATCAATTTGGCGATTTCTTATTGTGCTCGGTCGGAAAACGGCTTCGTAACTATTTCGGGGATAATTGTCAGATCGCTCGAATCGGTAACGATATTTTCGCGATTTTAGGACATGAGGATTTGGTTTCACCGTCCCTAATTTTGAGTCTTTTTGAGCGACCCTTTGTTGCAGATCACCAGAACGTACAGCTTTCCGCGACGCTGGGGTTGATTAAGTTTTCCGAATATGAGCTAAGTGGCTCCGAAGCGCTCAAAGATGCGAACATTGCCCTGAAGCGAGCGAAATCACATAATCGATCAGGATACTCTTACTTCACCCGCGATATGGGCGTAGAGATACGCGAGCGTGTACGCATGATGCATGCGCTGCGCGCAGCTTTTGAGGGTGAACGCTTGTTCGTCGTGTATCAACCTCAAGTTGATATGCTGACTGGCAAAACAGTAGGAGCGGAAGCACTGCTGCGCTGGCGTACCGAGGATGGACAGTTTATCCCTCCGGACCAATTTATTCCGATTGCGGAGTATTCTGGTTTGATTGTGAATATTGGGGAATGGGTCTTGCGTAGTGCTTGCTTCGAATTGAAGCAATTGCAGGAGTTGGGCCTGACTGAATTTCAAATTGCGGTGAATGTCTCACAGGCCCAATTCTCACATCCTCAATTCATGCACAGCCTCGAGCGTGCTCTGCGAGATTCACGCATTCCTCCGAATTGCCTCGAATTAGAAATCACTGAATCGATGGCAATGACTGATCCCGAAATGCTGGTGAGCATGCTACAAAAAATAAAGAGCATGGGGGTAAGAATCTCGATCGATGATTTCGGCACTGGGTTCTCATCACTCAGCCAGCTGCAAAAACTCAATGTCGACAAACTCAAAATTGACCGCGCATTTGTCAGTGAAATTTTCTCAAATCATAGCGAGGCGAGCATCGCCAAGATGATCGTACAGCTGAGCCAAAGTTTGAATCTTTCTGTAATTGCAGAAGGTGTTGAGACCAAGGAGCAAGCTGATGCCTTGCTTAGCTTCGGTTGTAAGTACGCACAAGGTTTCTATTTCGCCAAACCGCAAACTAAGTCCGATTTGCGTAAATGGTTAATAGCGTAGAAGGCAGAATTCTCAATCTTATTGAGATACCTTTTCCAGGCCTTGGAAGCACACCCTGAGCATGTTTTCGACGATCGTATCTGTATCCATGTCGCTGAATTTCTGCAAATAGTCGACAGCAGGATCACAACTGCGCGCATAGTAGCTGTACAGAATCACGTCGGGATGCAATTGCGGATTTAAGGCCCCTTCTTTTTGCGCTTTCACAACGAGCTTCTCGAGTTGACCGTTGAGCTTGATCACACGGCCAACGTATTTCAGATTTCGCATCAACATTTCACGTACCGCATTACTTGTAGATGGTAAGAACGGTAATCCACCACCTAGTCTCACCCGCAAGGCCCACTCAAGCAGTGCGGACAGTTTTTCCTTGGCAGTGAAACTTTCAGGAAGCGATTCGAGTTGCGCGCTGGCTCCATCGATAAGGCGAATCATCGCTGCACCGACTAAATCTTCTTTCGACTTGAAGTGTTTGTACAGGCTTGGTTTGGAAATGCCGATTTGATTTGCCACATCATCCATGGTCATCAAATCGAAGCCTTTGCTAGCCAAAATTGTTGTTGTGGCATCAAGAATTGCATCTTCGCGGAGACGAAATGCCTGGTCTTTAAAATTTAGTTTGCTAAAGATACTCATGAGTATTAATATCTACTAAGTAGTAGCGTTTTTTTCTGAACGGTATTAATATTAACATCGAAGTAGAAAACCACCAATTATTTCGGTAGTACTTTTAACGACAACGCGACGTTTCGCACTGGAAAAGCCAATAATGTTAGAACAATCTCAAAAAATTGCCGTTATCGGCTCGGGCATCTCAGGCCTAGCCAGTGCCTATTTCTTGCAGCGACGTCATCAGGTGACCCTATTTGAGGCGAATTCATATTTTGGTGGCCATAGTAATACGGTTGATATTCAAGTTGGTGGAGTGAAGCAAGCAGTCGACACCGGTTTTTTGGTGTTCAACCATAAAACATATCCCAACCTAATTGCCCTGTTTGATGAATTAGAAGTTGAGAGTTATGACACCGATATGTCCTTTGGCGTATCGATTAATCAAGGCGAATTAGAGTGGGCAGGTACCAATCTCGACACCGTATTCGCACAGCGAAGCAATTTATTTAAGCCCGGCTTTTTGCTGATGCTAAGCGACATCTTGCGTTTCAACCGCGAGGCGGAAGCGAACCTCGCCAGAGCCCTCGAAACAAAAATCAGCTTGGGCGAACTCTTAAAGCAAGGTGGCTATCACGAACGTTTTCAAAACCATTATTTAGTGCCGATGGCTGCTGCGATCTGGTCTAGTTCTCCTAGTGATATTCTCGATTTTCCTGCAAGTACCTTCTTGCGTTTTTGTTTGAATCACGCACTGCTCCAAGTGAACGACAGACCGAAATGGAAAACTGTCAAACAAGGCTCACGAAGTTACGTACAAAAGATCATTGCTGGCTTACCTGATAAGCGTCTCAATACACCAGTACTTGAAGTTCGCCGTGTTGGTGACAAAGTTGAAGTGCACACGCTTTCTGGCGTCGAACTATTTGATCAAGTCGTGTTTGCAACACACGCGCCGACCAGTCTGAAAATCATCGCGGACGCAGACGAACAAGAACATCAGATCTTGTCGCAATTCCGATATCAAGCAAACCGCGCGATCTTGCATACGGACGTGAGTTTGCTACCCAAAAACAAGAAAGTATGGTCGGCTTGGAATTACATCGGCGAGGCGACTGAAGGCGCCCATGAAAATGCAGTCTGCGTGAGTTACTTGCTCAATCAACTTCAACGTCTTGACACAGACCAAGCAGTAATAGTGACTTTGAACCCGAGTCATGAGCCAAGAGCTGAGACTGTACTTCAGAGCTTTGATTATGAGCATCCGATTTTCGATCAAGCGGCAATCGACGGACAAGCGGCTTTGCATAACATACAAGGAAAAAATCGTCTGTGGTTCGCCGGCGCATGGTCAGGCTATGGCTTTCATGAAGATGGCTTGAAATCAGCGCTGCGCGTCGTCAAAGAATTTGGTTTGCAACCGAATTGGACTAGTCTGCCATGAAAAGCTCTGACAAAAAATCCTTGATACGCTCACGGCTCCTGATGGCGAAGGTCATGCATGAAAGGACCGAGCCTAAGTCGCATCGATTTATCTACCCATTGTTCGCTTTACGTCTCGATCTACATGAGGTCGAACAAGAGCCGGAAAAACTTAGCAATGCCATTTTCGGGATTAACAAAGCACGAGTGCTGTCGTTCAAAACCGAGGACTACGGTCCGCGTGATGGTTCTGGCCTGTTCAAATGGGCGCAGAGTTGCTTGCAGAGTTATGGCATCGAACAACCAAGTCGTATAGAACTACATACCATGCCACGCATCTTCGGCTATGCCTTTAATCCCATCAGTATTTGGTACTGCTACGATAAGGACGATGCCTTAAGCGCAGTGATTGCCGAAGTCAACAATACCTTCGGCGAGCACCACTTCTATGTTTTGCGTGACGCCACAAACAATTGCATCAACTTAGATTCAATATTGGTGAGCGCCAAGGCCATGCATGTGTCGCCGTTTTGCGAAGTCAAAGGTCGCTACCAATTTGGATTCAAGGAGTCTGACCGTCATGCGGTGGTGCATATTGATTATTACGCTAATGACCAGGTCACAATCAAGACCGCAATGGCCTCACGCAAAGTGCAATGGAGCGCAAGCGCCCTACTTCGCGCACTGTTGAGTCAGCCATTTCTCACTCTCGGTGTATTTTGGCGCATTCATTGGCAGGCTTTTTTACTGTGGTTGAAAGGCGTGCCGTTTTTCAGATCACCTGCAGCACCGAAGAATCACATCACACTTGGCACTTCCCTGAAAGAGGAGAGATAAATGACAACGATGCCGACCAACTCTAGCAGCATCAAGATGGAGACTAACAGCGCTGCTCTTGCACGCAATTTACCGACGGGTGCAAAATTATTTTTGAGCTTGTTGAAGCGACTTAAGCGCGGCCATCTGCAATTGATTACGCCGGATGAGCAAGCGCTTCACTTCGGCGATTTGTCTCAAATTCCTAGTGTTCTATTGCACATCCACGATTGGCGTGCTTGTTCAAAAATTCTACGTAGTGGCGATATTGGGTTTGCCGAGGCTTATGAAGCCGGATGGATAACAACGCCAGATCTAACGGCAGTGTTACGCCTTGCAGTGCAGAACGAAGAAGTGCTCGATAAAGCGATTTTCGGCAACCGCATTATGTCATTCTGGTACAAAATCAAACATGCATTGCGCTCGAACACAAAGAAAGGTAGTCGAAGAAATATCCATGCACACTATGATTTAGGCAATGATTTTTATCGTTTATGGCTCGATCCAAGTTGGACCTACTCTAGTGCGATTTTTTACAATGACTACCAAATCAGTCTTCAAGAGGCTCAGTACCGCAAGTATCAACGTATCATCGATGTACTCGGACTCAAAAGTGGTGACAAGGTTTTAGAAATTGGATGCGGATGGGGGGGCTTCGCCGAGCACGCAGCTTCACAAGGCATCCATGTCTACGGGATCACGATTTCGAAGGCACAGTTGGAAGTCGCTCAAGCACGCATTAAAGAGAAGGGACTCACTGATCTCGCCTACTTGGAGTTGTGTGACTATCGCGATCTTCAAGGCGAGTACGATGCCATCGTGTCGATTGAGATGTTCGAGGCAGTTGGCGAAGAATATTGGCCAAGTTACTTTGAGTGCGTCCAGCGATGCTTAAAGCCGCAGGCAAAGGCACTCATCCAAACGATCACCATCGACGAGAAACATTTCGAACGCTATCGCGCGGGCTCTGATTTTATTCAGCAATACATCTTCCCCGGCGGCATGTTACCTAGCCCAGAACGTTTCATGGCTCATGCTGCTAAGTATCAAATGGACACCAAGAATAGTTTTAGCTTTGGACTCGACTATGCTGAAACTTTGCGTCGTTGGAACAAGGCCTTTGATCACGAGATTGAGGCGATTGCGCAGCAAGGATTCGACACGCGCTTTCAACGTATTTGGCAAATGTACTTCTCGTACTGCGAAGCTGGATTTGAAGAGAAACGCACGGACGTGTATCAATTTTTGTTGCAGAAAAAGGTCTAGTCATGAGACGAATCCTCCTTTTGTGTTGCACCCTCTTTCTCGCCTCGTTCAGTAGCTTGAGTCAAGCTCAAGAATGGCGCAAGGACTTGCCTGACGCGAAGTTGGTCGGCAGTGGTGAATTCACTTGGTGGGGGTTATCGATCTACACAGCTAAGCTGTGGCACAGCACACCGAGCTTCGATCCCAATCAAGATTTTGCTTTGGAACTCACCTACAACAAGTCAATTAGTCGAAGCCGATTCGTCGACGCCAGTATCGACGAAATGAAACGCATTATGGGCAATCGTTTTACGACGAGCCTCGAACAACAATGGCGTGCTTACATGGATAAGTCATTCGTCGATGTAAAACCCGGCGACCAACTAATTGGCGTCAAGCTGCGTGGGAAGGGTTGCCGCTTTTACAGTCGTGATCGACTCATCAATGAGATCGCCGATGAGGAATTCGCTCAAGCCTTCTTTGCGATTTGGCTTGATCCGCGTAGTCGTGATCAAGAACTTCGCGCACGCATACTCGGTAAAAAACCATGAAACCTCCAAGCTTGATCTTCTATGGTTTTCTAGGTTTGCCTTTGGCCATGGTTAGTCTGCCACTGTATATGCAATTGCCGGCTTTCTATTCGAACCAATTTGGTCTTTCACTGAGTAGCATCGGTTACGTTTTGTTTGCCGCGCGATTGTTAGATACCATGCAAGATCCCATTTTTGGTGGATTGATTAGTCGTCTAGGTCTGCACAAATCAATTTGGTATATTGCAGCAGCGATCGCAATTAGCTTCAGCTTTGCTGCCTTGTGGTTACCGCCCTACCATAGTCTCAGTTCAAGTGTTGCCTTGCTGACTTGGCTTGCCTTGATGTTATACGTCGCCTACTCAGCACATAGTGTGTTGAATATTGCCTACCTATCTTGGGGTGCAGCACTCGACCAACGCAGTGGTGACAATGCGGGCCCTCAAAAAACGGGGAATTCTTTGTTGGGCGCTGCTACATGGCGTGAGGCGTTTGCTTTGTTTGGCGTCATTGTCGCAAGCATTGTCCCTAGTTTGATCACCGACACTGCAGCGCAAGCTTCTGATTTGCGATCAACTGGTTTTCTTTGGTATAGCGTAAGTTTTGTGTTGATCTTAGCAGCGGCCGTGTATTGCCTGCTTAGATTCGCGCCAAGACCAACTGTTGGTAGATCGACCGAATTTGGTAAGGGCTTGTTAGGCGAACTGCAAATGGTAGTGAAAGATAAACTTGCACGTCCATTATTCATCGCTTATTTGATGAATTCACTTGCTATTGCGTTGCCTGCGAGTTTAATGATCTTCTTCGTTGAGCGGCAGATCGGAAACGCTGAGAAACTCCCGCAATTCTTAGTTAGTTATTTTCTTGCAGGCGCGTGCGGTCTACCAATTTGGTTGAAGGCAGCTAAGCGACTTGGAAGTTTGATTGTGTGGCAATTTAGCTTATTGATGGCCATCACAGCTTTTGTAGGAGCAGCGTTTCTGAGCCATGGTGATGTGCTTGCTTACACTATCATTTGCATTACCTCGGGCCTATGTTTGGGCGCGGACTTAGTACTCCCGCCGGTGCTACTTGCAGAACGCATTCAAGCAGAACATCGACAAGCGAGTTATTTTGGGATTTGGACTTTCTTAGGAAAAATCGCCTTAGCATGTTCAGGCCTGAGTTTGCCTCTGATGTCCTACCTCGAAAATAAGGCATGGTTGAGCGCTGCAAGTCAGGGCGTAGTCGACAATATCGCCCTGGTTCTTTGCTACGCACTGATTCCTTGCGCTTTGAAATTATCCACCTTCATTTGTCTGATTGGGATACGAACTCCCAGTCCGGCTTCCTCATATACCTAAAAGGCTTATTATGTTTGCTCAAGCTATCAAGCGAAACCTCAGGCTCATAACATCACTTACTCTGATAGTTGCGGCCTTGAGTCTATTAAGCTCTTGTGCGGTCACTGACGTCACGCAATACAAAAACGAGAAACCAGCGTTTGATTTAGAGCGCTATTTCACAGGGAAAACAGAGGCTTGGGGAATCTTCCAAAAGCGCTCTGGTGAAGTGGTTAAGCGCTTTCACGTCGATATTGAAGGTAAAAAAGAAGGCGATGAGCTGGTGCTCGACGAGCGCTTCACCTACAGCGATGGCAGCAAACAAACGCGCATTTGGCGCTTGAAAAAGAATGGGGAAAATCAATGGTCTGGGCGCGCCGATGATGTGAAAGGCACAGCCGTGGGCGAAGTCTCAGGCAACGCATTCAAATGGCAGTATGTTCTTTTGCTCCCTGTCGATGGGACAGTCTATGAGATGCACATGGATGATTGGATGTACATGGTTGATGAGCAATCGCTCGTCAATAAAACCAAAATGAGTAAGTTTGGTATCGATCTCGGTGAAGTGAGTATCTTCTTTCGACGGAGACCATAATGTTTTCCTTCGCAAAACCTTTGAATCGTCCGATTCGCGACTGGACTGATCAACGTGTTTGGATCATCGGTGCTTCCAGTGGCATCGGCGAGGCTGTATCGAAAGCCTTGTTAGAACGCGGCGCCCGTGTCGTCCTATCGGCCCGTCGTGTTGAACGCTTGGAGAAGTTAGCCGCCGCCTATTCGAATGCGATTGCCTTGGCCATGGATGTTGGTGATCAAAGCTCGTGGCATCAGGCATTAAGCCAACTCGCCGAGAAAATTGATCGAGTTGATTTGGTCATTTTTTGTGCCGCTAAGTACCACCCTGAGCGTTCATGGGAATTGATTCCGGAAGAAACAGAAAACACTTTAAGTGTAAATTTACTGAGCGTCTATCAAGGCATACAAACGGTCTTGCCGGGCATGTTGGAGCGTGGTCATGGCGGTATCGGTGTGGTCGCCAGCGTCGCCGGTTATTTAGGATTGCCAAATGCGACGGTGTATGGCCCGAGCAAAGCTGCCTTGATTAATTTGACTGAATTGCTGTACTCTGATTTGCATGCGAAGAACATCAACGTCTACTTGATCAACCCGGGCTTTGTCAGTACAGAATTGACCGCAAAAAATAAGTTTTTTATGCCTGCCTTACAAACTCCAGAACAGGCAGCAAAATCGATTATTGCGGGGTTTGAAGCGGGAGATTTTGAGATTCATTTTCCTAAACGATTTACTTTCATTCTCAAGCTCATGCAAGTGCTGCCCTATCGTCTGCGCTTTGCTTTAATTCGTAGATTCGTTATCGCCTAATTTTTGCCGCGCATTTATCTTCGTTATAAGAATCAGAATGGCTCATTATGGATAAAAGTATGATCGACATTAGTTTGCGAGTACAAGAACTCCAGACTTGGTACGCCAATTTGAGCTCTGAAAACTTGAATCAGATCGACAACTTCTACAGTGAAGATGCTTTCTTCAAAGACCCATTTAATGATGTGACAGGCCGTGCTGCGATTCGTAAGATCTTCGATCATATGTTTCGCACCACGGACAACCCACGCTTCGTCTTCATCGACACGATAGTCCAACAAGATCAAGCCTTCCTCTCTTGGCGTTTCCATTTCGGACTCAATGGAAAACAATACGAAGTCATCGGTGCTTCGCATCTTCAATTTGATTGCGAGGCAAGAGTCCGTATGCACCGAGATTATTGGGATCCTGCTGAGGAACTCTGGCAGAAAATTCCCCTACTTGGAGTATTCATACGCTGGTTAAGGGCGAAGTTCGTCGCCCACTAGCCGCCTTCTGCAATCTGAGTGTCAGACTTCGGTCGTAATAGGTTTGGGGAATAGCACTCTTATCGTCACTACTGCTTTTAATTCTGGTGGGGGCCTATTTCAATTTTCTCTCTCATCGCTCTTACATCGCGCTACAATCAAACACTCTGTTTAGCAGGCAGATCAGTCTCACAAATGGTGGACTACCTAAGCCATTCTGTTAAAATTGCAGCTTCTTTATTCTCAAAACACATATGCTTATATGATTTTGGAATATAGACGTTGCATTCCTCTAATATTCGCTTTTCATTTGATTCTTTGCTCCCTAGATCATGTCTAATTACTCATCGCGCGTCATTTATCTCGATTCCAACGCCACAACGCCCGTTATGCCGCTTGCTTTAGAGGCCGCACGGGCCGTGATGGAAGATGATTACGGTAATCCGAGTAGCGTTCATAGTAGCGGTTTGCAGGCCAAAGCAGTGATGGAAAAAGCGCGCAAAACAGCTTGTGAACTTCTTGGTTGTTCGGAAGGAAAACTTTTGTTTGTGAGTGGTGCGACGGAAGGGATTCAAACCGCTGTGTTCTCAGCCCTACTTGCTTTACGCGATAAGAAATCACGCGGCAAAAATATAGGGACTGATTTGCTGTATGGCGCAACTGAACACAAGGCAGTCCCCGAATCTCTGCATCATTGGAATACAGTCTTAAATTTGAATTTCCGTGTGATAGCAATACCGGTCGACTCTGCGGGGCGGCACGACTTGGATTTCCTAGCCAATCACATCGCCAATGCTGGACTGGTTTGCACCATGGCTGCCAATAATGAAACTGGCGTTATTACTAAACTCGACGAAATTGAAAAGCTACTAAAGAATAGCTCTGCCTATTGGATGGTCGATGGTGTGCAAGCACTTGGAAAATTACCACTAAAACTCAACCAACATCGGATCGACTATTCGCTTTTTTCTGGCCACAAACTGTATGCACCCAAGGGCATTGGTATGCTTTACGTGCACAAGGATGCCCCCTTCACGCCCCTACTCGCAGGTGGCGGTCAAGAAGGTAGTTTGCGCTCTGGTACTGAAAATGTTTCTGGCATCGCGGCGCTCGGTGCAGTAATGGAAGCTTTGACCGACGGTAAGACTTTCCGTGACCACGCGACCTTACATCATTTTAGATTGCAGCTGCTAGAGGCGATGCAAGAAGCATTTCCTGGCTTGATACTTAATGCCCCGCTCGAAGAAACCTTGCCTACCACACTCAACTTCTCGGTACCTGGGCTAACTAGCAAAGAGATCCTCGATTTGTTTGATGCCGCTGATGTTCGTGTGAGTGCCGGATCGGCCTGCAGTGCGGCGAAAGCACAACCGAGCTTTGTGCTCCAAGCGATGTCGCTTCCAGAATGGCAAGCAGCGAGCGCAGTGCGTGTATCTTTTGGCCCAGCAACGACACAAGATTACATCGATGAGGCGTGCAAACGGGTTCGTGTTTGCGGCGAGGCCCTGCGCAAAACATGCATGGTCACGGGGGATATCGAACCCCTGCCAGCTGACGGTGTAATACAACTCAGTTTTGGATCATCTTGCACTTGGATCATCGCTGACGCGAAAGCGAAGCAATGTTGCGTGATCGATCCGCTGCCTGAACTCAACGAGCGTATCGCGAAATACATGCGTTGCCAGCATTACAAAGTTAAGGCTGTACTTTCAACTAACAGCCATGATGAACAATCGATCTACAGTGCGCAGCTAAGAAAACTCTTATTAGAAAACGCATTAGACGCAGGATGTGAATTCGATGCGGATGGTTACTTCAATGATAGTGTCGCGACTTATCACGATCATCAATACCCTGTATTAAGTCTTGGTGATCAATATTTACGACGATTGAAAGTCACTGGAGCGACAAAGTCCTATAACATATTTATTGTTAACTCTCATGTAGCTAAGCAAGATCCCACTTTTGCATTTTGTGGTGATGCCCTTGAGGAAGGAGCAATTGATGCTGATAGTAGAGAAGCTCTGAGGGCAGAACTCACTGAGCATACACTACTCTGTGCGGCACATGATCCTGATAAGCTGCTTGTGACAAGACTCGCCGAATCGGCGCCATGCTGTCTTGAAGAGGTTACTGTCCCCCCCCATGAATTGAAACACTTTCTGCGCGATCATCCTGGCACGACAATGATCGATGTACGAGAACCTTATGAGCAGCAACTCAGTCACTTTGAGGTGCCTGAGGGAACCGAAGTGATTCATATGCCGCTATCGAGGCTCGCGAACGGCGCTCACTCCTGGTTGCAACAAGCCGAAGCAAAGACACCTCTCCTTTTCTTTTGTCGCACCGGTGGACGCAGTTCACAAGCGGTGCAATGCCTGCGCCGGCTGGGGTATCAAGATGCATGGCATGTTGCTGGTGGTCTGGCGCTTTGGCAGCATTGAATTAAGTGACGATAGCAAGTCACAAGCAAAGGGGATAACAGCTTTCGTATTTGTTGGCTGAGCAAAATCTTTACTTCCAATCTCCACGCAAATTCTTGACGATTTCTTGGAGATGTTGCGGGCTGACGATTTCGGCAGCCTGAGGCTCTCCAACAATTAACTCAAGTTTTGAGAATGGTCCGCGTTGAAAAGACCTCTGGAAAGGATTGCCCTTATCTCGCGACAAGAAACTTCCCCAGAGGCCACGTAATGCCATAGGAATAACTTGTACCGGTGTGCGTTCAATAATCTTCATCACCCCACCTTTGAATTCATTGATTTCGCCGTCCCGCGTCAATTTGCCCTCAGGGAAAATACAAACCAAATCTCCTTCGTGCAAAGCCTGCGCAATATCTACGAAAGCTTTTTCCATTAACCACGGATCCTCTTTGGCAGGTGCAATGGGAATGGCTTTCGCTGTTCTAAATACCCAGGAAAGAAAAGGAATCTTAAAGATGCTGTGATCCATTACGAAGCGGATCGGGCGCGGGCTATAGGCCATGATGACAATCGCGTCCATGTAGCTAACATGATTGCACACCAGTACCGCAGGCCCCTGCTCTGGAATCCGTTCGATATTGATGCCACGAACACGATGCACCGTGTGAATCAAAAGCCAGGCCACAAAGCGCATTAAAAATTCCGGTACGACACTGAAAATATAGATCGCCACTAGCCCGTTCAAAATCGCGGTGGCCATGAAGATTTGTGGAATCGTGAAGCCCTGCTTTAGCATTAACATTGCGGCTAAAGAGGCTACCACCATGAACAAGGCATTCATGATATTCATGCCAGCGATGGTGCGTGACAAATGTTTAGGATCACAACGTGTTTGAATCAGTGCAAACAAAGGCACGATGTACAGTCCGCCGAAAATACCAATCATCACAATATCGAACATGATTTTCCAACTGCCAGTCTGCGCCATGAACTTCCATGCATCGACTTCAACTTGGTTGACGTAGGAAAGGCTAGAAAAGTACAGATCTAAACCAAACAGTGATAAACCAATGGCGCCAAACGGAACTAAGCCAATCTCAACTTTGTGCCCAGAAAGCTTTTCGCACAACAAAGAGCCAGCGCCGATTCCGAAGGAGAAAACGGTCAAGAGCAAAACGAAAACACTGTGATCGCCGTGCAGATAATCTTTGGCATACAAAGGAAACTGGGCGAGTACGATTGCACCGTAAAACCAAAACCAAGAGTTAGCTAACAGCGACAAAAACACAGGACGGTTTTGACTACTAAAGCGAATATTACGCACCGTCTCAGTCGCCGAGTTCCAGTTAATCTCAAGTTCCGGTGATGGGGCTGGTGATTCAGGAATGCGCAGGCTAGCAAGCCAACCGATGAAGGCAATCGCGATCGTTCCAAAGGCCACGAGCTCGATGCCCCAAGGCTTATGAACCACGAGCATGGCGCCGAGTATCTCGCCAAGCAAAATGCCTACGAAGGTCCCCATTTCGATCACGCCATTGCCGCCGACGAGCTCATCGGATTTCAAATGCTGTGGCAAGTAAGCATATTTAACTGGACCAAACAACGTCGAATGAATACCCATGCCTGCAACCGCTGCGATCAAAAGCCATAGCTGATGCTGCATCCAACCAATTGCTGCCACCAACATGATCGCAATCTCTAACAGCTTTACGTATCGTGCGACTTTGCCTTTTTCAAATTTATCGGCGAGCTGACCTGAGGTCGCAGAAAACAAAACAAATGGCAGGATAAACAGACCAGGTATCAAGTTATTGAGCAAACCGACGTTCATCGAGGTCCACGACAAAGCGTCGTAAGTCAGAATCGTGAGTAAGGCTGTCTTGAAGACATTATCGTTAAAGGCACCAAAAAACTGTGTCCAGAAAAAAGGTGCGAATCGGCGCTCTGTCAAAAGTGAAAACTGACTATGTTGACTCATTATTGCCTACCCCGAAAATCAAAAGCTCAATCTTAATCGAAGAAACCAGAACATCTTCCCCTTCGGAAGGAAATATGCTGGCCTCTGTTGCGTCGACGTGCTATTTAGGACCTATTTGCCCACACGTTTCAAATCCAGATCGTGAAAATCAAAACTAAAATCGGTCAGCGGCGAGATGGCTTTCATACTGATGCTCTGCGCCTTGCCATCGGTGTCGAGTTGAAAATTGACGAACGCATCGGCGTTGAAGGTGCGGTCATGCCATTTCACGACAAAAGTGCTGCCCTTGTAAAAACTTAGATCACCAATGAGTGCTGGTGAGCGTTTTGATGCCCATTGAAGTTGGCCCGTTTTATTGACGCTGATTGTCACGTCGCCAAACCAACTGTCCTTATAGACACCGACGTAAGGTGAAACATTGAGTTTTATTTTGCTGTTCTGCTTGGTTTGCTCATCAATGGCTTTCCACACTTCTTTGGTGATCTTTTCAGCCTCGGCGTTGCGCTTTTCAACACGATCGGCGTTTTCCTTTACGCGATCGATCTCAGGCATACCGAGGTAAGCATCTTTGATCGTATTCGTAATGGCAGTAAACGCTGCGCCCTGCTCTTGATTAGTCAGAACCACGATGCCGAGCTTGAGTTCGGGAATCAAAGTGACTTGCGTCACCATACCCAGTAGGCCGCCGGTATGTGAAATTTGTTTGTAGCCTTTGACGTCGTTAATGAACCAACCAATTCCATAGCCATTAAAGTGCGTATTGTAAGAACCGCCGTTGGGCCCCATAGGCATGATGGTGTGCAGTGACCACATCTCATGCTGTACTTTGTCGCTAAATAAGCGTTGTTGCAAACCTTCGCCATAGCGACCACGATTCAATTGCATACGCACCCACTTTGTCATGTCGTCGACATTACTGTAGATACCGCCAGCCGCATTTATCACTTCATTGGGTTTGAATGGCGCGACCTGCAAGCTTCCGTTTACAGGAACATGGGGATCGACTTGATTACCTTTGTTGGCGAGGCGAGTGATTGAAGCCGCACTCGCATTCATGCCTAACGGCCGCATGATGCGTTGTTCGATGAATTCTTCCCAGCTTAAACCTGAAACACGTTTAATAACCTCTCCGGCGACGATATACAAGTTATTGTCGTAATCGAACTGAGAGCGGAAACTCGAGGTTTGTTTGAGGTAACGAAGATTATGAATGACGTCTTTCAAGGTGAAGTCGCTACCATCGGGGAAGAACATCAAATCGCCTGCACCTAATCCCATGCCGCTGCGATGTGTCATCAAATCCAACACCGTGAATTCTTCAGTTACGTAAGGATTGTAGAGTTTAAACTCAGGAATGATATTGTTGACGCGATCATTCCAATTCAGCTTGCCCTCATCAACCAAGATAGCGAGTGCAGCCGCAGTGAAGGCTTTCGAATTCGATGCGATACCGACCAGAGTATCGCTTTGCATAGGCAGCTTGGATTGAATTGATCGCACACCATAACCCTTGGCGTGCACCACTTTATCATCCTTCACCACTGCGACAGAAATACCAGGAACATTGAAAGTCTTAAGTGTTTTTTCAACCAGCGCATCAATTTGCGTTGAACT
The DNA here is from genome assembly GCA_964459555.1 of uncultured Burkholderiaceae bacterium. Lineage (GTDB taxonomy): Bacteria > Pseudomonadota > Gammaproteobacteria > Burkholderiales > Burkholderiaceae_D > Undibacterium. Next base: position 7,654 of record CAYWNE010000048.1, on the reverse strand, counting down.
CAATGGCGCGGTGTACAAAGCAGGTTTTGCAGCGTCTGAGGTAGTGGCAGCTGACGATTGCTGCGCGTCTAACGCATGACCAAATGCAAAACTTGGTAGTGTCAATGCCAAGGAGATACAGACGGCGATGAACTTCCGATGTTGACCTAATTTAGTTTGCTCTATGTGTTTCATCATTGTCCTTACATACAATTAAGATTCTTAATCAAAAAGGCTTTAGACCATCCTCGTTCAAACGTAAGCGCCGATCACAACGCGCTGCGAGATCGAGATCATGCGTCACAATCACAAACGCTGTGCCCAGTGTTTTTGAAAGTTCTAACATCAGCGCGAAAACCTGATCGGCAATGGCTCGATCGAGATTGCCGGTAGGTTCATCTGCCAATACGCATGCCGGCTGAGTAACCAAAGCGCGGGCTAACGCGACACGTTGGCGTTCGCCGCCTGATAATTCGCTAGGTAGGTGCGTGAATCTATGCCCTAAACCAACTCGCTCCAGCATAGCACGAGCTGCTTGCTCTGCCACTTGGCGTTTGCTACGTCGAATTAGTAAAGGCATCGCCACATTGTCGAGTGCTGAGAATTCCCCTAGCAGATGATGGAATTGATAGACGAAGCCGAGCGAGCGATTGCGTAGCTGACCACGAGCACTTTCGCTGAGTGAAGCGAAATCCTCACCTAAGAGTGACACTGAACCATCGCTCGGCGTGTCGAGTCCGCCAAGTAAGTGTAGCAGTGTTGATTTGCCTGAGCCGGAAGCACCTACAATCGCCACTCGCTCGCCGGGCTGCACAGAGAAATCGATCTTACGTAAAACTTGCACAGCCGTTTCGCCTTCGCCAAAAGTCTTGGACAATTTGCGGCATTCAAGCACTGTTTTCTTCTGGTCTTTATTGCTGATGACTTGATCCTTCATGTCCTTCTTACTCATATCGCAGTGCCTCCGCCGGTTTAACGCGGGCTGCACGCCAGCTCGGATAAATTGTCGCCGAAAATGCTAAGACCACGGCGATGCCGCCGATTGCCCAGACGTCTCCCCAATGCAAATCCGAGGGTAAGGTGCTAATTACGTAGATCTCTTTATTGAGGAATTGCACCCCAAAAAGTCTTTCAATAAACGGTACGATCACATCGATATTGAGCGCGACGATGATCCCTGAAATTACGCCGAATGCTGTGCCATACAAACCGGCCAAGCCGCCTTGAATCATGAAGATTTTCATGATCGAACTTGGACTCGCACCAATCGTACGTAGAATCGCAATGTCCGCTTGTTTTTCAGTGACGGTCATGACTAAGGTCGATACCAAGTTAAAGGCTGCAACGGCAATGATTAAGGTGAGAATAATGAACATCATCGTTTTCTCGGTTTTCACTGCGGCAAAGTAATTACTGTTCTGTTGCGACCAATCACGTGCAATCAAGGTACTGCCGAGGGCGTGGCTTAATTCGAACGCAACCTGCGGCGCTTTCAACATATCTTTAATTTTGAGCCGCACACCACTTGGCGCCTCTTGTCTGAAGAATTTTTGTGCGTCATTGATGTGAATGAAGGCCATGGCGGAATCAAACTCATAATGGCCTGCCTCAAATACACCGACTACAGTAAAAGCCTTTAGACGAGGAATGGTCCCAGCTGGAGTGAGCTGCCCTTCCGGCGCCGCTAGGGTGACTTTATCGCCAATCCCAACATGCATAGCACGCGCCAGTTCAATACCGAGGATAATGTTGAAGCTACTATCTTTCAAATCATCAAGCTTTCCAAGTTTGAGTTTCGAAGCAACAATCGACACTTTCGGTTCTTCACTCGGCAAAATGCCACGCAACATCACGCCTCGCATGACGCCATCGTTGATAATCATACTTTGCGCATCGACATACGGCGCAGCGCCGATGACTTCAGGATGCTTAGACGCTTGCTGCGCAGTTTGATGCCAATCGCTGACCATGCCACCTGCATCAAATACTTCGATATGTGGCAACACGGAGAGCATGCGATCACGGACTTCTTTTTGAAATCCATTCATCACCGACAAGACGATGATTAAGGCCGCAACGCCAAGGGCGATGCCCGACATTGAGATAAGAGAAATAAAAGAAATAAAATTATTGCGACGGCTGCGTTTTCCAGCGCGTGTGTAGCGCAAACCGATCAGCCATTCAAATGAGAGGTTTTTCACAAATTGGGATCCAGTCCGAGGTTGAGGCGTAGACTTTTCATGAGCTGGCATTTCCATCCTAGAAAAAAGGAGCGCCTACCATGAAAACGGCGCTAGTTTGCCATACAATAGCAGAATGAGCTATTTAGAAATTATATTGCCATTTGGCATCCCACCCGCCGCTATGGCGAAACAATTACTGCAACAGTCTCAAGCACCATCGCTGGCATATTTGTTGAGCTACGCAAAGCGGATGGAGACCATGCGATTGAGCGAATTTGCCCGCTTACTCCCGCATGAATATTGGCTCTATGCGAGAGACGAAAATAGTTTGAGACCTCGGCAAGCAAAAATTGATGAACGCTATAGCAGCCCAGCCATCGCACAATCTCTCATGAAAAGCTTCGGTCTCGATGCCCAGCTTTCTGCCGACGAAAGAGCATTTTGGTTTGTACTGCAACCGGTTCATATCCATGTCGCCCGTGATCATCTGGTGTTGACAGATATCAGCCGACTGCAAATTGATGGGCCTGAGGCTCGCACTTTGTTCGATATTGCAGAACAGATTTGCCAAGAGTATGGCTTTCATTTAGTCTTTGGCGACGCGCAGACGTGGTTTTTGCGTGCAGACGCTTGGCGTGATTTACAAACTTCCAGCATCCATGCCGCTGCTGGCCATAACATGGATATATGGATGGCCGAGGGTGAACACGCAAGAGCATGGCGCAAGCTGCAAAACGAAATTCAGATGGCTTGGCATGGCAATTCGATTAATGAGGCGCGCGAAGCGCGAGGTTTGGTTGCCATCAATTCTGTGTGGATACACGGTGGAAGTGATGCGCCACAAGGAATTCAAGTGGCACAAGGCAGCGATGCACTGAATCAATCCTTGAAGAAGATATCCGACAGTAATGAAGCGAATATCATTATGCTCGATGAACTCTTAGAGCCTGCTTTGAATAGTGACTGGGGTTATTGGTTAGAGCGATCACACTCACTGGAATACAGCTGCTTCCAACCCCTCCGTCAAGCACTAGAAGAGAAGCACTTAAATTCTTTCACCTTGGTGCTCAGCGATGCGCAACACATTGTGGCATTTGAATGTCGTAAGCCCAACTGGCTACAAGCTTTTAAAAAGCCGAGCTTAAACCGATTGCAAGAACTTGTTGCGACCGAATAAATTCAATTCGAACGAATCAAACAGATGACACGCATTAGCACACGATCGTATTCCTTCCGCCAGTCCGAACTCTTGCGTCAAGCTGGCATGCATCCGGTGCTCGCACGTCTCTTTGCTGCCCGCGGTATCACTGCTGCAGAAGAATTACAAACTGAACTACAAGCTTTGCTGCCGCCCTCCACTCTCACTAATAATCAAAAGGCCGCTGTCTACTTAGCTGATGCGATTGCGCAAAAGAAACGCTTGGTTATCGTGGCTGATTACGACTGTGATGGTGCCACCGCTTGTGCTGTCGGATTGCGCGGTTTGCGTATGCTAGGCGCAGAGGTCGATTTTATAGTACCCAATCGCTTTGAGTATGGGTACGGCTTGACGCCTGAAATTGTGGAGCTCACATTGCGCGAGAAATCGCCCGACGTCATCGTCACAGTTGATAATGGTATCGCCAGTATCGACGGCGTAGCGGCGGCCAACGCCAAAGGGATCGATGTGGTGGTCACCGATCATCACCTCCCTGCAGATAAATTACCTGATGCAAAAGTGATTGTGAATCCGAATCAAATCGCCTGCAATTTTTCGAGCAAAAATTTGGCTGGCGTTGGCGTCATGTTTTATGTGTTGTTAGCCCTGCGTGCTGAGATGCGTCAACGAGGTGTTTTCGATCAACAAACACAACCAAAGCTTGATACCCTGTTAGATTTGGTGGCACTCGGTACGGTTGCAGACGTCGTTAAGCTGGATTCAAATAACCGAATTCTGGTGGCTCAAGGCTTACGTCGTATGCGGTCTGGTCGTATGCATGCTGGGATTGCCGCCCTTTTTCGAGTCGCAGGACGCGAGCCTCGACTCGCCAGTCCATTCGACTTGGGTTTTGCGCTCGGTCCACGATTGAATGCGGCCGGTCGCTTAGCCGATATGTCACTCGGTATCGAATGCTTAATCACCGACGATGAGGGACACGCATGGCAAATCGCTCAGGAACTCAATAGTATTAACGCCGACCGTAAAGACATCGAGCGCGAAATGCAAGATCTCGCCATGCTCCATCTGGATAAGTTTCAAGCTGACACTAGCCACACCATCGCGGTCTACGACGAATCATGGCACCAAGGTGTGATCGGCATTGTTGCTTCTCGCCTCAAGGATAAGTTTTATCGGCCTACGATTACCTTCGCTCCTGGCGATGAAGGATTAATGAAAGGTTCGGGTAGATCGATTCCCGGCTTTCATCTACGTGATGCGCTTGATCTCGTCTCCAAACATGCGCCGCATTTGATTCAAAAATTTGGCGGTCACGCGATGGCGGCGGGTTTGACGATACGCACTGAGGATTTCCCTGCATTTCAAGCGGCGTTTGAAGCAGTGGGAAAGGCATGGTTACAGCAACACCAACTCGAGCGCGTAATCGAAACTGATGGGCCACTTGAAGAAAACTATTACACGGTCGATTTCATTGAACTACTCGATGCACAAGTCTGGGGACAAGGCTTTCCGCCACCGATTTTCTGTGACGAATTTAAATTGGTTTCGCAACGCATTCTAAAAGAACGACATTTGAAAATGGTACTCGAGAAAAATGGTGTTCGCTATGATGCGATTTGGTTTGGACACATTGATGATCTCAATGAGCGTGTGCGCGTGGCCTTCCGACTCGATGCGAATGAGTATAACGGCGCGACCAAAGTTCAATTACTAGTGGAACACGCGGAGTCGGCCTCATAACCGGTGCAACAGAGCATGTGCTGCGCCGGAACTTCAGTTTTTAGGCATCGTTCTTTTCAGACGGATTTGATACTGAAGCGTCTCCATTTTCGAGCAAACGTCGGGCAATCAACTTCAGTATCATTCCTATCATACCAACCGCAACCGGATTGATATCGAAGTTGACTCGTATACTTCGACCACCCAAATTGATCCATGATTCTAGGGTCGGAGCAATGACGAGTGCGGCGATACCGGCATACATGAGGTTTGCCCCTAATTGATGAAGTGCCTTACTCACTGCGAGGTCGACGCCACGGCTGTCTTCAAAGGCTTTGAGTAAGCCAGCTGCAGACCAAAGCGCAAACAGATAGGTCACGGGCACCAACATGCCGGTCCAAAACAGTGGCAGTTTGAAGCTTAGTTGTAACATTGCCTGCCAACTCGTTTCGCCCGAAACCCCAATTGCTTGCGAGAGTTGAGCAATTCTTTCTACAATGAGGTTAAGCGTAAAGATGATGACTAAGGTCTTGGTCATCGCTGACATGCTGAGTCCAATTTTATTGGGACGGTTCGTCGAAGAATTTTGTTGATTCATTGAGCGATTTCCTTGTCTCGAAAACGAGATAGTAAAGGATCTCTCGATGAAAATAAAATATAAATTGGATGGTATTTCCATGAATGGACGGTCTCATACATATAGTATTGGGTCAATTCGACATCGACTGCATAATTTATGAATCTAAATTTGCGGCTATCAAAAGTGGGGTGGAAATGAAAAAGAATGTCTCTCAAGCGCTATTTGCATTACTCATGTTACTTCCTGTGTTTGGCAGCGCAGCGCAGGATGAAAACCCCTATGGAATTAGTTTTAGTGCGACCAATACAGTAGAAAACGAGGATGTAATGAATCTGTATCGTTTTCAAAATGTGCAAGTGGCCAAACTCAAGTTTAGTGGCAAAGGTCTATGGGGGAAGAACTATCGACTTTATATTCAAGAATTTATCGACGGCAAACCTCAGCCCCGTTCTCAAATTTTTGATTCGCGTGAAGATGAGTTTTTTCGCCTAAAAGAACAAGAGTTTGGTTTTAATGTATTGGCGCAAAGAAGTAATGACAATAAAGTGCGTTTTGACTTCCGCTTTCTTGGTTTCGGCTTGAGCAAAGAATTTAAAGTTGCGGCAGAACAAAAAGACTTCATTTTGCGTAGCTCGCAAGATGGCGAAGAAGAGCTTGAGGTGCCAAATGGCAAAGACTTTACGATTCTAAGTTTTATCATGCCGCACAAGAATAGCCGTGGATCCTTGCGTTACAGCGATTTCGATCCACTCAGCGTCAGACCAGATGCGCTGGGCAAGAAATTCGGTATTCCCCGCTATTACATTGTGCAAATTCGTTTCGATTGATTTTGCTCAAACGCGAATCTAAGATCGCAATTGTGTCGCGAACTAGGCAGGCAGATGCATCCCGTTTCTAGTTCGCATTCCTTTTCTATGGGCTTTATTTCCTCTCCCACACAGCCATCATGTCGGCAGATCCTTGGGAGCGGATGCCGTTATCGGATAAAACTGCTTCGGTCTCTTGAATCATCGCTTTGCGTGGCAACACCATGGTTTCGCCCCAACGCTGGTCGTAATGAATGACAATCAAGTCATCTTTGAGGTCGCGCAATACTTCAACCAAATGTTTCAGACTACGGATCGGGATTCCATTGATTGAATAGATGACCGCGCCGAATCGATTGCTGTATCCTGTCACCAACTTGTGAGGGAAAAACGGTGAAGCAATGACCACGAGTTCTTCGCGTTCTTGGCTCGGCATCTCCCCACGTCGGGTCACCAGCGGGCTAGCGTTATAGGCGTAGCCATTGAGCGCTGGGGCATTATTGGCTAAGAAACTCAAATATTCTGCAGTCGCTCTCGAGAACACGATCGGCCCCAAGATAAAATAGGATGGATAACCGCCCTGCAAATCTGAAATGAGATGAGGCCTACCTGCATACACTGGCGCTTGCAATTTGATAGCTTTGCCGTCGCGCATCACCGTCAACGCAAGGCTTCCTTTGCTTGCAAGCTGTTGCACTTTGTACTTAAACATCACGCGCACATTCGGCTTTAGCTTTACCATGCACTGATTGTCAATCGGAGTGTCACCGATATGAGTAATGACATCCCATTCCTTGAGCACAGTGCCTTTGCCCATGTCATGTGGTGCATGCACAATACAGCCCTCAACACTTTTATCAAGCTTTAGAAAATCACGCAAAATAGGATTTTCAAATGTTTGGGTAACGTCGAGCAAGATTGGCTTACCATCATAGCGACCATCAGCGATGTCTTTTAGGAACAGTTCGATTTCCTCGTTGGGAATGATGTAGCCTATATTCTGTGCATGAAGTAAACCGGAAAAAGCTAAACCTATCATCTTATCGCCTGCGATAACTGGGCCACCGCTATTTCCAGGGTTGATAGCGGCATCGACTTGAATGCGTAGCCCGCCTACACTGCCATCGTAATCAACAAACTCGATACGAGAGACGATTCCCTTCGTAATCGACAGTGAGTTGCCGCCAGTCGGATATCCATAGGCAAACACGGCGTCGGTAATTTCTGG
>CAYWNE010000047.1:0-24413 GCA_964459555.1 uncultured Burkholderiaceae bacterium | reverse complement strand
GGAAGAAATGCAAGACGGGATGCTAAATCTAACTGAATCTGAAATTCTCAGAGCCATATCAGCTTTATCGACAGCCAAATCATACCTGCAGACTGATGATTATCGGCATGAAGTTTTCCAACTCATTCTAGATGGATTGAACACTGTTAAAAGCAGCGTATCAGAACAATTCGATGGCACTTATTTCCTTGAGATACATGCCAGTTCATTTGCTGACCATGTTAAAAGCATAAACTCGACAACAGAATTTACAGATGAGAAAACTTTCTGGTTGGCGTTTTTTACGTACGTAATCGTTAAGGAACGTTCTTTCAAAAACGGAACTTTCTCCGAAATAGACTTACGGCTGGCGAATTATTTCGACTCGAACAACTCAAGGTTCAATGCCGAACAAAAAATGCGGATAGATTTTTTAAGACTCAATCTGCCAAGACACCTATTGACACAAACCGCGAAGAACCTGAAGCAGGATCACGTAAATGCAGTACAAAAAAATATCGAAAAGCTCGAAGAAATCAACGCAAAAATTCAAACTTGGGATAGCAAGATAACCTATTGGAACGCGAGAGCGGAGGCGCTTGAAAATAACTTGAAAGAATCAGCAGAGAAACTAAATTTCGTTGGGCTTGCGAAAGCATTTTCAAATCTGATTGAAGAAAAAAACGCCGAAAAACGAGTTCAAGTAATTTGGATGTTCATACTTGGTATCACTCTACTATTACTTCCAACATTGTCAAAGCTGGTCACATCACATTTCAATATCGAACTAAAATTAGAGCTTGCATCGTTATCTTACGTTATGCCGTTTCTCATTGCGGAGTTAGTCTCGCTCTATTTTTTCAGAATTTTCCTTCACAACTTCTACTCGATAAAGACACAATTACTGCAACTTAAACTTCGACATAGTTTGTGCGCCTTTATTGAAGGCTATTCTGAGTTCGTGGAAAGATCAAAAAAATCAAGTGACGATAGATTATTCGAAAAATTTGAGTCCATGATTTTCAGTGGAATTTCGCCAGACCCCCTGAATGTTCCTAACCACTTCGATGGCTTCGAGCAAATTTCAAAACTGATCAAAGACGTCAGATCGTGATTTCGAACGAGGAGTAAGATCAACTCTTGAGGTTGCACAGCTCGAAACCAGACTGGCACATTTCAAAAACAAATACACCTCAAATTCAAAGCACATTACACCTACCCATTTCACAAATCACGACGTCTCCCGCCTAACCGAAGTGCATAACGAAAGTCTTTGAATTTGACAGACTCTATCGCAGCTTATTTTTCAACGTTTTTGAGAAAGACTCTCTTCTAAGACTGATAGCCGTTGCAACACGACCACACAAGAAGTGGGTCGAAAGAACTTTGGTATAAACTTCTTTCCTTCTAGTTCTTAACTCTCTTATGCGAAGCGGCTCTAGCCATACAGTGGACAAATCTATGAAAAAAACTACCTTAATTGCCTTTTTGAAATTGTCGATTATTACTCCTGCAGCGTTCGCTAAAGATGAAATCGACAAGACTTTTTGCTTCGACACTGTCTGTATCGGCGAACCAGCTGCAAAGTATCTAAAAGATCGAAAGTCAATAAAGAACACATCTATTCCACAACTCAAAGAATTAGAAAACGTAAAGCGCCCGATCTGTACTAGCTTCAATATTCAACCAGTTACGACTTTGAGCCCCAGTGGCTTCGAAATTCACATGGCATTTTACCCAGTCGCAAATATGCCTGCGGGTGAGGACGTTGTCGTCAAAAGCCTCATAATCAACTCGAAAGAACCATACACTGACGCTGATCTTCTAAAGATAGCAACAGCCATAAAAGAGAAGCATGGCATGAAAGAGATGCCTCACAGACCTGGACAAATCCTACTACAGAAAAAAACCGGACGATACGTCTACATTTATGACAGCTGGAGACGAATTGGTATTCTAGGTGACACCCAAACTAAAATACAGCTTAGCGTGGGTGAATTATTCAACTTGACAGATGAACTTGGATCACAACCGGCATGTGGTCAACGTAAAATGCCAAAACTTTAGTTGGTGCAACCATTCGGAGAATGTACAAAACGAAAGGGACACGTCCGACATTCTGAGATTTGCACAAAATCGACTATTGCGAGAATATTTTCGAAGTAGGAGTTTATTTCCGTACACCTCCTAATCGGGTCCCATACCAAAGGAGGTAGTTTCCCTACCCCTACCCCTCCACCGCCAAATACTCCCGCACCATCTGCCGCGCCCTATGCAAACGGCTTTTAACCGTGGCAACAGACTCCTTGAGCTGCTCGCTCATTTCTGTAATGGTGAGGTCTTCAAAATCTCGCAGTAAGATCACTTGCAGATAGTGATGCGGTAAAGATTCTAGTGCAGCGATCAGATCGAGGCGCAATTCAGTCGCGGGCTTGGCATCAATCATCGCCGCCCATGCTTCGTCTTCGACGTGAAGATCGATATGAAACTGCCGAAACATCGCATAGCACTGCCGCTTGAGGATCGTGAACATCCATGCTGTTGCCGAGCTAAGTTGTCTCAAAGCGCTAAATCGACGCGTCACCACCAACAGCGTTTCTTGCACGGCGTCCTCGGCGTAGGAGGCATGGCAGTGGCGCTGTGCGTAGCGCCGTAGATCGGGGTACCAATGTTCCAGCAAACCGGCGATCGCCAACGGCTCTCCGGTCTGCGCTTTGCGCATCAGCTGTTCGATGTCTGCCGTGCGGCTCATGTTAAGGTTCATTATGTGGCGCTCCGTTTTTGAAGCAGTTCTTCAACCGACCATTGATCATCAGCATGGCGACCATAATGCGCGGCGACGATCACGCCTTCGGGATTCACCAAGAAATCTGCTGGCATGCAAAACATCGATTCAGAACTGCTCGGCAAATGCATGCCAAACTGGGCAACTCCTTTCATCGTCGACCACCACGCGCCGGGATGTGCCACCGACAGCAGGGACTTGTGCACGCCAAAGACTTGATACAGCTGACGTGTAGGATCGGCCACAAGGTGGATATTTCCCGACTGCAGTTGCTCCCCATTTTGCTCCACCAGCTGCTCCCGTTTTGATTGGAAGATGATCACTTCTTGAATGCCTGCTCGCGTGATTTTCTCATGGTTTCTAAAAAACTCGCGGACATGCAGATTACAAATCGGACACTGTGCAAAGCGCCTAAACTGCAAGTGCGTCCATAAAGTAGGATGCGGCACTTGCAGCACCTCACCAAGAACATCGCGCCAGCTTGTCACCGGAACGCGACTATGGATCTGCAATCGAGTGGATTTCGACATCATAGCTCCTTAAGGTCAAATAAATTTCAGAGAGCGCCGCGCAAGCAACTGCAGGATGCAAGCTTGCGCAGGTCTCTTTCATGCGCTTCAAATGACTAGTGGGGAGAAATGGCGGTTTGGATTCGCGGTTTACAAAATAAATATTCAGATTCGCGTGGCGCCTTGTTCAAGGAGTGTTTTCTCACATGAGTCGATTCTTCGTTGAATGTTTCTTACGACTGGTTCTTGCACCGACAGCCATGATGCTTTTTTGTCCTTGACAGCAATATTTCGCTTTCATACGGAGGGATAAACTATGGGTGTCGCCTTTTACCTTGCTTTTGATGATGAGGAATTCGAAGCGGATGATATCGACGGCAAATCGGTCGCAAAAGCCATGGATGAATTGACTGCGCTTGCCAATGAATTAGGTGTCGCGGACTTGGAATCGTTTATGGGCCAAGCAATGGACGAATTTGCCGATATGCTTGGCGAAGAGATCGAAATGGAAGATGGAGTTGACGGCGGTGCCAAGTGGTTTCTACCGGCAGACGGCATCGCAACAATCGACGCCTTAGTCTCGGCCTTACAGCAAGATCCCCAGCGCATCAAAAATAGCCGGCGCGTGTTAGAAGATTTGGCTGATTACAAAAACGCACTCCTCGCAGCCCAACAAGCTGGAGTGCAATGGCATCTGGCGCTTGATTTCTAAGCATAGTTTTAGAGACTAGCCCTAACAATTCAGACTTGTAGGGAGGGTGCAACCCGCACTGTAAAACACTTCAACGATCGATGGTTCGAGGTCTTCACCTCAAACATTCAATCGTCTCGGCTTTTCAACCCTTCCGGCGGCGCGGGTTGCACCCGCCCTACGTGGTTTGCTTTGGTCGTGCCAAAATCATTTGCATTTTAGATTTGCAACCATTAGTGATCCGCCGTACTTTGGGGTTCGAGCTCTGTTATTGCATCGCGTGACTTGGCACAAAATCGTGGTTAAACTGCGCCATTACTATCGATTCGAAATACTGAGCCACTATGCTGCTTCAGTCTCATCGCCCACTCCATCTCAAGACCGCATGCCTAGCCATGCTTTTGTTTGCGCCACTTTGCGCCTCGCATGCCGCATCGTCGGCAAGGCCGCAGTCTCCAGCGATAAGCAATAAGAACACGGCGTGGATCTCGGGCTCATGGGTCAATGTTCGCAATGCACCGCGTGCCGATGCCGAGGTCATTGCACAACTCGTCGTCAATACCGCCATACAGACTACGGAATCGGAACCTAAACCGGGGCAAGAATATTGTGCGATCGAATGGAACAAGAGCACAAGCACTGAAAACGAGGTCAAACTCACACAGGGTTTTGTTTCGTGTCGTTTTCTGGGCAAAGCGCCGCTCTCGATTGAAGTGGTCGGTCCAACTCATATCAAAAACGAGGCTGGAAAATATCCTGAAACGCTACCTAACCCGCAGTATTCAGCCACACGGTCATTTTGGCTGCAACCTAGCTTTGCCAGACTCAACGATGCAGGTGACTTCTTCTATCGCACCATGCTTTCACCAAAACAAAGACAATTGGAAACGATAGACGCGAATTTTGTGTGGGAGAAACGACCGCCTTTGAAGCGCTTCACTATCCCTGAATTCGAAGCCATGAAAGCATTGATGGCGAACGGTCTGACGGCTGCCCCAAGCTTGCTTCGTGACCGACTGATTGCGTGGCAAGGCATTCAAACAATTATCAATTCCCAAGCGACGCTGTCGTCAAGCATGGCGAGTGAAGTGGGAAATCTGCATGACCGATTGTTTTATGAAGGCGCCTTGCTGATGCTCAAGCAAATTTCCTTGCCTAGGGTCAGCGCTTCGGCATTTTCCGATATCTCGAGTTTGATGCCACCACGTGCCAACGCCGAACAATTAAGTGCGGGATTTCAAATTCCCTTTTCTTTGAAAGTGCTGAGTGGTCCGTTTTGGTCGTACACCGAGAGCGGTGGTCCCAGACTCGTTGGCGCCTGGGATATTGGTAAGACCGAACAGCAATTGAACCAGAATGTGTATTTGCATCGCATCTATAGCGATGGTGCTGTAGCTTGGAAAGCGACGCCTGCCAAATGGCCAATCTGGACTGACACTTGTACCGAGGGCTTCCGTTTTAGCGAAAACAATAATCTTAAGAGCATCAAGGCTAGCCGCAAGGCTCACAAGGCAATACTCAGTTTTTATAGCAAAAGTCCGCTGACACAGAACAATGTCACACTCGAAAGCTCAGCGCCACGAACTTTGCAGTTTCAAGGCAGCCACCCTCAGCATCATGAGCAATTCACCCAAGGCCAACTACATCGCATCGACCTCAATCACGATGGCATTCCGGATCTCGCCGTATGGGAGGCTTGGCATGTGCGTATCGGCTCTGAAACCAGAAAACCAGAACCCGCAATGCGTATCAGTTTTGTGAATGTGAATGGTCAGTGGTACTTGTTAGAGGTGGACGAGTACATGGTGTGCGGCGACTGAGATTGATCCAAAAAGATTGCTCACCTCATTGATAATAACGAACCACTGCATGCGACTCGACGCATTGGAGTTTGCCCCAATTCGCCTTGACCACGTCGCGCTGGGTACTACGCGCGTCGAGTAAAGCGCCCTGCTCGGTGCCAATACGCATTTCCAGCAAGACTTCGACCTCTGCCGATTTCTTATCGGGCGCGACTTTTATCGACTGAATTGTCATTCCCAGATTGGTGTACAGTTCGTGTCCGACCTGCTCTTCTAACTTGCGTTTTGCATCTCGAAACTCATCTACTGCGACGCAAGCCCGCGCTTTTGTGATGGATTGCAGCGCTGGAACCACGCGTGTTTGATAACGGACCTCTCCCGTTAACTTTTCATGAAAATAGTCACAAGCCGCTTTCGCATCACCGCGATCGAAGGCTGACATATAGTCTTGATACATGATTTGCACTTTTTCTTCATCGACTCTTTTCCCACCGATGAAGCCGTACCACGTTACCGCACCGGCTACCGCCAATACCAAAATCAACTTTCCAGTCATTCAGATTCACTCTCGTTTTTACAGTTAAGAAGCATCGATCATGCATTCTAGAGTACGGCAAAAAGATCACCGAGGCCCTTCACAACCTCGCTAGGTCTTTTCGTCCCTAACTACGCTCACACAGTTCAATCGAAATCCCATTTAGGGTAACTACTGAGATCAGCGAGCATAAATCCTGATTGTTCACAGCTTCACTCAAAAACTACTATGCCTGTCGGCGTCCTTGCAAATAGGCGCTGCAAATTGCAGTGACTCGGGTTCGAACGCGCATCTGTCTCGTTAATCCTCGTAAAACGCCTTTGAACAAATCGAGACATTTTTATTCTTACCTCGTTAATCATCTACTTACACGGAGATCCACATGAAACATCAATCAACATTTCGAAAATCAAAACCCATAAGCATGGGTCTCATCCTCCTAAGCGCCACTTGGGCTCTGGTAGCCTATGCATTGCCATCTCATTCTGTGTATCGCACCTACTACTCGAACGCGCAGAAAAATCACATCGTCGGGCACTATAGTTTGTCATGTAGCGGTGCGCACCATTCTTCAGGACAGCAAACGATATACACCAATTCAGTTTTAACACCGTGCCACCACTAAGTGAAAAGGCACCCAGCGCACTGATACACTGGGTGCCGAAAGACGAATTCATTCTATGCATTAAACGTGATCTCCAATTTGCAGTGGACTTCGCAAGATTGGATCGATCCGTTTCCCAAACCAAAGCTGCTTAACTCTTCGCAGCACGCAAGTTTCTAGTCAAATGGTACTAGGCTGGTGAGTCCATATCTCAAGAATGACACCCACCAATTTTCTTCGTTCGTGGGTCTCACTTGAGCGAGCCAGTCAAATTAGCTTCGGCATAGAAAACTGATCAGACAAAATTCCTTCGTGTCGACAGTTTTCACTTAAGGCCTATCCACCCCCTGCATCAAAATCGTGTCGCCAATCTTATCAACATCAGTCAAGGCACAGTTGGCCATCACAATCACCGCTCTTTGATTTTTCATATCGAAGACGAGATAGGTTTTGTACCCAAACGTGGTGCCGCTGTGATTCGTGTATTCGGTGCCGTTTTCTGTCCACATGCCCCAAGCCAGCTTCTGCTCGTAAGTTTTGTCACTCATTTGATGTACGAGTTTGATCGCTTTATCTAACGGCGTCACACTCAGCCCGAGATTCGCCTTTACATAAATCATCATATCGTTCATGGTGGAATACAATGCGCCTGCGCCCTCTAATACCGGCGCTTCAAACGGCTGGGTTGGCTGCATATTCTTATTGTATCCCTGCGTGTTGTTAGCCAACATTTCAGGCGTCATGGTGATTGCTGTTTGCTTCATGCCCAAGGGATCGGTGATGCGCTTTTTGACCAAAGTCTCGAATGACTCGCCTGCACGTAAGGAAAGCACATGCCCTAACAGCCCCATGCCTAAGTTGGAATACTCGGCGTCTTCACCAATATCGCGTGGCAATTGATAGCGCGACAAATAGTCATACATTTCCGCGACGGTGAGGCCAGCGTAGGTCGGCACTGGATGTTGCTTCGGATAGCCATCGATATTGCGGGGGAAGCCAGCGCGATGCGTCGCCAAATCGAGCAAGGTAATTTGCTTACCATTTCTCTGCGGGACTTTAACCTCTTTCGGCAAGTACAAGGCGATAGGATCATCGAGTTTGACTTCGCCTTTCACCACCATATCGGCAAGCAAAAGTGCGGTAAAGGTTTTGGTGACCGAACCAATCTCGAACACGGAGTTGAGCTTGAGCGATGCTTGACTTTCTAACTTTGGCTTACCGTACGCGACATAGCGTTGACCTTGGGCGTTCACGATGCCCACCATGATCCCCACGCCTTTCTTGTCAACATCAATACGCTGTTTCAGCATGGTTTGGATTTGAGTATCCGATGAGGCACTCACTTTGTTCGATGCACTCCATGCGCTCGACGCCATCACCAGTGCCAAAGGCAAAACCATCACACTACGAATAACACGGACCATCCTAGACATTTCTTCTACTTCCTCATGACAATAGCAATTCAAAATACCAAACCTAAACAACATAGCAAGAGCTATGCCATCTGCATGGTCTTTATAAATCAAACACTTAAGAACGCTGACAAGTTAGGCGGACAGGCCAAAACTGTCCGCGGACAGTCGGTAAATTCAGCCTCGCGCTCCCCCCCCTCACGCAGACACCAAACCACCGAGCTTCATCAAGTAATTCCGATAATCCACTGGCCATGTCTCAATCATTTGCAGGAATTTCGCCTGATCCAAGGCAAACAATGCCCGCAGTGCATCTTCATAGTTGGGGAGATGTGCCGCAATGTGCGACATGGCTTTGTAGGTCCGCTCTTGCATGACGCGCATTTGATCTTCATTCCCACTTTGCTTGCGCGCCTCATCGATGAGCCTACGCAGCGCGACCGATGCTCCACCAGGTTGCAGTGCCAGCCATTCCCAATGGCGCGGTAACAAGGTCACTTCTTTTGAAACGACCCCCAACTTCGGCCGACCACGCGAGCGGCTATCAGGCCGCTTCTCCTCGCTCACCGCGACAGCAGACGTGCTGTAACGCTCTTTCACAGCGGCCTTGCTACCGCTCAAATCGAGATCGACTGCGTCACCAATATCGTCATCGATCACCAAGAACTGGCCTTGGAATAATTTCTCCGCGTCGCACTGCTCTTTGAGGTAGGAAGCAATACTCTCCAATGCACCTGACTTGAGGATGCGTCCCTCAGAAAATACCGTGTAATTTTTCATGTTGATCCTGACGTGTTTCGCTGAAAAAGGCGCGCTACCGCATGTTGAGCAATAGGCGACAATAATTAATACCCGGGTAAATATAGCATATATTTTTACCCGTGTAAAAATAAATTGTTCGCCTTCTGCGATCCAGTCAGAGAACCATGGAGAAGAGGAAGCCATGCTTTCAAAGCTGATTTCTCTTTATGGTGCCTACATATCGTGCCTACAATCAGCGCTGCCCCGGGCGATATTTCCGCTCCAAATTCTTGGCGATATCTTCAGGGTAAAACAAGACATCTTTGAATTGTCCCTTGGTGTACATCTCCGCTTGATCTTGGAAATGTTTGGAGTTGACGTCACTTGATTCGCCGCCCGCGAGTATGCTCTTTGCCGTCACGCGTTTGCCGAAGGAGACGGCGGCAACGAAGCTATTACCACGATCGCCATACAGGCGTTTGGTGGTTTGTTTGGCGGTCATGGCGTAGGAGGCCAAAGCACCAAAATTGCCGGAGGCGAATCCGACTGGCAGACTAGGTTTGCTATCGTCGAAGCCTGCGCCGATCTCACCAGATAGACGTTGGAAGCGATTGATTTCACCCCAAGGCGTTTGCCATGTTCCAAAATCTGCTTGCAGTTTTTGGCTCGCTCTTTCGAGCGCCGCTAACAAGTCCGTTGGAGAAATTTTAGCTACGTAATCGATGAACTCAATTCTCTTGTTACGCGCTTCTGCTGCGTGGTGTTTGATGAGATCCTGCGCCCAGAAGATCGCTAAGGATGTGGGCTTGGAATCGACGCCTGTTCGCAAATCCCAAGCACGGAGGCTGGCGATTTGTTCGGCCAGTTCTGACTTTGGATTGGCATCGTAAGCGGCGAACAAAGGCGGCAACATGGTTTCGAAGGCTGTGAGTTCGCTGTCATACGCTAAAGCGATCAGACTATCCAAGTTTAAGTTGTTCGCTTTTTTCAAAAGTTTCACAGCATGAATACCACGTGCGTTTTCTGGTTTGTCCCACATATAGGCCGGATAGTCTTGCAAGCGTGGACTGTAATCACCAGCTGCGGCAAATGGCCAGTTGTTGGTATTCTGAATCCAACCATTCTTTGGATTGTGCAGCGTAATGATTTCTTTCAGTGTGTGTAGACCCTGCCAATCGCTGGCTTTGCTGCTACCGTCGACAGGTTGTTTGTAATCGAGTTGTGGATTACGACGGGGCACAAAATTACCGTGGAAGTATGCGATGGTGCCATGCTTGTCGGCGTAAACCGTGTTGTTCGATGAGTTAGCGCGCAACTCCATCACTTTGCTAAAGCTGGCGTAGTCTTTGGTTTTGGTGCGCAAGAAGGATTGCATCAGCGCTGCCATCGGGGTGTTCATCAAACTCACCGCCACCCACTTACCATCAAGCGCACGCACTACTGGCCCGTGATGGCTGGCGTAAGTTGTGATCTTGCGGGTGGCCATGCCATCTTTGGTTTTGTAAGGTAGGACGTGTTCAGTCGCTTTCAGAGGCATTTGCTTGCCATCGTAAAAATAGAAGTATTGCCCGTCTTTTTCGGTGACGGTCAATAAAAATTCATCGATCACATCGGCCGCATTCGAGGTATGCATCCAACCATTGTTTTGATTGAAGCCTTGGTAGATAAAGAACTGCCCCCAGGTCACCGCACCATATGCATTGAGCCCCTGCGCGCTCTTAACGTGGATTTCGGGACGGAAGTAAAACGAGGTGTGGGGATTAATCATCAACATCGCTTGACCATTGCTGCTGAGCTCGGGCGCAATGGCAAAGCCATTTGAACCTCGTGGTTCAGGCAAACCCGCTGGTTCCACCAGCATGGCTAACTCTGGACGTTTACCGTAGAAGGCTTCGAGTTGTGTGAGATTCACGGATTCAATATCGCCACCAATACTGCCTTCACTAAAAGCCAAGGCCATCCAGGGTTCAAAGCGCGTGATGAGCTTCGGTTTTACCTCAGGATGCGTGTACAAATAATAGTTCAAACCATCGGCAAAACTGTTCATCAATTGTTTCAGCCATTCTGGACTTTTCTTGTATTGCTGCTTCAGATCTACAGGCTGGATGAATAGCTTCATACGCAAGTCCCGCCAGATCTCGCCCTCTCCTTCCACTTCCGCCAAGCGCCCCATGGCATTGATGTAATTGAGTTCGATACGTTTGAAATCATCTTCCGCTTGCGCGTACAACATACCAAACACCGCATCGGCATCAGACTTGCCCTCGATATGTGGAATACCCCATTTGTCACGTGAGATCGTGACGCGCTTCGCCGTCGCTTGCCAACGTGCGAGCTCTTGTGCTGCGAGTTTACTGGGCGAAGCAACTTCATGCAGATCTGAGTTTGATGCCCAAGCGCTTTGCATTGGAATTCCAATGCTTGATGCAATTCCAAGAGCGATACAGATGCTTGTAGCTTTGAGATGCGAATGGGGTTTCATGCGGTACCTCTATGCGAAAGTCGAAAATAAAGAATAAAACGACTTAGAGCGTAACACAGCGCATTCGTTCCATCCGCTTTTGTGGATCGCAAGCTTAGGCTGCAGTGCGGTAGCAATGTGACTTGCCGGCTATTCAAGCCGAATTATCTTCAAAAGAGTTCAAGAGTTTCGCTTTCAAGCTCGGTCTTACAAACCATTTTCCGAGCCTGCAGGCAAGATCACTCATTGTGCCATGCGGTTTACTGGGCGAGCTTGAAATATCCCATCAGCTTCTGCATATGCTCGGATTGATCTTGCAATTCCTCTGCCGTCGCCGCGAGCTCTTCGGACGCGGAAGCGTTTTGTTGTGTGGTTTGATTCAACTGCTCCATCGCGGTGCTGATCTCCATGATTCCTTGCGCTTGCTCTGAAGAAGCCGCAGTAATTTCTTGAACAAGATCAGAAGTCTTTCCTATCGTAGGTAACATTTCCAACAGATACCTGCCTGCGAGATCAGAAATCTTCAAAGAGTTACCGGCCAGCTCGTTAATCTCTTGGGCTGCGGTCTGGCTACGTTCGGCTAACTTCCGCACTTCACTCGCTACGACGGCAAAGCCTTTTCCATGCCCCCCCCGCCCGCGCCGCTTCGATGGCGGCATTGAGCGCCAACATATTGGTTTAGTAGGCGATATCGTCAATGATGCCGATCTTCGCCGCAATCAGCTTCATCGCTTCGTTTGATTCCGTCACCGCTTTCCCGCCTTTTTTTTTGGCTACCTCGCTCGCTTGGGTCGCCATTTCTTCCGTGCTCTTAGAGTTCTCTGAATTCTGCTCTGTTGTTTCCTTGTGGCACTTTTTCCAAAAGCTCTAGCCCTTACGCGATACTTCAAGGCGAACGAAAAAAAATAAGCCGACAACAAATCGTGTGCATATTACCCCACCAGTAGTTTGACTTTTTGAGTAGACAAGTGGCCACAGGCTGAACTGAGATCGACATCAACCGCCTATCGCTATAATGGTCGCTGAGAAGAAGATTTCACTCTCGTTCGATAAAGGCAAAATGCATCAAGTAGGGTTTTCCGTTTGCATCTTGCTCTTGATAGGATCGAACACAGTCTTCAATATCCTTTCGTAGTGAAGCGACTTGCTTTGGACTTAAATTCAGCTGCCACCAAAGCTCCCCTCCCATTGATTGCCGATTATCCGCAAGGCGGACAGCGCGCATTATTGGTCTTCCAGTTTCATCCTCATAAAATAGAACTCCTTCCATCGACAAATCACGATGCTGAGTCAATCGTTCATAGAGCTCCGTTCTCAATTGCTCTGTTGGGCCACTTCGCATCAATGCTGTGGGTACAAAAAATGCTGTTGCGACAGCACGATACTTTTTGACAGGGCGCCCCGCTCGCTTAACCACTTCTTTCACTCGCAGCAAACCTAAATCTTCTAAAGCGATTACGTGGTAATGCAAGCGCTTCAGTTCAACTCCCGTCAACTTCGCCAACTCGGTTATTGAGTGAGCTCTTTGGCTCAAAAGCAATACCAATTGCCGACGCAAGGTGTCCGAAAACACCGCGGCAACGCGATTTGAATCAACTCGAAAAGCTCTACTCAGGAACGTATCTTGCATTTGGAGTAGCTTAGTTGATATCGTGATTTTTTGCAAACAACAAAGGAGTAAAAGATGCGTTTCATTAAGCCGTTCAGCACTTTCATTTACGTCATGAGCTATTCCATAGCATGCGCTTTCTTAATGATTGCCAATACAGCACAAGGAAAAATCGAATTGTCTAACCCCGACAACTTGTTCGTTGCGGGACGCTTTTCAGAAGCACAAATCGCTTACGCAAACCAACTGCAAGCCGAGCCAAGAAACGTCCATGCCTTAGAGCGCTTAACTACGCTTGCCATGTACGACAACAATTTAGAAAGCGCTGAGGGGTATATCGAGAAACTCTCGTACCTAGCGCCAGAGAGCACAACAATCAAGAGGTATCGCCCAATTCTTTCACAGCGACGCAACAACAGTGGTGAGTTTCAATTTGATAAAAATCACTCGTCTATCTCGCTACCATTTGTTACGAATGAACCTCTACCAGTCGTTGAACTCACCGTAAATGGAGTAAAGGGAAACTTCGTGATTGACACTGGCGCACCGACCATCTTGATCGATCCTGCTTTTGCACAATCCGCGGGCCTAAGTGCAAGCGAAAACAGTGGAGAAGCTATCTTTGGGGGCGGCATGCGCAGCCAAGTTCAATCTACGATCATTTCGAATTTGATGTTAGGGTCACTCACCATCTCAAACGTCAGAGCAGACATAATCCCGAGCCGCGCAGAGAACATGTTTCCTCATACAAAAATCAGCGGTACATTAGGAACAGCGATATTCTACAACTTCCTTACAACGATAGACTATGCTGGGCAACAACTGCTATTGCGCCCCAAATCAGCCTCTGCGGAGTTTCAGCGAGACGCCAAAGCTCGTGGAGCAATTTCGACTCAAATGTGGTTGATTGGAACTCATTTTATTGTTGCCGAGGCAGCCATTAATGGCCACCAGCCGACTCTGATGCACATCGATTCTGGAGGCGCAGGTATGGGCATACAATTGTCAACCGACCAAATCGAAACTGCGAAAGTTCACCTAGATCGAACGAATTCAACGAAGGGGATTACCCCTGCTGGCGAAGTCGACTTGATTCCATTTCGTGCTGACGTCTCAATTGGTTTGTACAAGAAGCTTGCTGTCAAAGGCTTCTTCACGCCGCAAGGCGATCCTTATCGTTTGATCTTTCCATTCAAAATTGGTGGAACTGTCTCAGATTTGTTTTTTAGAGATAGCTCGGTTACTTTCGACTTTGTAACGATGCAGATGACGATAGGCGGTTAAGTTCTCCACCCCCTCTATCAGTCAGCCGCGATTTAACGCAAGAAATCAATCGCCCCCTTCTTTCAACAGAAAGGGGGACTTCCAGTTTTCACGCCGCCACCAATCGTGGCTTGCGCTGTAGCGACAAATTCTTCAGTGAGCCACACGCTATACTTAGTTTTACAACAAAGAATTCATCTCGTCATATTTCCTTATTATCTTCCTTTAGGTTCTTTCCTTTTAATTATGTTTATCGCTAAAATGAGTCCTTCTTGAGGTAGTAACTGACCAAATGTGAGGTGATATATGAGTTCATCAGCATCAATGCAACAAGCGAAAACAGAAACCTCATCGAGAAACACCGAACAGTTACAAAGCCCGCATGAGCAAGGCGAGTTAAATAGTGCTCTAACTCGCGAAGACTCACGCCTGCAAGCAACTACGCAACGCCGCGTACAAAACCTAGCAAACAACAGTACCAAAAACTCACTTGCGAAAACAACGCAGCGAATGGCTCACGAAAGCTCGCGTACCTCGCAGCTAGCAAATATTAATGCAGTGATGAAAGCGCCGATTATTCAGTGCCTCGAAAATGAGGAGGTTTTACAAGAAAAACAAACCGAGCCAGTCGCACACCGAGAAACGAAGCTGAATGGCGAACATACGGCTCGAGAGAACAATACTGGTCTTCCCGACAAACTTAAGTCCGGCATCGAGTCTCTTTCTGGTTTGAGTTTGGATCATGTCAGAGTTCATTACAATTCCTCTCAACCAGCACAGCTCCATGCGCACGCATATGCCCAAGGCAACGATATTCATATCGCGCCGGGCCAAGAAAAACACCTGCCTCACGAAGCTTGGCATGTAGTTCAACAAGCTCAGGGGCGCGTCAAACCAAACTTGCAAATGAAGTCTGGTGTTCCCGTCAACGATGATAGTGAACTTGAGGCTGAAGCCGATGTTATGGGGGCAAAAGCGCTTCAAATGCCGCCTTCATCAATTCTTCAACAACGATCGACAAACAGCCCCACGCACATTGTCCAAAGACAGTACGCTAGCGACGCCGAGGTCGGTGTTGAAAACCTATATAAGCCAAGATATAGTTCATTCCTCGGTTCTTATATCAAGATCTTGGGCCCAGAAAAACATAGTCTTCAACGAATTCAGGAATTGAGTACAAGTGACATCTGGCTATATGATTTTACCGACAATTCTTATCAGTCAACACAAAGAGCCGCCCATGTCTACATTAGGGACATTCAGATCTCTGACGATACTTCTGATCTAAAACAAAATATCAGCATTGAGAAAGAAGCGGAAGCATTGATCGGCACCACGATGGTTAAAGCCAAGCCAGGTTATTTAGGTGAAGCTATCGTGTATTCTGGAGAAAAAAATGCCGCTTCCTTGGCCAATAAATACATTGAAGGCACTCAGGATTGGGATGCAACAACAAGGAAATCTCGTATCGGCGTCAATTTCGGCATCAACAAATTCGCTGATTTTGATGTGGCAGAACACACCAAAATTGCGCAAGATGTTGCTGGAAAAGCCCAAGGATCTTTTGATACAACGAAAGACAAGGCCTCAACCAACGCGATTGGATTCACATGGGGCTACTCCTTCAAGGAAGGGGGGCTCCCAGGCAAGAGAACGACCGCTGATATTCGCACGATGATTGAAACCGGTTTCTTTGGTGGTCAGCCGATCAGTTGGAAAAAGAATGACGAGGATCACAACGCCACCAGAGAAGAAGTACTCACTCAATTTCGCAACCTCAGAAAGAGTGCCGGCATTCCTTATGGGATGTTGCGTAGTCTCGTCGGAGAGAAAGGTGACCAAGTTCAAGGGCGACTAGAAGCCAATAACGCCAAGCCCGTCTATATTCATTCCTTAGATGCCGACGCGCCAGATTTCGAAACTCTGAAACAAGGCGAAGAAGAAGGTCAATGGAAGAAAGTCCTTGATGCGTATGATGAAATTATTGAGACGACCGGAAGTCACGACATGATAATCGGCGGCTACAACTTGCTAGCAAACCCCGAAGCCTATTCGGGAAAAGACTACGAACACACCATTCGCTCGAATGTCATTGATTTAGCGATTCGGCAAGCTGTTCATTCAGTAGCACCATCAATGACTTATCCAACAGAACCTAACTTCTTGATCAAGGCAAGCCTATACAAAGAGGTGCGTGATTCCATTGGGCCCAAGAAAAATGTTTGGGGAGATGGTACCTCGGAAGGCCGAGCGCTTTACGACCGTGTGTTAAAACACAAAAATGGAGGCCAAGACATTCACTATGATCCACTCGCATCAGTACCTACCGGGGTTGACGCCGGTGGCGCCCGCTTGAAACTCGACAGCAATAAAACTTACGACAAAGATTCCATCTTGGGCAAACCTCAAGATTCGCAGGCCAAAGTCAATGACAAGGTGTCGATTGAAGATCAATACATTGTTCAAGCACAATCCCTAGCAGGTGCATCTCGGCTCGCAACTGCTTATGTTGCCGCATACCTCGCATTAGGAGGCAAGAGCACCACAGTTAAGAAACAACATATGATTACACACTTCGCAAGCGTTGAAAAAATGGTTCGCGCTTTACTGTCAGGTAATGAGATTCGATACACCAAAGAAGAACCTGGATTTGCAGACGACCTCCTACCGGTGCATAGAATACTAGATGCGATTCAAATTAGGCTACAACAGCTACAACAGCATCCGGATTTCGATCGACTAGTTGAGTAAGTCCAATCAACTCCGATTTGCACGCTCCGCACCGTAGCTTAGATCACAGCAGCGACTTAGCATGAACGAGATGGCCGTGCGAGTGCGCGCAGAGGTGAGACAAGAAAGATGGCCGACAAGCGACAACGTGCCTTGTTCAACACAGAAAAATAAGGATTGGTTTTCTGCGATCGTTTAATTCACTTTGATCCTCGTTTCCGTGCTGCCATCCATTCCTTGTTCTTGTCTAAAGGTGTTATGGCCATAGTCGCTGGGGTTGGCGCCCTTACCCTTATGCGCCCAAGTTGAGAGTGCGCCTGGATTTTTGCTTGACTCAAGTAGATCTCCAGTCTCATCATCATAATGCTCATCAAACTTTCCAGACGGAGAATCTACATTTGAAGTAATCGTAACAGCCAACACTTTCTGTCTGATTTTTCGCTTACCTTTGATATCTTCGACCAGATTCGCTTGGCATTGGAAGTGGGAAGGCCGTCCGAAAGTCTCGTCATCAAGTTCACCGATAGCGCTTACCCAGTAATAAACCCCATCTAACGTCGGATGAGATTTTGCATTAATTAGAGCATTTTTTACTTCGTATTCTGCATAAGCTAAATGCTCACCATTTGCCTGTTTGGTAATTGGAAAAAGATTCTCCCCGACCCCATAACCGCCTAGATCATGATTGAGCAGGTGCCCTTTGACCAACTGATGCGCTTTCAAGTTATATCGCGTTTTCAGCGAAGTCATCATTTCAGTATGATCATCTCCCGGAGCTGTACCCACCACAGGATCAGTTGGGTCTAGCCAAGCTTCCATGGTCGAACCAACCTTCTCAGTCACTTTCGAAGGCGATGTCTGCCCGAGTTTGTCAACTGGCACATACTTAAAGTCTTGAGTAGTATGATGAATATCCGTTTTGCGTTGGACGTAGCTCGTTGAACCAACTGTTGGATTCATCATCATACTTAAAGGAGATGACTTATACGCCATCTCCTTCAACTGTGTTGCTCCAATTCCCATCGCCTTCGCGCCCATCACATCTGCTTCTGTTTCAAGCCCAACGTCATCATTGACTGGAGTGCCTGTTTTCATCTGCATAGTCGGCTTTACACGACCTTGAGCCTGCTGAACAACATGCCAAGCCTCATGAGGAAGATGTTGTTCCTGACCTGGAGCGACATGAATCTCGCTCCCCTGGGCGTAGGCATGGGCGTTGAGCTGAGCCGGCTTATCGGAGTTGTAATGGACTTTGACGTGGTCCATACTCATGCCAGACATCGACTCTATGCCTGACTTGAGTTGGTCTGGGAGGCCTGTATTATTCGACTTGCGTTGAACTGCTTCGAATTTACCTTGCAATGGCTCTTCTTCCTCAACGCATTGAACTGTTTCAAACTTCCCCTGCAGCGGTTCTTCTTCCTCAACGCGTTGCGTGACATCAGCGTCTCCTTGCATTTTCGCCTGAAGAATTTTCAGCTGTGCCGACATTGGACTTACATTCGCTAAAGCTTGCATACGTCGCTGCGCCAATTGGCCGTTTCGGGTATCCGGCATTTGCGCTATTTGATCATTTTTCAGCTCGACGGATCTTGATGTTTGTAGCATTCGGGATTGCTCATGATGAAGAGGCACATGCGTTTGCATTTTTTTGATCCTTTCACTGTAGTGAACCAGACAGAAACCCTGCATAACTTCGATTTGGCGAACTTGTTTAAGCTAACAGTATAGCCTCATAAAATTTGCAATAAAACAGTTATTTTTTTACATGTTAATCATTATCGTTTTCGGCCTACTGGACGCAATCTATGATTCCATCCCCACCTTCTAAAAAATAGTGCTTCTGTAAGTCGAATTCGAATTCAAGCTTCACAAAGAGGAAGGTCAACGAATCGGAACTTTTCAGTGCGATTCACCTCCAAAGGAGCTAACATGCACCACCATAGAAACTTGTTTTTAATCTAGCCTCTAAGCCTTTATCTTCACCAATCAAGCAATTAAGAAAAACAATCAATCATTAGGAGCCCCCATGAAGTTTAAACATCGCGCCATGCTGCTTGCTTTAGCGAGCGTGTTTGGTCTCAGCCTGTCTCAGATCAGCCACGCACAAACCGCCGCTGAAAACAAAGACAAACCCAAGAAATGGGATGTCAATCAAGCGCCAGGCAAGGCCAGCCAAGCCAACATTGATACCCGCAGCGGGACTTGGATGAGTGTCGACGTCAGCCCCGATGGCCAACACATCGTGTTTGATTTATTGGGCGACCTGTATTTGCTGCCGATCGCTGGTGGTGAAGCCAAGCCTTTGACACACAGCATGGCGTGGGAGATGCAAGCGCGCTTCTCGCCTGATGGTAAGAAAATTCTCTATATGTCTGACGCCGGCGGTGGTGACAATATCTGGGTCATGAATGTCGACGGTAGCGATGCGAAAGCGCTGACCAAAGAAGATTTTCGTTTATTGAATAATCCGGTCTGGCATCCAAACGGCCAATACTTCGCTGCGCGTAAGCACTACTCGGGAACACGCTCTTTGGGTTCTGGTGAAATCTGGCTGTATCACATCAATGGTGGTGCCGGTGTGCAGTTGAATGAAAAACCGAACTGGCAAAAAGATTTAGGCGAACCTGCCTTCTCTCCCGATGGACGTTACGTCTACTATTCACAAGACACAACAGGCGGTAGCAGCTTTGAGTACAACAAAGATTCGAACAACCAGATCTATCAAATCTTCCGCCGTGATTTGAACGATGGCAAAGTCAAAGCCTTTGTCAGTGGCCCAGGTGGTGCGGTGCGCCCTACGCCTTCGCCAGACGGTAAATACCTCGCTTTCGTTCGTCGCATTCGCAATCAATCGAGCTTGTTCTTAAAAGACTTGCAGAGTGGTCAGGAATTCCCTGTATGGCAAGGTCTAGAGCGCGATATGCAAGAAGCGTGGGCGATTCATGGTGTGTATCCATCGTTTGCGTGGATGCCCGGTAGCAAAGAGATTGTAGTGTGGGCGCAAGGTAAGATTTGGCGGGTTGATCCCTTCGCTAAGGATAGCGCTAAGCAAGCGCAAGAGATTCCTTTCCACGTCAAAGATACGCGCGAAGTACGCGAAGCTTTGCGTTTTACGCATGAGGTCGCGCCGGACAATTTCAGCGTTCAACAACTGCGCTGGGTCAATGTTTCGCCAACAGGCGATAAGGTCGTGTATTCCGCTTTGGGCTACTTGTATGTGAAAGATCTTAACGACGGTAAAGTACGTCGCCTGACCAAACAAGAGCAGCATTTTGAATTCTTCCCAAGCTTCTCGCGTGACGGCAAACAATTGGTGTACACCACGTGGAATGACCAAGAAACCGGCAGTGTGAGAGTTTTGGATGTAGCCAGTGGTAAAGAGACGCGCCTAACGACGAAGCAAGGTAAATACTCGCGCCCACGCTTCTCTCCTGATGGCAAAAACGTAGTCTTCGTCAAATCAGGCGGTGGCTATCTAACGACGCCATGGTACGGGCTCGACACTGGCGTGTATTTGGTTGCCAGTGACGGCAAGTCAGCACCGCGTTTGATCGCTGAAGATGGCGGCGCCCCGCAATTTGGTAAAGACAACGACAGTGTCTACGTCACTCGTACTCAATACACGAGTGAAGTCGATTGGACGACTTCCTTAATTAAGATCGACCTAGAAGCGCGCAAAGAAACACCGGTTGCGAAAAGTGAATTCGCCACTGAATTTGCCTTATCTCCTGATGGTGAATGGTTGGCCTTTGTTGAGCGCTATCATGCTTACGTGACTCCCTTGCCGAAAGCAGGCAAAGCGGTGACGATTAGCCAGCGTATGGATTCACTGCCGGTCAAACAGTTGGACGTGAATGCCGGTCAGTATTTACATTGGTCTGCCGACAGCAAAAAAATTCACTTCAGCCTCGGCAATGAATTATTCACGCGTGAGTTGAAAGATGCATTTAGCTTCGTGCCGGGCGCACCAAAAGAGTTGCCGAAGTTCAGCGAAAATGGCGTAGCAATTGGCTTCACACAAAAGACCGATGTGCCGGAAGGTGTACAAGTGATCGATGGCGCCCGCATCGCTACCATGCGGGGTGATGAAGTGATCGAAAATGGTCGGATTGTGATCCAAAACAATCGCATTAAAGCCATCGGTGCAGCGAATGAAATCGCTGTCCCTAAAGATGCAAAAGTGATCGATGCCAAAGGTAAAACCGTGATCCCGGGCTTGGTCGATGTGCACTGGCACGGTGGCATGGGTGAGCAAGGCATCATCCCACAACAAAGCTGGATTAACTACGCATCTTTGGCGCTTGGCGTGACGACGATTCACGATCCATCGAACGATACTGCGGAAATCTTTACTCAAGCCGAATTGCAAAAGGCAGGGCAAATCGTGGGCCCTCGTATCTATTCGACAGGTACTATTTTGTACGGTGCGAAAGGTAACTTTAGCGCAGTCGTGAACAATCTCGACGATGCTTTGACGCACTTGAAGCGCATGAAGGCTGCTGGTGCAATTTCTGTAAAGAGCTATAACCAACCACGTCGCGAACAACGTCAACAGATTTTGGAAGCAGCGCGCCAAACCGGCATGATGGTAGTGCCTGAAGGTGGTTCTTTGTTCCAACACAATATGAATATGGTGGTCGATGGGCACACCGGCATCGAACACTCTTTGCCTGTACCTAAAGTCTATGACGACGTGAAGCAATTGTGGTCGCAAACCAAAGTCGGCTACACCCCAACCTTCGTGGTCGGCTACGGCGGTTTGGATGGTGAACACTATTGGTATGCACGTACCGATGTTTGGCGTCATCCACTATTGAGCAAGTATGTACCGCGCAGCGTATTGGAACCGCGTTCCGTGCGTCGTGAAACGGCACCAGACGAAGACTTCAACGTATTCCGAATTGCCGAGGGTGCGAACCAACTGCAAAAAGCCGGCGTGCCAGTCAATCTCGGCGCGCATGGTCAACGTGAAGGTTTGGGCGCGCACTGGGAATTGTGGACCATGGTGAAAGGCGGCATGACACCGCTGGAAGCTTTGCGTGCGGGCACACTCAATGGTGCGCGCTACTTGGGCTTGGATAAAGACATAGGCTCGCTCGAAACTGGCAAACTGGCTGATTTGATCATCATTGATGGCAACCCGGTCAAAGATATTCGCGATAGCGATAAAGTCAGCCAAGTGATGATCAATGGTCGTTTGTTTGATAGTGCTACCATGAATGAAGTTGGTTTGCGGAGTAAAAAACGCCAGCCATGGTTCTTCGAAGGTGCTAAGGGCAATGAAGTGCCGGTTGACGCCGCTCAGCATACGCATGGCAAACATCAAGACTAGGCTGCATTAGCTGGGTAGGCTTTGAGGATGAGCGTCGCCGTTCTTAAGGCTTGCCCAGCTGCCCAGTTGCCCCCATTAGACGAGCTACGTTAAGGTTTCCTGAGAATCGCGCTAACGTCTTCTACCACAAGGGCGTCTTTTCTGGAACCACTACGAGGGCTCATTGATTTTGGGGTGTCGACTTCGATTGGACAAGTCAATCCAATTCAGAAACGCCAAGACATGAAACGTCTGGCAAAATGCTATCTCCGTGAAAACTCAAACTGCTCACTGAAGACCAATTTACCATCTCGCATTTTACTAATTTCCGCGCGCATGGAATTTGGCGTCAAAATGCGGTACTCTAGGCGAGTTCCCTCTTCGCTCCCGATTCCCATGCAGACGAAATGCTGTTCATCCGCTTCAACCAATGCCAGACGCAAGGGCTCATCTTTGCCTCGGAGTGCTTTTTCCATTGCGGGACCAAAGAAGCGCAAACGCATGATGGTCTTACCTTCAATCTCTTCGAGCATCAGTAACTCAAGCGCTTTGCTTTGAGGCCCAGACATGGTACGTGAAACACCTAACAGCGAATGACCCTGCAAAGACCAATGCTCCTCGATAACTCCGTCTTTTACCGGACTGGTCCATCGCCCTTCTAACCACTTTAAAGTTTGTAGATTCTGTGCAAAGCCGACTGATTGCAACATCAGGAATAAACAGAGTGAGAACAGAAATTTCATCGGTAGCCTCTCTTAAATAATTTGAAGTCTGCTTTCAACAACCATTGCGCGTTGACTCTACACGAAGCAGCCGCCAATGTTAACTACAATCGACTATGTGGAGATTCCTATCACCTACGTGCAACTTGCTGGTCCCGATCATATTCTTCAGTTGAATTTCTCATGCCAGGTTACTTCATCAATTTTACCGTTGCATGCATCCATCTTTAAAGCGAGAATAGCGACACAAAAAAAAGCTCGTGAAACCACGCAGTCAGCAAGACTAACGCCAAACCTTTCTATGACAGATTTTTTAAGCCTCATCATATTCGCCAGCTTCCTTTGGCTGGCAGTCGAGTTTGCTTCCGAGAGGCGCCAAATCAAGGGTTTAGAAGTGTTTCAGAAACAAGCCATCGAACAATTCCGATCCTATCGAACACAATCCACAACAGCTATTTTTAATTTTATCGGCTCTGAGGCCGAGATCATTCGCTCCAAAGAAGATATCGTGTACGAGCAAAGACGCGTTTCCTCGTATTCAATCACCATCTTCGCGATCAATCAGCATTGTGAAAACTTCATGTTCGTCTCCAATCAAGATGGCCCTCCTTTCTTCAAGCACGTGAGCCACGCCAATGCCAAGATTGTTTTGGGTGATGACTATCGCGAACCGACTTGAGTTGCGCCCCTCTTTCGCCACCAAGTAAAAGGAGTGATTACTCCGTTCTTGCAGCATTACCTTCTTAAAGTCAAACAACAAATAAATGTTTCGAAGCACTGACTCCTAGAGAATGAAAGGTGTAGTCACGCCACATCGTATTTCAGAAACACAATATGGCGCCTCGACATTTGATATGAGATCGCTATCCGTTATTTCCCTAAAACTTCATCGACGATGTTTCTGAAAAAATTGCCACATCAGCGTATTCACATCAAAGTCATTTGATGTCTTACCCAATGGCAATCCAATATTGAAGGCATCGGCACCTGGCCATGTATGCCCACCGTCTTGCACGCTGACAAAGCTAACACTTTGATTTCCCAATTGGTACTCAAGTACTTTAGTTTGTGTTTGGTCCTTCGCGTCATGGTCTAACACACGCGATGATTCATAGGCTGACTCCCTGCCTTTCCCCGTATTTGATTGAATCCAATACTCATAACTCGCCTCTGCAGACAAATAGGCCTCGCTCTTACCTGCCTGCGCTACAACCTGATCCGCCGTACCCATAATTACCATAACGCCTAAAGGCTTT
>CAYWNE010000046.1:0-25331 GCA_964459555.1 uncultured Burkholderiaceae bacterium | reverse complement strand
GGGCTATGGCGGTTCGGGCAGCAATGCAGGCTCTGATCACTCACCACATTGACTTTTGAAACGCGATTGGCAGTTAAGCGAGAATCATCGTCTCGAGTTTACAGGCATCAACAATAAAACAAAACAGCGTTACCAAAACTGGGACAATTTAGACCTTAAAGATAAATACGCGACCACGCATATTGGCGAAGGTCGCTCCAGCACCGGTGAATTCGGCGGTGATTTATTGATCGGCAAATACACTGGCTATTTGACCGACAATCTAACCCTGTCAGCGCAAATTGGTCGCACTTACAACTTGGTCGGCAAATACGTCAATGCCAATGAATACGGCGCCGAGTGCCCAGCGATTTACGACAACGGGCAACCTGCCTATGGTTGCTGGAATCCAGCGCACTTTACCATCCGCGATGCCAAAGCACCTGACGATTCAGATACACGCAAGGCTAAACGTATCGACCTTGAATATAACATTGGTGATCACACGATACGTGCTGGCTATGATGCGCAGGATTTCATCTCAACCAACGCAGGTTCGACCTATAGTGGTGGTATCTACTATCGTTACTACATCACGCAAAGCAATGGTGTGATCAACGGCGTTGCCAATGCCGCTGCCCCAGGTACACCGTATGTTCGGGTACGGAAATTTCAAACGACTTCTGGCGCATTTACGGTAACCAATGATGCGTTTTACGTCGAGGATAGTTGGAAGATCGCCAAGAACTGGATGGTCTATGGCGGTCTACGTTCTGAGTCCTTCGACAATCGCAATGCCGATGACATTAGCTTTGTGAAGAAAGACAAACTGCTTGCCCCGCGTTTAGGTGCAGCATGGGATGTCAATGGTGATTCCAGCTTCAAAGTCTATGGTAATTTCGGACGTTACTACATCCCGGTCGCCTCCAACGCCAATATTCGTGCGAGTTCCTCGGAATATACCGAAGGACGCTACTACACTTTCACAGGCAAAGATCCTAAGACCCTAGCACCGCTGACACTCGGACCAGAAATCGGCAAAGCAATTATCGTTGGCAATCCACGTTCACCAAATCCAGCAACCATCGCCGACACCGATTTGAATCCTATGTCGCAAGATGAATACATCGTCGGTTTCCAAAAGGCATTGAGCAAAGATTTGACCTTCGGTGTCAAGTCGGTGTATCGCAATATTCGCAATGGTATGGATGACTATTGCTCATCGGTCGGCATTACCAAATGGGCTAAGGACCAAGGTTACAAGAACTTCAGTCCCGACACCTTGGCGACCTGCATGATTGTTAATCCTGGCCGAGACCTGCATTTGCAGGTGGATGTCAATAATGATGGTAAGTTGGTGCCGGTGACGATTCCCAATAACTATTTGAATCTCGCCAAATACACACGTACTTACAAAGCTTTAGAGCTGTCGGTTGAACGCCCGTTTGACGGCAAATGGAGTGCTTCCGGCTCTTACACGCTGTCGCAAAGCAAGGGGACAGCGGAAGGCTATATCCAATCGGATCTACAACAAGATGACGCCGGTTTAACGCAAGACTTTGACTTCGGTTCATTCACCGATGGCGCTTATGGCCGTACACCAAATGACCGTACCCATCAGATTAAATTGTTCGGCAACTATGCGATCAATGATCAGTTCCAGGTCGGTTTGGTTGCCAACATTAGCTCTGGCCGTCGCACTAGTTGCATCGGCTTTGTACCCACTTCGGTACCCGATTACTACGGGCCGAACGGCACAACTCAGGGTGGTTCCGGCGGTTACACCGGTGCTTCAAGCTACTACTGTTTGAATGATCAGGGCGTCAGTGTTCTGGGGCACCGTGGTAATGGCATCACCTTACCGTGGTCCACCACATTGAATCTCGACATGTCCTACAACATCAAGTTGGCGAACAAGAAGACGATTACTGTGCAAGCGAAGATT
The DNA here is from genome assembly GCA_964459555.1 of uncultured Burkholderiaceae bacterium. Taxonomy (GTDB): domain Bacteria; phylum Pseudomonadota; class Gammaproteobacteria; order Burkholderiales; family Burkholderiaceae_D; genus Undibacterium. The sequence goes on along the minus strand of CAYWNE010000046.1, from coordinate 23,407 downwards.
TTCAATCTCTTCAATACGCATACCGTGATCGACGTCAATCAAGTGCGCGACTACAGCCGTGATACGAGCAATAGTCCAAGCGGCAATCAGCTCAATCCCAACTACTTACGCCCGACCGGATTCACTGATCCACGACGCGTGACCTTGCACGCTCGCTACGAGTTCTAAAGATACTTATAACCCACCGCAGTTCTTAACCGCATCTTCGGATGCGGTCTTTTTTTACCCCTGTTTTCCGGCCTCTCGCAGACGTCGCCATCTCCACGCGATAAATAAATTTCCCAACAAGGCAAACAATACGGCGAACCAAGGAACCCGGCGCGCTAACACAACATCATCATGGTTCAAAGGATTGACCCAAGCTTGCACACTCTGACCCGACTGCAGCGCGTTCAGCCATTCTTGATTGGCATCGATCGCTTCGAATATGGAAGTGTGCAATTGCGGCAGAGCGAGATCGCTTTGATAGCCGAATTTCTTGCTGCCATCGACCTCATATTCAAACTTCACATGAGCTTGATACGAGTAATGATAGCGATCACCATTCGGTTGATGACTGCTTTCATCGACATCGACAATATGGGCGGATATCGGAGACCAGCTTTGAGCATAAACCCAGCGTAGACAAGGAAACACGCCTATCGTCCAAACGATCACCGCTGCGAAAGTAAGCAAAAGACCATAAAAACGCTGACGCAATCGTAGCAAAAATGATGCGATCAACAAGATAGGGGCGAAGAATACCAGCTTGCCCAACACCGATCCGGACTCATCGTTTTTCCAGTGCTGTAACTTGTCCTTATCGGCGTAGACGTCGGAGGGAAAGCTGTACTGCGATAAGGTCGTGGGCACATCAACGAAGGCCACACCATGCGGCGTCGCCATTTCGATACTGAGGTAATAGCGCGGATTACTTTGATGCCAGCCGGGATAAGGCATGAATACCGCTTGTTTTGGTTCGACATGCAGGATCTGCCCGGGTCCGACCTTCTGACGCACAGAGATGCGCTCTGATGCGCCATGTTCGCTGCGCTGTTGCGTTTGCAAATTAAGCTCTTGCCCTGAGAATTTAAGCGATGTGATCATCACCGGCGTCGCATCATCGCCCTGCAATTGCAGATCTAAAGCTTCTACGGCGATCAGAATACCATGTGGCTGCCGTGTAAAACTTGCTTTGCCTTTGGCCGTGATGAGCCAAGGAGAAGACGCTTCGCTCGCGATCTCAAACGAAGCGCTCTGCTGCGCTAGCACCGTTCCTGAAACAAAACACGCGCAACAGAACAGCAGACCGAGTACACATTGATAGAGCGCTTTATAGGCTCGCATGATTTTATTCGACGTCTTTAGGTGTGCCACCGAACAACGCATCCAAAGCAGCGCGGCTAGCTGCAGCGTTCGAAGTCGCACGACCACGCTTGCCATGAAATTCCTCCTCGATGTTATCGCGATAAAAGCTCCACATCGCACTCGAGGACGCGGTCGAAAAACGGCGCCAAGTTTCATTGCCGACACCGCTATAATCAATCGCACTGCCATCATCAAGTTCCACGCGCAATATGCGCTCCTTCGCGTCGTAGCCTATGGCGCGTAACTTTCCTGCGTTGATGCGTTTCATTTCCATCGACACACTCCCTACTTCACATTATCCAAATAGTTCCCGACATAGCGTGAACGAGGTCTTATCATGGCATCAGTTTGACTCTGTTCCAAGAAATGTGCAATCCAACCAACACTACGCCCGAGCATAAATAAAATTGCCGCCGCCTCTGAAGGCCAATTCAATGACCAAACAGTCAGCGCGAGAGCTGCATCTAGATTTGGCTGATGCCCACACTGGGTAGCAATCTTACCTATTACCTCAAGCCCCTGATGAAGTCGTTCTTTTGTTTGCGAAATTTCAGCTAGAGCCTCGAACAATTTCCTAGCGCGTGGATCACCATCGGCATACAGCGGATGTCCAAAGCCGAGAAGATCGACATTTTTGGACATAAACTCCGCAATTTTCTTATCCTGCAATCGTGGACTTTGTTCTATCGACAGCAGCAATTCTCGCACTGCTGCGCTACCACCGCCGTGCCTTGGTCCGCTCAACGCCCCTAGCCCAGCAGTAATTGCATCGACACATGAAGCGCCAGTCGAAGCAACGCAACGAACCACAAAACTCGAAGCGTTCAATTCGTGCTCGGCGAGTAGCACCAAAATCATGCGGATCAGGCTCTGCTCCTTAGGTTTGACCTTCCACGCCTTTGCAATCTGTAGGTGAATAGGGCGTCTAGAATAAGCAGTGTTCAGCACCACCGCTGACATCAATCGTAATAGGCAAATGTGTTGGCCTTTCGGTGTCAAGGTGGTAGCACTTTTTGCTTCAGTCCTCATGGCAATCAAAGGCATCAGCGTCATGAGGCGACGCCATGCCTCCGTCGAAGAAGGTAATGCGCCAAGTACAGTCGCCATCGCCGCTGACACCCGCACTCCACGGTCTAAATCGAGATCCTCTTGGTCACAATTCCAAAGAAGAAAAGCAACTTCTTCTATGGTCAAGGTATCCGACAAACGAATCGCATCGTGGCCACGATAAAACAATTGTCCCCGCTCAATCTGCGAAATAGTCGTTTCCAAAAGCGGTGCCCCCCAATGAATCGCCGACTCAGCGCGGTAACCACCATGTCTAGCGTCTCTCCGCCTTGCCGCCAAATGCAAGACCTGATCGCGAGCGTAGAAATGTTGGCGTTGCCCTGTGACTTCGTAAGATCGTAACAGACCCCGACTCACGTATGAATACAGGCTCGCTAGACTGACGCCAAGGAGTGCTGCTGCTTCTTTTGCTGAGAGTTTTTCGTGCATGGTCCTCAAACTTTATTTAACTTGATTCGACGAATCAAGATTGACCGCATTCCCTTCACATTAATAGACTGTGGATCACGATTGATTGTTTCCTCAACCCCACATGTTGTCCTTACAAGTCCTCTTTTTGCCTCTTGAGCGTCGCCGCGTACGTCAGCTCTGGATCGCCAACTTCATTTCAAACTTAGGAAGCTGGGGGCAAACTTTCACGCTGAGTTGGCAAGTCACTGACATTTCACACTCACCAGCCATGAGTGCCCTAGTACAAGCCATCATATGGCTACCGATGGTGTTGCTTGCGCTTCCCATCGGTATCTTAGCCGATCAGCTAAACAAACAAAAAATTCTATTTTTCAGCAATATTGGCGCCACTGTTTGTGCCTTACTTTTGTGCGTTCTTAATTATGCTGAACATACCTCTGTCGCACCAATGCTGCTGGTTTTCTTCTTCAGCAGCCTAGGCAATGCAATAACCCTGCCGATTTGGCAATCTTCTATCGCCGAGTTAGTAGAGCCAAACGAATATGCCGCCCTAGCCTCTCTCAACAATCTCAGTTTCAATATCGCTGCCTGCCTCGCTCCAGCGCTCGCTCGATGCCTCATTCCACAATATGGTTCAGGGACCATTTATCTCTTCAATGCAGCATCATTCGTCTATTTAGTTGCACTGTACTACCAAAGCTTTTCCAACACCACGGACCACGGTTTGCAGCAGGGCATTCAAACAGTGAAACAGGTTTTAAGAGAAAGCGTCCGTGGCGCCAGTTCCATCTCCGTCTCACATGACTTAATGGATCTACTGTGCAATGTTTTTATCATCTACTTTCTGACAAGTTCACTGCCTTCTTTACTGCCCTTATTCCAGACTCAGGGTGGTACTAACGGTCTCAACGATTACGGGACTAGGCTGAGCGCATTCTATTCGGGAGCAATCGCTATCGCATTTTTCATGCCTTACTACCGTCGGTTTCTCAAAGAAAAAACAATTATGCAAATGGCGACCATCTGCTTCGGTCTATTGCTCGCAGTGCTTTCGCAGCTCAATTCAACGCTTGCAATCACACTCTGTATGGGCCTTTTAGGTGCCGCGTCCTCATGCATTGTGACCAGTTTCAACTATTCCATTCTTCTTTCTTCGAATACTGATTTCCGTAGCCGCTCAATCGGCCTTCTGGTCTTGATTACGGCGATAGCACAAGCCGCAGGTAGTTTCTTTTGGGGGCAATTTGCCACACTCGTCAATATCGACACCAGCTTTCTCGTAGCCGGAATAATGTTATTCGATTTTGCGGTACTACAAACTTTCCGCACTAAACTGAAAAAATAAAATGCAAATCCTCCACATTCAAACGCTGACAATAGAGCACGCCGTCAAACTGCTCGAGTTTGAAATTCAAAACCGCGCATGGTTCGAGTCGCAAATCGAAGCGAGGTCCCCCGATTTCTACAGTCTTTCAGGAGTTAGAAATCATATTGAGATAATGCTGCGGGAGGCTGCAAACGGTCGATGCATGCCTTACCTTGTGTTTAACGGAGAGGACGAAATCGTTGCCCGAGCGAACCTCAGAGAAATCAATACCGCAACTGGTACGGCGGAGGTTGGCTATCGTGTCGGCAAGGAGTTTACTAGGCAGGGTATCGCAAGCTTCGCGCTAGCGCATTTAAGCGGTGTCGCCAAGCATGAACTTGGTCTATCCGCACTTGATGCCTACGTTATAGAACAAAATTTGGGATCACAAAGATTTCTAGAAAAAGCTGGATTTGAATATGTAGAAACGGTCGCCTCAGTTGCACAACTTGGCAACCAACACCTTAGCGGTTTTCGCTTTAGTCTTTTGTTGAAGTAGTGCCAACGGTCACTCGTCAAATTAAGGTTGAATTTCCGGCTTCCCAATGATCAAGAGCATGAAATTGAACGCTTCTTGCATGCCAGGCCTATTAGCTGCTTCGCGTAATGCTTTTTCGAAGCGGGCACTCTCACGCACATCCACCAAAGCAGGCCAGGTACGTGCAAGTTCTTGTAGTAACTCATTGGTAAGTTGATCCAATTTAGGACGCGTTACCTGCTCAAGACTAGGGACCTGATCAAACTTTCCCCGTCCTTGTTTGCGCCATTGCTCGAAATAGGCTCTCTGCAGCATCTTTGCCGCTTCAATCTGCACTCGAAAGAAAATCTCGGCACGAGATCCCTCAATGCCTAATGCTGCGGCACGTTCGCTCAGCTGTGCAATCACCTGTTGCTCACGTTGCAGATCTTCAATCGGCAAACCCTTATTCCATTTGTAGGCGGCGACATCTTCCATCAAGCTCAAACGCTGCAACATCAGATCACGCAGATGGTCAAAACTGATATGCGCCGCATCGCTGCGCGGCCAGGGATGCTGCAACCACTTGTTGAGATGCTTATCGAGCGAGACTTGTTCCTGAGCGCCTGCTTGGTCGGTGCCCTCGTTTTCTTCGCGTAGCCATTGATCGACATAGGTCTTCCATGCGGCGTCCCGTGGCAACATATAGGCTTTGTACGAGCGTGTGAATGGCGTCTCAGGATGGATAGCGCAGAGGCTAGGTTTCAATTGTTGCTGCAGTCGCGCTTCGATGGCATCAGTCACCATGAGATCCGCTTGCTTCGCAACGATTTGATCAAAGATAGTATTGTTATCGGCATAGACAGTCAGCCGCGCACGTTTAAACTGCTGTGTCGCGAATTGAAAGTTAGTGCCACCGGGATTCACAATGAGGCGCGTGCTGGCTTGATCGATATCGGCCACAGTTTGAAATTTCTGCACCTCATCGCAACGCGCGATTGGCGTCTTGCCGTCGCGTAGATATGGCAAAGAGAAAAAGGCTTGCTGCGAGCGTGCTTCCGTAATCGACACACCACCCATCGCGATGTCAAATTTTTGCGCAAGCAAATCTGGCAACAACTGTCCCCACGTACTCGGCACCAATTCCAACTTCACTTGCAAGCGGCGGGCCAAGCGCTGCGCCATTTCGATGTCGGCGCCGATGAAGGGGCTATGCTCCGAGGCACGATACGTAAAAGGCTTGTAGTCGCCCGTGGTACCGACGCGCAGCACGCCACGATTTCGAATTTGGCTGACGACTGACTCAGTCTGGTTCGCATAGCTACTTTGTGGCAGGCCTGAGAGAGTGACGCATACGATCAAGCCGAGGATGAGTCTGCGAAACATTCTACATCTTCCTTCAAATGAGATTCACGATTGTAGCAGTCAAATTTAGCCTCAGCTACGCACATCAAGATTCGCTTGCATGAGTACAAAAGTTGAGCGGGCTTAGGTCTCGAAATGAGCACATTGCGGTATATAATTTCGCTCAGTACTCCGGCGCATTCATTTTCCCACTGACGAGGACCTGCGTTGAAGATTCTCCTAACAGGATCATCAGGGCGCATCGGTCGCGCCATTTACCGGCAACTCGCCGAACGACATGATCTCGTTTGCCTAGATCTCATCCCTTCGGCAACGACTGACTTAGTCGCGTCGATCAGCGACCATACCGCCATCAAAAGAGTTATGGACGGAGTCGACGCGGTGATTCATGTTGCCGCCATACATGCGCCTCATGTTGGTTTGCGCAGCGAGGAGGAGTTCAGACTCCTCAATGTACAGTCGACCTTAGCCTTAGCACGCTTGGCTCAGAATTCCGGTGTTCGAAAATTTGTATTTACGAGCACCACGGCATTATATGGCGAGGCATCGTCACAAGCTGGACGCGCTGCATGGATCACCGAGGCGACAGTCCCACAACCACGCACGATCTATCATCAGACTAAGCTTCAAGCCGAAACGGGACTGAAACAACTGAGTGAAGACACTGGACTATCCGTCAGCGTCATCAGGATGTCACGCTGCTTTCCTGAACCTGTCACACTGATGGCACCATACCGACTGCACCGCGGCATCGATGCCCGCGATGTGGCGCGAGCTCATGTGCTCGCTCTAAACTTTCAAGAAGCTTCTTTCTCTCGCTTTATTATTTCAGGAAAGACTCCCTTCCTCGAAGAGGATTGCGAAGAGCTTTTTCTTAACGCCCCCGGCGTCATTGCGCAGCGATGTCCAGAGCTATTTCATGCTTTCAAACAAAGACGGTGGCCGCTCCCCCGGTCTATCGACCGCGTTTACGATTCGAGCTTAGCGACAAAAATACTGGGCTGGCAGCCGCACTACGGTTTTGAAGAAGTCATTTCGCAATTGGATGCGCTCTCGCCTGAGGTACTACCTATCCGGAGCACTTGGTTGGCTGTTGAATAGCGGCGTTTTTCGTCTTATAGGCTTTATCGTGAAGTGCTCCGTGAACGTGCGAGAAATGTCGATTGCGTCGCCGACATTCCTTCCATAGAATGTGAGGATCATTTGATGGGACTAGACCTGATTCAAATCCTCAGGCAGATACCACAATCCAACTTCGTTCACGCCTGATCTTTAGCTAGAGAGATTCACTATGAAATACTTCCGCAACGTCCCCAGCAAACGCCTACAACAATGGAATCTACGTCAACGCAAAAAATTGCGCTTGGGTGAATTCCAAGAACTGTGCTTCCCTTTTGAGGCCAAACTCAAACATGAGTTAAACGATGAAGAGCTTGGTAGTTTGATCGAGGAGTTCTATAGCTTTTTGGAACAGCACTCCTTGAATGCGGCGACCTTTTCCGACGTTGCTGCTGCCGATAAGATGTCGGGCGTGGTGCAGTTTGAGGGTCGTGGTGGCGTCACCGTCGAGCATCGCCAAATCGTCCTCGATTGGCTCAAACAACATGCCTTGATCGCGAGCTGCGAAGCAGGCGAGTTGGTTGATGCTTGGCATGGTTGGGATTGATGTTGGAAATGAGGTCGGGATTGATGTTGGGCTTACCCTCGTCCGGCCACTTTACGCATTTAATGGGAGAGATTTCCATGGCAAATTCTTCGAACGTAAAGAAATCAGGCTATCTCTTGATGGCCTCTGGTGTAGCGTTTTTCTGCGCTAGCTTTTTTGCCGCGCAGGTCGCTTTGATCGGGCCGGGAGTTGCCCTATTTGTGATTGGTGCGGCCAACGTTCGTCGCGCCAAAAAGCGCGAGACTGATACAAATGCTCCGTAGTCGTCTGCTTACGCAATGCTGATGACCTCTCTCTGTTTTTGATTGTCTCAGATTCTTACGATTTGATTGCTTATCTCGAATACGATGAATACGATAAATTCTCTGTCACGTCGCAATTTTCTTCATTTGAGTGCTGGTGCTTGTGGCGCTCTTGGAGTCACCTCACTAGGGCTAGGCTTGTCGATGCCGAGTGGAGCAACACCCACGAAGCCCGTGATACCAGCGCCTTTCGATACCATCGCCCTCAGCGAGATCATCAAGAAGGCGATTGCCAACCAGGCTAGTCCAGGGCTTGCGGTTGCGGTTTGGCAAAACGGACAGGAAGTCTTCGCCCTCCAACAAGGCTATGCCAATCTCGAACTGCGTAGTTCTGTGCAGGCTGAGAGTGTGTTTCGTATCGGTTCGTTGAGCAAACAATTCACTGCAGCGATGTTACTGAAATTGGCCGAGGCAAAGACCGTGAAACTTGATCTGCCGGTGAAGCACTATCTTCCTTTCTTTGGTCCTAAAGAAAATTTCAGCTTGCGCGAACTGCTGCAACACACAGCAGGGATTCATGATGCTGATGTCGATCCACGCCAACTCAAAGTCAGCAGCCAAATTGATCTGGCGAAAATCATCGCGAAACAAAAACCCTTCTTTGACTTTGCGCCAGGTAGCGCTTGGCTTTATAGCAATTCGAATTATTTTTTAGCGGGCGCTGTGATCGAGAAAGTCACTGGTAAGAGTTTGCAAGAAGCTGGGGACGAATTACTGTTCAAGCCACTACAACTTAAGAAAACCCGCTTCGATGATCCTAAGCGAGTGATCGAACAACGTGTCGCTGGTTATTCTATGCAGGAGAGCGACGGCGCTTTCGTCAACGCCGACTATGAAGATATCGTGCTCAACGGCGCCGCTGGTGGCATGGTATCGACGGCGTCCGACGTATGTCGCTGGCATCAAGCCTTATTCAATGGCGAGGTCTTGTCGCGTGATTCACTGGAACAAATGCTAGTAGGGGGGCTATTGCGCAATCGTCGTAAGGCCAACACGAATCGCTTTTCGCCTAACGACAAAATGATGGGCAATGTTGATTATGGTTTGGGCCTGTTGATTGACCATGAATCGACCGCTGATCAATCAGCGATCGTGCACCATCACGGCGGGGTGATGGGTTTTGCAGCGATGCTCGTCAGCCATCCGAATAGCCGCTTGAGCTATGCTGTGCTGTGCAATGCGGATTCCAACCCGAAGCTGCCGTTCCGCGATATTCGCCGAACGGTACTGGCTTCGGTCTTGAAGAAATAAGAGGCTTATTGACGAGATCAGTTAGCCTTACATCCCCAAAGAGCGCAGCAACTCATCACTATCGTCATCGCCACCTTTCGCTGCAGGCGCAGGGTTGCTTGTTTGATTGGCTTGCTGCATCTCCAGCAAATCATCAGGGTCAGGCACTTCGCTGACATCAAAGTCGTGCAATTTGATGAACTCGGTTCTATCGATCGCCAATTCGAGATAGAAAATATTATTGTTCTCAGTGAAGAAAGACACGCGTCGAATTTCGGGCCTATCCAAAGGCGTATCGACGCTGAGCATTACCTGCTTGGTTAGCACCAACATCTTCGGCTGATTTTGCGTGATATTGGTTTGCAATTCGCGACGCACTTTACCGGTGAAGTCACCGACGATTTGGTTCATCAGTTCACCGAGAATATTCGCCACTTCATCTGAAGTATAGGCGGTGGCCAACTCTGATTCCGGCATGCCCATGGTCACCATGTATTTGGCATAAATCTCCATCGCAGCTTGGCCGGAAAAGTTCAACACCACTAGGCCAGAGAAGCCGCCATCAAACAAAACGAAGCAGCCAATATCTGGTTTCAAGCCAATCTTGGTGATACGTTGCACCATGGCCGAGTAATGGATCTTGGTTTGGGTCGCGACATTCAGAACCCGCGTGACCGAATGACAAAGACTCGTGAGCAAGTCTTCCGTGCCATAAATGATGGTCTTATCTTCCACGCTCATAGGCCACTCCTTTTTTAGTTCTAATTCATCGACTTAAATCCGCATATCAGCGAACTAAGCAGCATCGCGCTCTTTCCTAAACCCAAAGTTGTAATCTAAAACAGCAGCCTCAACGCAAAATTTGGCATGAGGGCACATAACTTCATCAAACTCTAAAGAAAAGATAAGCACGTGCAAATATGAAAATTTGCCATAGTGAAAGAATATGCAATGCGCTCAATAACGTCCAGCAATTTCAAGCAGGCCGTGCTGTTTGTGGTTTTGCCGACAGGAAAGTGTCGCAAGAGTGTTGCGCAAATGTCGAAGTTCTTAGATTCCCAGTCGATTTAGGATACTCCAAGCAGTTCACAGGTTGCCATCTGCAAATGAATCTCGTGGATATTTGTCGAGCTCAGGCTTCACCGTCACCGACACGCTTGGACCAGATACTTTTAACAGCTTTTACATGTAAAAGTGCGCAATTACAACATTTTTGGCGAGTTTTATTGCCGTTGTTAAACTTTTGAAAAAATTATCGAGAAATCCTTCGTTCATAGCGAAAGAGTGCTTTAAGATCGGCTCAAATGCGAATTTGGCTTATAAAAATACTATTCGAGTTCAACCTTATTGCATACCCCAAAGCGGATGCCAAAACCTCTAAAGGAGAAGCACCATGCCCACCTCGACCTCGCCATTCCGTCCTGGCTTGTTTGTTCTTTTCTTTATTGTTGCTCTTGGGGGCATCTTGATGAATTGGGCGATTGTATCGAAACGGCCAGATCTCGCCTGGCTGGTTTCGCTCGTAACGATCGGTGCGAGTATCGCCTATTGTGGTAGTTATTGCGTTGGCACTTGGAAGGGCATCTTCATTGACCGTCGCAACGTCATGAGCCTCTCACGCCTCCAAATGACCTGTTGGACTGTGGTCGTCACCTCAGCCTTGTTAAGTATCGCGGTCTGGCGCATTTGGTTTGGCTCTTCGCCAGCGCTTGATGTGAACGTGCCACCAGAGTTATGGATACTCATGGGTACCGCCACCACTTCAGCGGTCGGCGCCTCGCTAGTGCTGAACACAAAAGCCAATTCAGGAGAACCCGATCCCGAACAGCTCGAGCGAACCAAAAACTCACTTGCTGCACAAGGTGATGATCCTGCCAATATCGGCAATCATGGTGTGGTTCTCATCAACAAAGATATGGCGATGGCACGCTGGACTGACATCATCACGGGCGACGAAACCGGCAATGCAGCACATCTCGATCTAGGAAAAGTGCAAATGCTGCTGTTCACGGTCGTTTCCGTCGTCATTTATTGCATCTGCATTTGGAATACGCTGCACCAAGCGAGCGGCGCTACAGCCAAAGCGATTGAAGGCTTGCCCATGCTAAGTCAAACTATCTTGGCACTCATCGGGATAAGTCACGCGGGATACCTCACCGCAAAGGCCGCGGGCAGCAGCGAACTTACCAAATAGTCGCCGTAGATTTCACTACACCCAGCTTCAAAGTTAGAAACTCGTTCTTACAGGAGGAACTATGAGCATGTGGCCACACCAAAGCGATGTCGACCAATTCTATGGAAATCCGCGCGGCGAAAATGCGGGTCCAAGCCGCGCATGGGAAACGGAGAACATCATCCGCGTAAAAGCACCATGGCAACTTATGACTGCTTGGGACTTCACCCCTGTCAGCGGCATCCTGATTCACAAGAAGTGTGCGGATAGTTTAAGCAAAGTGTTTGAGCAAATCTGGCAAGCTTCGGGCCAAAACCAACAGAAGATCAATGAATGGGGTATGCAACTCCTAGCGGGTGGTTACAACTTCCGCCTAATGCGCGGCGGAACTCGACTGTCCATGCATAGTTGGGGCTGCGCGGTTGATTTCGATTCGGCCCGCAATAGCTTTGGCGACCCACATCCCAACTTCCAACATATCCCAGCAGTCTTGGATGCATTCAAAGCGCAAGAATGGACGTGGGGTGGCACCTGGGGCAAACCAGATGGCATGCATTGGCAAGCGGCTGATGTGTAGCACCCGACTTTCGCAAGATCACTACAGAAAACATTCTGTCACTTCAGGCTATCGATCCGTTCTCGAACGGCGCATGAATATGAGCATGTTGCCGTTCTCTTCTTCGCTGAACGCGGCTAGCGCCCTCCGCACATTTCTAATTTTGGTTCAGCAAAAATCTGCTTTCAAGACCTAGGCATTCAGCGATCGGCTTCCATCATTGATACAGAGCAAGCTAACTTTTCTCATGCGCGGTTCCGATTGATCGAGACTTTTGTCTTTTCTCGCATCATAATTTGAAGCAAAATTACTCTGTCGCGAATTTGTTTCTAAAATTCGGTCCAATCGCTTTTGCTATGGATCTCCTACTTTTGTACAGACCTTATCTACCGACGCTCATGAAGATTCTATCTATTGCTATTCTCTGCATCGGGCTTCTCTGCACGGCCTGTGACAAACCCCAAACAACAAATAGCCAAACATCCAAAACCTCGACCGCACAAACCAACGTCACGGTGCTGAGTGAAGCTTTCGCGATGCCAGGTCTCAATCGTACACGACACATTCGCATTTATCTGCCACCAAACTACACGACCTCCGACAAACGCTATCCCGTACTGTACATGCACGATGGGCAGAATTTGTTCGATGATGCCACGTCATTTATTGGCGAATGGGGTGTTGACGAAACCCTCAACAAACTGGCCAAAGAAGCGAAGCTTGAGCTGATCGTGGTTGGTATCGACAACGCCGATAAAGAGCGCATGCATGAACTCAACCCCTGGCCAAATCTGGAATTCAGTCCGCCTGAAGGCAGGCAATACATGGACTTTATCGTCAAGGTCATCAAACCCTATATCGACCAACATTACCGCAGCAAACCCGATCGCAGCAACACCGCTATTATGGGCAGTTCAATGGGTGGCCTGATTTCGCACTACGCGATCAATCAGTATCCCGAGGTCTTCAGCAAGGCGGGCATTTACTCGCCGTCGTATTGGATTTCAAATCAGTCGATTGAATTCATCGCCAAACAAGCAGCACCGAAAGATGCGCGTCTCTACATCGCTACTGGTGAAAATGAAGGCGGCACCCAAGTGGCAGATGCTGAACGGGCCCATGCCGTGCTGATCAAGGTCGGCCATCCGCGCGAAAACCTCAGCTTCAAAATCGTTAAGGACGCTGAACACAATGAAACCTTCTGGCGCAGCGATTTTGAGAATGCAGTGTTGTGGTTGTTTGCGGAGTCTCAATGAAGCTCACCACAATCATTCACCAACTCACTGCCAGCACTTAGTTTTCAGGCGTTACTGACTTAATCACTTTACCGAGTTCATCATACATATTGATCACCGGTTTGCCGTCCGCGCTGACCAAGAGCATCATGCGCATGCGACCTTGTGCATCATTCAAAATCAACGACGATCCGCGATCTCGGGTGTTGCCTAAGTAGATGCGGTTTTGTGGGAGGCGTCCTTGCTCGGCAAGTTGTTTCCAATAGCCATCGCGCTTTTCAACAGGTAGGCGATTCGCTTCTTGCCGAAATTTGTCGTAATCGGTCAATGCTGTCTTTTGGTAGTGCGGTACATCGTTGATCATAATGCCAGTGTTTTGATCGAGGTCGCTGTCATTGTGGAAAAGTTGCAGCGTTTGATCCTGCCTGAAACGATCAAAGGTCAGCGAAAGAGAGGCTTTGATCTTTCCTTCAGCCGACATACTGCCATTTTGGATCAGCCCCCCATTCTCGGTACCTTCATCGTCAATGAATAATATACCCGCGAAGGAGCGCCTGTCTGGTCGCTCGCCTTCCTTGCCTTGGAAGAAGTCACCTGGAAACTGTGCTTTATTCGAGATCACCAAGCGCTTCGTGCCATCTGGCTCGACGATGTTGATTCGTCCTACTGTAATTTCATCAAAATGAGCATGCTTTAGTGGCTCACGAGCACCAGTCAGCACAAACACCGCGGTAAGCAAAGCTGCCATGATTGTAGCGCCAGCCAAAAAACTAGGTAAACGGGGCATAGGATGTCCTTCACAAAAAAGTGATCTTGATTTCGAGTGTAGAAGGGAAATGGGAAGCTAGTTATCAGCTACTTCCCGGGGCAATATAGTGACTTAACGCGCTGCGAGACGTCTCAAACGCCATTCGATGAAGAAGCCAGCGATGCCTGCGAAAATGAAGATGGCGCCTAGCCATTCGAGGATCTTATTTCCAATCGGATTTACCTTGGAAACGATGGTTCTCTGAAAGTAACGACGACCACCTTCAGAATTTTGATAGAAGCGTTCACCAGCATCGTGATCAAGTTGCAGCTCTGTTCTCCTTAGGCGGATTGTCTCAAAATCCAACTTGGCTTTAGCGGCTTGTTCAAAGTTGAGGATATTTGCGGCCTGTTTAAGTTCGATGATTCTGTGAAATTGGTCGAAGATATCGTCGGATTCATTCGGCAATATCACACCCTCTGACACATAAAGATGTTGCTCTCGCGAAAAAAAGACGCCCAAAACCGCACCAGCAATCAATGCAACGCCAAGCATGCAGACAAGCGACGAGCCCAACAACCATTTTTTGGTATCGTGCACTTTAGTCGTCACCGCTTGCGAAATGAAATTCGCCACTTCAGGAATTTGTTTAAACGGACCACTCAAAACACTACGATCGATATCCTTCAAGAACTCTTGTACATCAAGTTCCAAAGCTTTGACGATCGCTTGAAACATTTCAGCCGAGGGCACCGATTTGTCGTTTTCTAACTTCGACAAATACGATTGCTCAATCCCAATCGCCTCCGCCATTTGCGGCTGCGTCCAATTTTTTTCCGCACGAAGCTGCTTAAGTTTTTCACCGAAATTCATTCGTCTCCATCCTTTCTAATCCTCGCAATTTCTCTCAGAGACCTCTCTCACGAAAAATTGCATCCGTTGAATCATACGTACCCATTTCGCAAGACGCTAGCCCTTGCTTGAGAAGTATTCTTTGGGATTCATTCACGAATAGAAAGGTGAATATCAGTGAATATGCATGAATATGAAGCTGCTTAAGCTCCAAAATGCAGAAAGGAGGGAGGTTTTGAAGACTTTTGTTGCAGCGTGGACAGAAAACGTCCTCCGCTGCGACAAATAAACTCAAAGATAAAACACAGGCTCAAACTTGCGCCTCATGACAACAAACACAAATCTTGTTGCCATCCAAATCGCGAAAATAAGCCCCGTAGTAATTCGGATGATAATGCGGCCGCAAACCCGGCGCCCCTTCACAGGTCGCCCCCAATGCCATCGCCTTGGCATAAGTCGCATCCACCAGCTCACGACGCTTGGCCAACAAAGCCAACATCTGCCCGTTACCAACACTCATCGCTTCACCGTTAAACGGCTTACCAATCCCCACAATCGGCCGCACCGTCCCCGCCTCCACCCAGCCCGACCACGAGCGTTCCGGATAACAAAACTTCTGCACATAACCCAGCTCGTTCATGATGGCAGAGTAAAAAGCATGAGCGCGGGTGTGGTCGGTGATGCCTAGGAAGATGTGGGAGATCATGGTGACCCCGTTGAGCTGTATAGGTTTGATTAAAATGTGAGACTGTCATTCCCGCGAACGCGGGAATCCAGTGGCTTGAGTTTCAAATGTCACGGACCAAGCTCTGACACAAAAATCAGCACATCGTTCATTTTCAGAACTCAATTCGGAAAATGCTCCACATGCGTTTCGCCCTTGCGGCCTAAGTAAGAAACATGGCGGCCCTTGATCCAAACAAAATAACCGATGCAACCGGCTTTCTGTGTGAGCTTCTTAAACTCTGGGTACATCACCTCGCCTTTTTGCGCACCGACAATCGCCGCTTTCACATCGGCTTAGCATAAGTCGCATCCACTAGCTCGTTTATGATAGCGGAGTAAAAAGCATGAGCGCGGCAGAAATGGTGATTTTTGTGACGAACGGTGATGCAAAGGATGCGACGCGATTGCCTGAACACTTGTATGGCGGTTTTCGGTATTTGATTGCTTGTGGAGTTGAAGTTCTTAATGCAGCCGTAGGTTGTGCACTTGGAATTTGAATTCACCTTATTCTGTGAATAAATTTTTATATAGTGATTACCAGCGCCTCTTCGTAGACTTTCTCTATTTCAGAGAACGTTGTCACGCTTTCTAGGCGGGATAGGGTGGTGAGTTTCATCGAATTTTTGATTGGCCGATGTGGCACGTTAGTTACCGATGTTTGAAGTGAGAGAGGTTTGCCTAGCTCAAATAGATAATACAAATCTGTAGAGTCTGACTTCTTACCAGCCTGGTCTTCGGAAATCTCGAAGCGTGGTAATAGGGTTACTCGTTTCACCGGCCAAAGTTTGTCAATTTTCTTGGTTGAACTTTGGCTGTCTGAGGTAGACGCTAACGCCAAATAGCGAATTTCCTCGCCAATATGTTGCTTAAATTTTTGCAGAAAAGTGCTTTGAGGTAGGTGATACCACTGTGCCGTGCCTTGCTCAAATTTTTCGAAGTAATCGTTATCGCGGCCACGCCGCCCACCCAATGCCACTGTCATGGTTAAATCAGGGTACAGCACTTGGCGCATGCCTAGATACGGTATACGTGCAGCTTCTTGTACGTAAAGCCTTTCCGCCATGCCGGCCACAGGATACATCACCTCACTCCCTTGCTCTTTTTGTATATTCGGCGCTGTACCAATTTGAGTTTGCAAGAAATCTAGCAACCACTGGTGACCAGAATAACCTCTCTCAGTCTGGCTAGGCAGCAGGGCAAATGCGCCAATTCCGACTTCTTCTATCGCGGCCGCGTATGGATTTTGTGTTGTGGCTTGATCAAAAAAGCCCGGATATAATGCAAAAGCACCAAAAACGGGGCGGCTTTTCTTGGCGGGTTGGCCAGCGAATACACTTGATTGCGACTCAGGTAAGTGAGGCGCTGATAAATGGATGAGAGCATCACGATAACGGTGCATTTGGTTAATGGCATCGTCTGGTACGTAATCAGTACTTTTAATATCTTCACTACTGTCATCAAAGCGACTTTTATCGGTTTTAATGCGGTACTTAGCGTCAAACAGCCAAATAAACTGTTTCTCTTCTACAGAGACTAAGTCGGAGCTTGCGCTTTTAGGCAAAGTTACTTCCAACACAATATCCGGCTCTTGGTTAATCAAGTACGAGCGGATTGATTTTCCTTTTTTGGTAAATTTAGGCTCATGTGCCAGCCTAGCAGTCACACCGTCGCTGCGTTTAAAACGAAAGGCACCGGCAAAGCCATCTGTTAGTTGGTACTCAAAAAAGTCATTTTGTGCGAGTTTCGTCGCACTGTTTTCCACCAATTCAAAGCCAAGATCGTGCTCCAAAATCTGTTTCAGACACAAAAAGCACCACACTTCATAAATCTCAGCTACCGACTTCATTGAAATGCTAGACTGACTACCAAACACATCTAAATAAAATTTCAGTTCCTGCCAAACACGATACACCGCGCTGTAACCCGTCTTTTGCTGTAGCACTAAGGACTCGCGGCTTAAGCCTGTGTAATCGCCAACCTCTTTAAAAAAACTTTGGCTTAATACTTTTTGCAACGGCTGCTGCCAGCTATTTAGTTCATTTAAAAATGAATCTGACAAACGTTGGCGATCTGGCGCTTGGTTACTTTGCCTGAGCTTTTGTTCAAACTCCGCTAATTGCCGTTTACAACTACTCACCGCCATTTTGATAAAACGGTTTTCAGGGGTATCCACACTTAGTTGCTTTTTCTCGACAGCGTAGCGTTTATCATATTGGCCATTCACAAAATCTTGCTTTACCTGCTCGGCTAACTTATGTGGTAAGCGGCCTTTGAGCTTGGTGGCTTTAATATTGGTTACCGTTGGTTGTAAACGGCTATGGGGTGCGGAACAAATGACTTTTAAACCTTGCTCAAAGCGTTTTCTTAATGCAGAAAAATTAGCCAACCACATCAGTGGAAAATGTCCACGCTGCTGACTGGTCGCTGCGTCTTGCTCGGTTTTTTCTACCAGACTAAAGCGCCAAAGTGGGTAAACCTTGTCAATGGCTTGGTACATCGCGTGCAAGTCTTGGTGCAGTGCCATTTTGCTTGGTAGCACTTCAAAGGCAATATGTTGAGACCGTGTTTTGCCATTAAGCCCAAAGGTGAGTGGTAAACGCAACCAACCTACATCATTGCCCGTATTGATGGTGCCAGTTAATCTTGCGTTGAGCCCATCTTCACTGGGAGTAAAGATAAATGAATCACAAACAGTTTTCGAGCGATGGTTGAGCCTGGCAGTTTGAACGCTTTGTAGAAATATCCATTCCACTTGGTAAAGCGTATTTTCAAAAAAAATCGGGAAATCTAAATTGATTTGATCACAATGCCTTAGCTCATTGGCTGCGTATAGAAACGAACAAAGGCCATCAATAAAACCTCTAGGTGGCTCGCTAAGTTTTAATGCAGGCGCAGTTCTTACGACAACATTACTATCGACAGCACGTTTGAGTAGAGTATTGTTATAAGTTCGGCTCCGATTTTCAATCGATGCCGCTTTGACGGTGAATAAAAATTCGTCTGTTCTTAGCCTTAATAATTCTGGCATGCGCTCACTCTCTCTGATGCCAACCGCTTAAGGCCAGAAACTGGTAAAGGTGGCACTTGCTAATCGCTCGCTCATCCATTTCAATTTAGCTTTTGAACGACAAGGTATGCGTAGAACCTTTTGGTCATCTGGCACATCACCCTCGATCGCTTTCACACGATATAAGTCAGGGCGCTGATTATTATTAGCTTCTTCTGCTTGCCAAATTGGTTCTAACTGTTTTTCTAATACGCTATTGAGTTCTGCCAACAAAGCCTTGCCACTTGGTGTAGTCAGTTTGTCGGTATCGCCTTCAATACGCGGCAACACCTTGCACATCATAAAGTCGTCCCACACGGCTTTTAAAGTCAAGTCATCTTGTGGTTGGTTGCTGGTAACCGCAAGCAATAATTCATTGAGCGCACGATACGCCAATTCAAACGGCGTATTTTTTAGTACCTCGTTGACGGCCGATAAAAACTCAACGGTTCTTGTGCCATCAACATCAAAGGTATTGACTAAATCTGCCTTGCCCGCGTGCGACCAAATAGGGTAACTAAGGCGTTTGTTACAACTGGTTGGAGTGAAAAAGTCTTCATAGTTGTTAGGGAAAAACGCACCAAAATCAAAGCTCAGCGCACGGTCAATCACCTTACGTGAAAAGCCATGAGTGGTTTCATCCATATTCACCGTGCCCGCAACCAGCAGGTTAAACGGAATGCCTAAGCCATACTGGCAAATCAAATCCCAAAGCTCGTTGTACGTATCATCGTCAGTGCTGCCAAAGCCTAACTCCTTACGTAGCTTTTCAATATTAGCGACAGCTTGAATCGTGGCAGGTTTCAAAAGCGCATCGCTAATGTAAGTAAAACTGTCATCCATCCAACGCCACTCACGCGTTTCAAGCACCGACAAATAATCGGCAAAATACTGCTCAACGGGGGCAAGGTTCATTTCGTCCAAGCACAACCAGTAAGGCAACACGTGTACAAGCGCATCCCGTTCACCGCTTACCACTAATCGTTTGCCTAGGTCTCCGCAATCTTGGGCTTCAACCGTTAAGGCGCTATCGGCAATTGCGCGCCAGGCTTGCGCGATAAACTGCAATACATCGGTGGTGACATATTCGGCAACGCCATTTAAGCGCGAGATATAGCCAAGCAAATCACTCGGCTCATGCCAATCAGGACGTACCGAGGTTAAACAAAAAGTTTCAGTAAACTGCCCAGAGGTTTTAGCTTGTTCACGCACGAAACGTGTTTTTCCTGTGCCTGAAATTCCTGCTAAGAGGATGAATGGTTTGGGTAGACTAACTCCAATTTCCGCAGGAATATTCTCCTTCGTTTGGACTTTCTCGGATGTTCCTCCATTCTTGAGGTGATTCCATAATGGTTCGACTTTTTTGTAGAAATTCAACATTACTTTTAGATCTGAAACCAACTGAGCTTCCGTTGGCATGGCCTGTATGTCATAGAATTTCGCAACAATATTTGGAATTTCATACGACTTTCCCAGCGATGTTGTTGCAAGAAGGTCGATGTTTTCACTACCCCACTCTTTAAGGCCATCTATATTTTTACGCAAATACGAAGAGATATAGGCAGCACGTTTTTCCGCCTCTAATTTGCCTAACAATTTTTGCGGAATCGTCGTTCCTTGGTTCAGCGACAAGTAGACGCCTGAACCATCTGCTCGGAAAAGATAAACAGGATAAATACCGTCTTGAGTTGAACCCGATATTTTGGGGTTTAATATTGAAACCCAAGGCACATTCGCCCAATTGCCAGCACCTGCACTTCCTACAACGTTAAAACCTGGACACTCTCCACTAACAATCCTTTGGATTTCCTCTCGAAGATCTTGCCGAATTACATTTGCGATTGGGTGAGAGGTAAATGGCTCTCTGATTGCATCATTCCATCCATTGAGAATCTGTTCGATCGTGTTTTTTAACATTTCGTCGCTATAAGTTGGCTGGTTTTAGGTTGTACTAAGGACAGATGAAATACATATCGACAGATTTTGGAAAATTGTCGTTACACGGAAAAATAAAAATTCATTTACGATATAGCAAACATCCATTGATGTACCAATGCTTCAGGCTTGGATCCATCGGGTGTAATGTTGCTTGTAAACGGTAATAAGGCCGATTCTATTGATGCGATAAAGTGCTGCAAAATAAGTCCGTCTATTCTAAAAAATATAAGTGATCTTTAATCAAGAGCTTCATTATGACCCAGAAAGTTAAAAACCATCGTTCCAAGACTTTCTATCAAATACCCATCAAACAAATTAGTTAAGCTTAACCATTTGATTTTAAATGGAATTTAACCAGCCCCCTCCAAAAACAATCCATCTTTTCAAATACCCATCAAGCAAATTAGGCCCATCTTGGTACGTAACGCCGCAACTTTGGCGGCGCCGATTCATCTTGCAAATGGATCGCTTCCGCCAACAGCGCTTCTTTAAGTAAGCGGGAAGCTGTTGCACTATTCTTAGGATCGATACCAAAGCGTTCCCGCAATGAAGTATTCGTCATAAATTCACGTTGTACATAACGCAAACAGGCGTGCAAATAGACTGCACGAATTCTGTCCGCGCTATCCATTTTGGTCAAAGGTCTTGGGGCGAACAATGCCGCTCGCGTAGACTCACCCGTAATCTCGAACGCAGGCGCCGGCAATTGATAAAACTCGGTTTGAAAAACAACTTTATCAACGCCACTCCCACGTTCTTCGCAAATACCCATTCGGCGTAATAAAGATGCTAGGCCTTCATTGCGAGAACGCGGCGGACTGTCGAGGAGGCGAGAAGGGTCGACAAGAGGAATGCCAGGATTGGTAATCTCCATACGATCATCGAAGATTTCGACCATGGGGCCGCTGCCTGTAATACCAAAGTCTTGATGAATGATGGCATTAGCAACCAATTCTCTAATCGCCAGTTCCGGATAGACCGACACGGACTTCCGCAAAGCCTGACCAATCACCTCATTCATTGGTAGCAGATTATTGATAAAGCCAATCAGCCCCTCAAAGCCAGCAGCATAACCGCGAGTGCCTTCTTGCTCACGTAGTGTCGTGATTCGGCCTGTTCCCTGATATACGATGACTCGGACGGCCTTGCGTTGTAGACTGCCAAAGTCAGACAATTTTTTTGCAAGCAAAATCGCGCCGAGATTAAAGATACGCCAATACCCTGCACCCATGGATTCGATCAGACGATCGGATGCGAGCGCATCCAGAATGCCATCACGCCCATTGGGAATTGGTTTATCTAGCAGATCAAAATAGGCTGCAAAGTCGAGTAATCTTAGCACTTCGTCGGAGCTGACTTTTTCTATCGCTGCCAGCATCTCGAAGGGCGTTTGATCCAACACTCTCCATAACTCTCGTTCTTTCTCGGCGAAGTCTTTCAGGCGTTTTTTATATGAGCCAATACGTATAAATCCACTGCCCGCAAATTGAACTGGGTGTCGAAATGCGCGATCGATTTCTAAGATGACCAATGGCTTATCTTCTACGCTTACCCGAGAAAACCGAAAGGAAATCTTGGGTGACAGTTGGCGCAACAACCAGCTTTCTAACTCTTCGTTGCCGACCTTCTTCTTCCATGGATCAAATTGCGTACCGAGGATCGTATGAGTTGCATCGTCAACGCCCCAAATCAAATAGGCCTGCGATTTTCCTTCAAGTGCTGCAGAATTTGAAAGCGCAGAAATATACTCCCCAACCTCTTGCGGATCCGCATTGTTATGTTTGAATTCCAGCCACCCAGACTCATTTGAGAGTGCTAAAAGTTCATGAACCAAACTAGTCAGATATTCTTGATCTTGCGACATAATTTGACTTGAAGTTAATGATGCAGGATTAAAAAAGCCCAACACGGGGTTGGGCTTGTTCGCTTCGTTTAGATATCAAACGTCAATATTCCCAGCCCGCAACGCATTCCCCTCAATAAACGCACGACGTGGTTCGACATCATCACCCATCAGCGTGGTGAAGATTTGGTCGGCGGCAATCGCGTCTTCGATTTGTACTTTAAGTAGGCGGCGGACGGTTGGGTCCATTGTTGTTTCCCAGAGTTGGTCTGGGTTCATTTCGCCCAATCCTTTGTAGCGCTGTTTGGAAACGCCCCGTTCGGCTTCTTCGCGTAGCCAGGTCATGGCTTGGTGGAAGTCGGTGACGCTGGATTCTTTCATGCGGTCGCCTTCGCCGCGGCGGATGAAGGCGCCTTCGCCTAACAAGCCTTTGAAAGTATTGGCGGCATCGGCCAAGACTTTGTAATCGGCGCCGTGGACGAAGTCGGAATCAATGCTGCACACTTTGACGTTACCGTGCACCATGCGTTCAATGCGGATGCTGAGGTTGCCGGAGAGTTCGTCGGTTTGCACTGCGGTCTTCACGGTGAAATCGCCGATCGCTTTTTGCAAAGCATTGGCGGACGCTTGTGCGTTGTCCATGGTGTCGAGCTGCAAACTGACGCCGGTCATGATGGCGGTGAGGGCAGCGCGATCGATCACACGTGCCAAGCGCAACATGACGGCGTTGGCCAAGTTGTATTGACGCACCAATTCGCCCAGCGCTTCGCCGACAATCGGTTCTGCACCGGCTTGTGGAATCAGCGATGCGACGTTCAAAGCGACAGTGGTCATGTAGCTGGCTTCTTCGGCGTCGTCTTTGAGGTAACGTTCATCGCGGCCTGCTTTGACTTTGTACAGCGGTGGTTGTGCGATGTAGATGTGGCCGCGTTCAACCAAGGATGGCATTTGACGGTAGAACAGCGTCAACAACAGGCTACGAATGTGAGCACCGTCGACGGCCGCATCGTTCATGATAATGATGCGGTGGTAACGCAGTTTGTTGACATTGAATTCGTCAGGGCCGATGCTGGTGCCA
>CAYWNE010000045.1:0-25451 GCA_964459555.1 uncultured Burkholderiaceae bacterium | reverse complement strand
GGCCTTCGGCTTCCCAATTGTGCGAGTCAAAAAATGGGAAAGCTTCGAAACTCGCCTGCGGCTCAGACAGCGAAACTTTCTTTATCCATTTTCTGCCTCGCACAATTGGCAGTGTCAGAAGTGGAGAAAGGCAAGAGCGACGTCGCTCCACCATCTCAAAATCACGTAGCTATACTAGTTGCCCAATTCCTTTCGTTTGTTTTCTCGATGCTTGGGCCGCGATCTTCTTACTTCACCGAAGCAAACTCCATTTCAAGCTGGCAGCGTGGCAATGCCAGACTGAGCATGGTGAAGGCGATGCCGGCGATCTTGCGCACACGTTCGCGTTCACTGGCAAGGCTCTCGGCCAAGCCGTTCACGCTGGCGAGTACGATGCGACTCGGACGAAGTCGTCGCACTTCGTGCAAAAGCGTGAACAAACTACCGTGCAATTGCTGGCGCACCTCACTTTGTTCTGTGACTGATCCTGAGTGTATTGAAAGCTCGAATCGCAAACGACCAATTTGTTGTAAGTCGATTGCGATTCTTAGATTGTTGTCTTTGTGTTTGGTCTTCATTGTCGTCCTTTTAATGTATCACTTGAAATTCATCAGCACCGAGCGGCCGCAAATTCAATGCTGTGAGCTTAAACAGGCAATGTGTGGAGAACATGAAGCGAATGTGAAGACCAATCCCCTGACAAGAATTTTCAACGCCGTAATCAACATACATTCTTTTTCAATAAGAAATTGTGCTGGCGCGGAACTTGCATCCCTTCCTTTATGAGGCGCGTCAATTTGGCGCGCAGAGAAACCATAAATCCTGACAACCGCAACGACTCAAGAAAGGATGCTGCATGCTGGACCCGCATGCCACGAGCCTACGTATCGTCGTCATCAACACGGTGACTCACGCGAACATTGACGCAGAAGATGAGCATGATCTTCAGGCACAAGCGCAACTGCAACGTTCACGCGATCTGCGCATAGGCTTACTACAAGCGGGTTACAACATCATCGCCTCGATTCCAGGCGATATCTATTTGGTCGAACGCCTGACCCAACTGCAACCAGATCTCATCATC
Source organism: uncultured Burkholderiaceae bacterium (assembly GCA_964459555.1). Taxonomy (GTDB): domain Bacteria; phylum Pseudomonadota; class Gammaproteobacteria; order Burkholderiales; family Burkholderiaceae_D; genus Undibacterium. Next base: position 24,388 of record CAYWNE010000045.1, on the reverse strand, counting down.
ATCGATGCAGATTCCGATGCGCGCGATGTCTTAGAAGATTTGGTGATGGTCAGTCGTGATGCGCCACGTCCCATTGTCTTGTTCACAGAGGAAGGCAATCCATCACAACTCGCGGCAGCGATGAATGCGGGGGTTTCGGCCTATGTAGTCGCAGGCTTGCAAGTTGAACGGGTGAAGCCTGTATTGGAAGTGGCTGTAGCGCGTTTCAACGCGGATCAGAAATTGCGTAGCGAACTCAATGAAACTAAGAACAAGCTGGCCGAACGCAAAATCATTGATAGAGCCAAGGGCATCTTGATGAACAAGCACGGGCTCAGCGAGAACGACGCCTATCAACGCTTACGCAAGCAAGCCATGGAAAAAAATCTCAAGTTAGTCGAACTGGCTCAACGCATACTTGATGTGGCTGATTTGCTCGGATGAGTGGTCTTTACACTAAAGATTTTTGCGATTAACGCAGCTTCTCAGATCTGTGCCAACTTGGTGCGTTGCACAATTTATGCGCACAATTGACTCGCCAAAGCGGTGCAAGGATGCTCCGCTGTCAGGTACTTGGAACCATACCACTGACACCACGACGAATTGATTGCTTGATCATCTTCACTTCAGCTAGGCCCCAAAAAAACACCTCACCATGCATTCTCCTCTCGAATGAAAATCCACATCTTGGGCGATCAAATCCGGCAGGCAAGATACTCGAGTGAGTACATGAAAAATTGAGCAGCAATACCAATTTCACTATCACCTCAGAGTTTTGGCACGCTGTTTGCTAAACAAAAAGTGAAAACATTTATTTTGTGTGCAGACCAACGGCGGTTTGCAGACATAAGACAAAGGCGTCTTCACCGTTCTCATCACGCGCTTCGCGTTGTAAGTCCGGTGCAGGCGCCTTTTTTGTTTTTTGCATTCAACCTAAGCCCGACTACCACGGATACCAACACACGAAGGAGCATGGCATGTCAAAGACTGTTGTTAACCAAACCGCTGAAGGAAACCCACATGAATCCTCACACACAGAGCACTTTAGCCGCACCCGTCGTCAACTTCTACAAGGTGCCAGCGCATTGGCAGCAAGCTCTATGCTGAGCACAGGTGTATGGGCGGCTGGCTCCGATAAGCCAGAGAAAGAAGAAGTCAAAGTAGGCTTCATTCCTCTCACCGATTGCGCCTCGGTGGTGATGGCCTCGGTGCTCGGATTCGATAAGAAATATGGTATCAAGATTATTCCGACCAAAGAGTCCTCCTGGGCTAGTGTGCGCGACAAATTGGTCAATGGCGAACTCGATGCCGCTCACGTCTTGTACGGCCTGATCTATGGCGTGCAACTCGGTATTGGTGGTCCTAAGAAGGACATGAACATTTTGATGACACTCAATAACAATGGTCAGGCCATCACCTTGTCGAAGAAGCTCGCCGACAAAGGCGCGATTGATGGTGCCGGTTTAGCCAAGTTAATGGCCAAAGAAAAACGCGACTACACCTTTGCGCAAACCTTCCCGACCGGTACCCATGCGATGTGGCTGTATTACTGGCTGGCGGCACACGGCATCAATCCTATGAAGGACGCCAAAGTGATCACCGTGCCGCCACCACAGATGGTCGCCAATATGCGGGTCGACAATATGGATGGTTACTGCGTAGGTGAACCATGGAACCACCGCGCCATCGCTGATGGTATCGGCATCACTGCGGCCACCACACAAGATATTTGGAAAGATCATCCAGAAAAAGTTTTAGGCACCACCGCAGAGTTTGCGCAGAAGTATCCGAACACCGCGCGTGCCCTGATCGCCGCCGTCCTTGAAGCAGGACGCTGGATCGATGCATCACTTTCGAACAAACAGAAAATGGCGGAAACCATTGCGGAAAAATCCTACGTCAACACCTCGGTCGACGTGATTAACCAAAGGATTTTGGGTCGCTATCAAAATGGTCTCGGCAAAACTTGGGACGACCCAAACTACATGAAGTTCTTTAACGACGGTGCGGTCAACTTCCCTTACCTCTCCGACGGCATGTGGTTCTTGACCCAGCATCGTCGTTGGGGCTTGTTGAAGAACGATCCCGATTATCTAGCAGTGGCGCAAGCAGTCAATCGCATCGATTTGTATAAAGACGGCGCAAGTCTAGCCAAGGTCAATGTACCGAAAGATTCTATGCGTAAGAGCAAGCTACTCGATGGCACGGTATGGGATGGAAAAAATCCTGCTGCCTATGCCGCTTCTTTCAAGATTAAAGCATGAGTGAGACCATGACAGCCAGCCTCAGCCACGTCGATGCAAAGACCTTGAGTAGCGCGAAGACGCCGCCAGCATCGATCTCAGCGTTAAGCACAATGCCAAGCGACGCAAGGACATCCAGCGTCGAATCTTCTCGACCTGCAACAAATTTACCGCCAGCCGCCACCGCGTACACAGAGACACTCTGGAGCCGCAGCAAAAACGCGATACGGTCTGCGGCCCTGTTTGTGTTGCCACGCCTATTGGGGCTCGCCTTGCTGATTTTGTTATGGTCTATCGTTGCGGAGAAAAACCCATCACTCCCATCGCCGAGCGTGACATGGCAAGAAGCAATCAAAGTATTTTCTGATCCCTTCTACCAAAATGGTCCGAATGATCAAGGCATAGGTTGGAATATCTACGCGTCTTTAAAACGCGTCGCACTCGGTTTTGGTTTGGCAGCGCTGGCTGGCATTCCCTTGGGCTTTTTGATCGGTCGCTATCAATTCTTAGCTGGCATGTTCAACCCTATCATCAGCTTGCTCAAACCGGTCTCCCCACTCGCGTGGTTGCCAATCGGCTTGTTGGTATTCAAGGCAGCCCATCCAGCGGCGATTTGGTCGATCTTCATCTGTTCGATTTGGCCGATGATGATCAATACCGCGATTGGTGTGCAGCGCATTCCACAAGACTATTTGAACGTCGCCAAGGTGCTTGATCTCAGTGCTTGGCGCGTACTAACCCGTATCTACATTCCTAGCGTTTTGCCCTACATGCTGACTGGTGTGCGCTTGGCGATTGGAACCGCTTGGCTCGTGATCGTCGCTGCCGAAATGTTGACGGGTGGCGTTGGTATCGGCTTCTGGGTCTGGGATGAATGGAACAACCTCAACGTGCCACACATCTTGATCGCGATCGTCGTCATCGGTTTGGTCGGTTTGATACTCGAGCAAATTTTGATTGCCGCCGCACGGGCTTTTACCTACGAAGAGTAAGTCGATAGAAAACAAAGAGGATCATCATGGAATCCAGCAAAAAATACATCGAAGTACAAAACGTCGAGATGTTTTTCGATACCAAGCGCGGTCGTTTCCACGCCTTGAAGGACATCAATTTGACCATCGCCAAAGGTGAATTCATTAGCTTAATTGGCCACTCTGGTTGCGGTAAGTCGACTTTATTGAATTTATTGGCTGGCTTGACGACCGCCACCGAAGGCACGTTGATTTGCGCCAATCGCGAAATCGCCGGGCCTTCACCCGAGCGCGGTGTGGTGTTTCAAAACCATTCGCTGCTACCGTGGTTGAACTGCTTTGAAAACATCTACCTCGCCGTTGAGCGTGTTTTTGGTCGTGCTGAACGCGTTAGCAAATTGGTCGCTCGCACCCATCGTGCATTGGACTTGGTTGGGCTCAGCGCCGCTGAAAAGAAACGTCCGCATGAAATCTCCGGTGGTATGAAACAACGCGTCGGCATCGCTCGTGCTTTGGCAATCGAACCGAAAGTCTTGTTGATGGATGAACCGTTTGGCGCCCTCGATGCATTGACCCGCGCTCATTTACAGGACGAATTAATGCGCATCGTGGCGCAAACCCAATCCACGGTCGTCATGGTGACGCATGATGTTGATGAGGCCGTCTTGTTATCTGATCGTATCGTCATGCTGAGCAATGGACCCGCAGCGACCATAGGCGAAATACTTGAAGTGAGCTTGCCGCGACCACGCGATCGCGTCGCCCTGGCCGATGATGCACGTTATGCGCAGTGCCGAAGCGCGGTGTTGGAGTTCCTCTACCATCGTCAATCCCATCCAGCCAAGCATGCAGCTTGATTCTTTTGCGGAGCCTAGAAACATCATGAAGAAACTCAAATTGGTCGTGATTGGCAACGGCATGGCGGGCATACGCACGCTGGAGGAGTTGTTCAAACTCGCTCCCGATCTGTACGACGTTACCGTCTTCGGTGCGGAGCCGCATCCTAACTACAATCGCATCTTGCTATCTCCGGTACTAGCCGGCGAACAGACCTTGGAAGAGATTGTACTGAACGATCTCGAATGGTACGCCGCCCACAATATCACGCTGCATCTCGGCAAACAGGTTAAAAAAATCGATCGCGTGAAACGCCTTGTGATCGCTAGCGATGGCACCCAAGCAGAATACGATCGTGTCTTGATCGCCACCGGTTCTACGCCATTTATGTTGCCGGTTCCTGGCAAAGACCTCAAAGGTGTGGTCGCCTACCGCGACATCAAAGACACCGAAACAATGATCACCGCCGCCACTCAACATACGCATGCGGTCGTCATCGGTGGCGGTCTGCTCGGCTTAGAGGCTGCCAACGGGCTTAAGCAACGCGGCATGCAGGTCACCGTCGTACATTTGCCGGCATGGTTGATGGAACGCCAGCTCGACAAGACTGCATCCAAACTCTTGCAGAGCTCACTCGAACAACGTGGACTTGATTTCTTACTCGAAAAAAATACCGAAGCAATTTTGGGCGACGATGCGGGTCATGTGCGTGCCATCCGTTTCACCGATGGCTTAGAAATTCCAGCGCAATTAGTGGTGATGGCAGTCGGCATTCGCCCCAATACCGCGCTCGCGGAATCAGCCGGATTGCACTGCCATCGCGGCATCGTCGTCAATGACACCATGCAAACTTACGATCCGCGCATCTACGCCGTCGGCGAATGCGTCAGCCATCGCGGCACCGTGTATGGTTTGGTGGCTCCCTTGTTCGAAATGGCCAAAGTGTGCGCCAATCACCTTGCCAATTTTGGTATTGGTCGCTACCAAGGATCATTGACGTCCACCAAACTCAAAGTCACAGGCATCGATTTATTCTCAGCAGGCGACTTTAGCGGCGGCAACGATAGTGAAGAGATTATTTTGTCTGACCCTGTCGGCGGCGTGTACAAAAAACTCGTGCTCAAAGATGACAAACTAGTGGGAGCTTGTTTGTACGGCGACACCGTCGATGGCAGTTGGTATTTCAAGTTACTACGCGAAGGCAAGAATATCGCAGCGATACGCGATAGTCTCATGTTCGGTGAATCGAATACCGGTGATGTCGGCCACGAAGGCCACACCAAAGCAGCAGCCATGCCGGACGATGCCGAGGTCTGCGGTTGCAATGGCGTGTGCAAAGGCAGCATTGTCAAAGCCATCAAAGAGAAAGGTTTGTTCACGCTCGATGATGTGCGCAAACACACCAAAGCTTCGGCATCGTGCGGCTCTTGCACTGGCTTGGTCGAACAAATCATTATGTTCACTGCGGGTGGCGACTACTCAGCGACACCGAAACAAAAAGCCATGTGTGGCTGTACCGATTATTCGCATGCAGCGGTCCGCACGGCGATTAAAGAGCAGCACCTCATCACCATCGAACAAGTGCAAACCACACTCGCATGGCGCACCCCCAATGGTTGTGCGACCTGCCGCCCCGCCTTGAATTACTTTCTGATTTCCCCTTGGCCGAAAGCAGCGGTCGATGATCCGCCATCACGTTTCATCAATGAACGGGCCCACGCCCATATTCAAAAGAACGGCACTTACTCGGTGATTCCGCGTATGTGGGGTGGTGAAACCAATGCCTCGGAATTACGTCGCATCGCTGATGTGGTCGACAAATATCAGATCCCTACTGTCAAAGTCACCGGTGGGCAACGTATCGATTTGCTCGGCGTGAAGAAAGAAGATTTACCCGCCGTATGGCAAGACCTCGGCATGCCTTCGGGCCTCGCCTACGCGAAGGGCTTACGCACGGTGAAGACTTGCGTCGGCAGTGAATGGTGTCGCTTCGGCACACAAAATTCGACGCTCATGGGCCAACAGCTAGAGCGCGCTCTGGCACGTATGTATGCCCCACACAAAGTCAAACTCGCGGTCTCTGGTTGTCCACGCAATTGTGCCGAGGCTGGCATCAAGGACGTCGGCGTGATCGGCGTCGACTCCGGTTGGGAGATTTATATCGGCGGCAATGGCGGCATCAAAACCGAAGTCGCGCAATTCTTGGTCAAACTCAAAACCCATGAAGAAGTGATGGAGTACACCGGTGCCTTCTTACAGTTATATCGCACCGAAGGCTGGTATTTAGAACGCACGGTGCACTACCTGGCGCGGGTAGGCATCGACTACATCAAGCAAGTGATTCTGAACGACCACGAACGTCGGCGCGCTTTGTACGAAGAGCTCTTGTTCGCACTCGATGGCGTGGCCGATCCATGGCATCAACCACAGGAAGCACAAGTCGATGTTCGTCAGTTTTCTATGATTCAAGCTTAAGAGAGTTCTACTATGTCTGCACAATGGCAACGTATTTGCACGATCGATGAAATCCCTAAGCTCGGCGCACGCGTGGTGCGTCGTCAACAGGGTTATGATGTCGCCCTCTTCCGCACCGCCCAAGACAAAGTCTTAGCTCTACTTGATCGTTGCCCACACAAAGGCGGCCCGCTTTCACAAGGCATCGTATTTGGCGAGAAAGTCGCCTGTCCTTTGCATAACTGGACCATACAACTAGACGACGGCTGTGCCACCGCCCCCGATGTCGGCTGTACTCAAAGTTTTCAGACCCGCGTCGACCATGGCGAAGTCTATCTGTGCGCAAAGGAACTTGCCGAACTAGCCGTTGACGACCATGCTGCGTGAAACCAAATCCACTTGCTGTTATTGCGGCGTTGGCTGTGGCGTGATCATTGAACACTATGATGATGAGATCACAGGCGTGCGCGGCGACCCTGAGCATCCCGCGAATTTTGGCAAGCTGTGTAGTAAGGGAAGTAGTTTGCATCTCAGTGCGCAAAGAGTTTTGCAACAACAGGCACGGGTGATAACACCACTGATGCGTAGCAATCGCTCTGACAGCTTGCAAGAGTCGAATTGGGACGACAGTATCGAATTCGTGAGCAGGCGTTTAGCTCAGTGCATACAAGAGCATGGGCCGGACAGTATAGGCCTGTACGTGTCGGGACAACTTCTTACTGAGGACTACTATATCTTTAACAAGCTAGCGAAAGGCCTCATCGGTACCAATAACATCGATAGCAATTCGCGCCTATGTATGTCGAGCGCGGTCGCCGCATACAAACAGAGTCTCGGCGCTGACGCTCCACCATGCTGCTACGAAGACCTTGATCACGCTGATCTCATTTTGATCGCGGGATCAAATACCGTCTACGCGCATCCTATTTTGTATCGCCGCATAGAAGAAGCGCGCCAAAAGAATCCTCAACTCAAACTGATTGTGGTCGATCCGCGTCGCACGGACACGGCACAAGAGGCAGACCTCCATCTCGCCATTCAACCAGGAACCGATGTCGCCCTCTTCAATGGCATGCTACATCTTTGCCTATGGGAAGGATGGCTCGATCAAGCCTTCATCCAGACTCACACCGATGGTTTCGCTGAACTAAAAGATCTGATAAGAAGCTATACGCCAAGCGTGGTTGCGAAGATCTGCGGCATTCGAGAACAAGATCTGATCCAGGCGACTCGCTGGTTTGCTCAATCTCAAGCAAGCTTATCTCTGTACTGCCAAGGGCTTAATCAGTCCACCTCGGGCACGGCCAAGAACAGCGCGCTGATCAATTTGCATCTTGCGACCGGGCATATAGGGCGTGAAGGCGCGGGACCATTCTCCTTGACCGGGCAGCCAAATGCGATGGGCGGGCGCGAAACCGGTGGCATGGCGAATCTACTTTCTGGTCATCGTGACTTGAACAATCCACAGCATCGCGTTGAGGTCGCGAGAATATGGGGGCTCGACGACATTCCATCGCGCGCGGGAAAAACAGCCGTTGAGATGTTTGATGCAGTACGGCGAGGAGAAATCAAAATCTTATGGATCGTCTGCACCAACCCAGCTCAGTCAATGCCGGATCAGCAGCTGATCAGAGAGGCTTTGGAGCGAGCAGAACTCGTCATCGTACAAGAAGCCTATCGTGGCACCGCGACCATGGCCTACGCCGATGTGGTGTTTCCTGCTGCGACATGGGGAGAAAAGTCGGGCACCGTGACGAACTCCGAAAGACGCATTTCACGTGTACGGGCGGCCATCTCACCGATTGGTGCAGCGAAGCCTGATTGGGAAATTGCGATAAACGTCGCACTCAGCTTGGCTAAGAAACTGGGGCGAACCACCCCATTTTTCGACTATACGAATTGCGAAGCGATCTGGAACGAACATCGGCAAACAACGGCAGGAAGAGATCTCGACATCACAGGTCTTTCTTATCAGATTCTAGAAGATCATGGCCCCCAACAATGGCCCTATCCAGTGGGCGCAAAACAGGGGACAACCCGTCTATACACGAAAAATCAATTCGCAACAGAAAATGGCAAAGCGAAATTCATACGAACTGAGTATGTCGCGCCAAGTGAAAAGGTCTCCGCACGCTATCCATTTCTACTCAACACTGGTCGCTTACGCGATCAATGGCACGGCATGAGTCGCACTGGTACGGTTGCGCAACTCTACGCACATGCACCGGAGCCGTCCATACAACTGTCCCCAAATGATATGCAAACCCGATTCCTCACAGAAGGCGACTTGGTCGAGGTGAGTAATGCGCGCGGGAAAATCATCTTGCCCGCAATCCAAAGTGAAGAACTACACAACGGTCAAGCCTTTATCGCCATGCATTGGGGGCAGGAATTTACCGGTGGACATCATGCACATCAAGACGGAAGTGCTATTGAACATCTTGGTGTCAATACGCTCACCACGAGTGCTTTCGATCCTAGCTCCAAACAACCAGAACTAAAGCTGGCGCAGGTCAGGATCAACAAGGCGAATCTGGCGTGGCGCTTCCTCGCGGTAGCGTGGATGAGCGAGGCGGAACTCCTGTTAGTGCAACAGCAAGCCCGACAATTCTTTGCTGATTTTTCCTATGCGAGTTGCACCTTGTTCGGCCGTGGAGAAGAAGCTGGAATCGTCTTTCGCGGTGCTCACACAGACCCGATCGCCACTCACCGCCTACAAGCTCTCTTGACTACTTTGCAGGTCAATGCGGATGACTGCTTACGTTACGAAGACAAGGCACGATTTGCTTCGCGCTACATACGCTTAAACCATGATCGCACTCTTCGCAGTTATGCGCTAAGCGGTGAAACGAGTGCCGAGGCGTGGTTGAACCCGCTATTACGAGAGAGAAGCATCATCGCGCAGGGCGCAAGTCTACTGCAAAAGAATGCGCCACAGATGCAGAGGAGTACGCGCAGTGACACCATCGTTTGCAGCTGTATGAATGTCTCGCAAAAGAAAATTCAAGATGCCCTACAAAACCGAGATCAAATCGCGCTCGACCTCACCCCCATCGATAAGTTAAAACGTTTGCAGACGCAACTAGCCTGCGGCACAAATTGCGGTTCCTGCTTACCTGAGATCAGAAAACTCGTACAGCAAACATCGCGTTTTATGACATCGATTTGATTTTAATATGCCGGCGTTTCTGCATACTGTATTCTCGCTGCTCGAGCGATCCTCCCAGAAATGATTCAAGACTCGGGCCACCTTTCTCGCGGTGATCTCTAAAAAGAAATTGGAAGACTTCATGAAACCACACGCGCCGCCCAATTCTAGTGTACCAACGCATCGCATATCCGACCTCTCGATCTCTGGAAAATAGATTTCGGAAGATCGCTTTTGGTCGCATTTGCATGATGACTTCGATACACTTTACCCACATGAAAACGCGCCATGCTGGCACCTTCTGCGTTGCCAATACTTGATGTTTATAGTCCCATTTGCGGGTATCGGTTTGGATCACTTGTCGTTGCATTACGCTTGGATAATAAGGGGTCCAGCGATGGGGCGTGACGTAAAGCATTTGAATTTGGTCTGGATCGTAGCGCAGCAAATGCCGTAGTGAGCGCCAATAATCGAGATCGGTTTCTTCTTCAAAACCCACCACATAAGTCGCCATAGAGACAATACCATGCTTCCTCATTAGCTGTATCGCATGCTGATCATCGCTGATACTACCGCCCTTCTTGATACGCTTGAGGGTGGCTTCGTTATAACTCTCAATGCCAAGTAAGAAACGAATCACACCGGCCTGCTTATACAAGTGCAGAATATCGGCATCACGCACAATATCGCTCGCACGGGTGGATCCAACCAAGATCAAAGGCACGTCCTCGGCGATGAGGGCTTCTAAAAATGCTTTCCAAGCCTTGCGCGAACCGGTAGGCAACTCATCGGCAAAATTAATCAACTCGACTCCGTGATTGCGATAGAGATCCGCGAGTTCTCTCGCGAATCGCACTGGGTCACGATGTCGCCATTGGCTCCAGAAACCACGTTGTCCGCAATAGCTACACAGATGAGGGCAACCGCGTGAAAACTGGGCGACCACGGCGCGCTTCCCGCCCCAATACGAATAACGACGATGATCGATTAGTTCCCAAGCGACGCGATAATCATCGAGTACTTCTATCATCTCGGCGGGTTCTGTCACATGCACGTCCCCGTCTCTCCGAAAAGCAATCCCCTTAATGTCCTTCAGATCAGCGTCGCTCTGCAAAGCAAGCAATAGTTGCGTCGCTGTACGTTCACCTTCACCACGAACGATCACATCAATCGATTCGTTTTGATTCAAAATTTCATCATAGTGGTAGCTAGGATGCACACCACCATAGATGATACTGACATTCGGTAGTGTGAACTTTAGCATCCCGCATAAAGCCACGACAGTCGCGTGCACCGATGATGAGCCTGAATGTCCTATCAAAATCCAGTCGGGGCGGCGCTGCAGTGCTTCTTTGGCGATCTCGAATAAGCTCATCGGACCGAACTCGGCATCAAGCAGATCAACCGCAAAGCCGGCGTCGATCATAGGCCCTGCAATACTAAGCAAACCTAAAGGGGGAAGTTGTTCGCGCGGAATGCGACTGCCGATTGCGGTGTGTGGAGGATTTATCAGTAGAACTTTGTTTTTCATGGCTCGCTTCTGAGTTGGAGGAGCTCGAATAGTACAAAGTGCTTGTGAAGTGAATATGTGTTCTGAGTGAAGCGAGTGGCTATGTTCAGACAATAAACTCACGATAAAAATCAATGAAAGCGCGCACCTTCGCCGGTACATGACGCCCCGGCGGCAAGACGGCATAAATACCGCCGCTTGCTAGCTGCCACTCGGGCAATACGCGTTCCAATTTTCCCGCCTTGATAGCAGCTTGAGCGCTCATATACTCCATCACCGAGATGCCAAGCCCCTGCTGCAGGAGCGCAAGTAAAGAACTAGGGGCATCGACTTGTATGCGAGACTTCATATGAACGGTGATATGTTCTACTGATTTGGCACGCTCTTTGGTCTTGCGCGGCACATCCGACTGAAACTTCCATGTCAACGGAGTAGGCAATAACGATAAAGCTAGCCATTCGTGTTCACGCAATTCTTGCGGATGCTGTGGCCGCCCCCATTTCTTTAAGTAAGCTGGCGATGCCAACAACCACTGCTCAAACTCACCCAGCTTAATCGCACGCTGTGAAGAATCGCGCAACCAGCCCATGCGAAACGAGAGATCAATGCCATCGGCCACGAGGTCGGTGATTCTGTCATTGGTTCTCAAATCAATATGCAAGGCCGGATGCAACTTCGCAAACTGCGCCAAGGCTGGTGCCACTGATTGACTGGCATGATTGACGCTGGCGGAAACGCGCAAAGTACCTTGCAATTCGGTCTCTGGGTTCGCCACCTGCACTAGTGCTTCTTGCAAACCCGTTAGGTAGTGCTGACAGTGTTGATACAAGTGGCGACCTGCATCGGTTAGCGCAATCTTGCGCGTAGTCCGTGTGAAGAGACTCACACCCAATTGCTGTTCTAGTCGCGCCACTTGCAAGCTGACTTTGGCTTTTGCCACGTCGAGTCGCTCGGCGGCACGCGTAAAGCTGCCTGCCTCCACCACCGTCGCGAATAAACGCAGCGCATTGAGATCTAGGTCTTTGGCCATCACTGCCCTCTTCCTATCGACATTGATTGTTTAGAGTATCGAAACAATCAATTCTAGATTTGGCGATTTATCTGGTCAATCAATATCCTGATAATGGCACCATGTTCTGAAGCACCTACTGCTTTGAACCCCATTACTCTGAAAGGAAATATCATGAATATCGCATTAATTGGCGCCTCTGGTTTTATTGGTTCGGCACTGTTAGAGGAACTCTTACAACGCGGACATCAGGTCACCGCTTTCGTCAGCACACCAGAAAAGCTGACGGCGCATCCACAACTGAAAAGCGTTAAAACAAATGTGCAGGATCTCGCCAACTTTGAACAATCGCTGCATGGTTTTGATGCCATCATCTCTGCCTTCAGCGGCCACGCGCAGAGCAATACTTTGGACTACTATGTGGCCGGCATGCGTAACATCATCGACGCTGCAAAGGCGGTTGCAGCCCCTCGATTGCTGGTGGTTGGCGGCGCCGGCTCTTTGGAAGTTGCGCCAGGCCTACAGTTACTCGACACGCCTAATTTCCCTGAGGCTTACCGCGCTTCCGCTGAAGGCGCACGCCAAGCTTTGAATATGCTACGAGCCGAGCCATCCTTAAATTGGACCATGCTGAGCCCAGCCGCCATGATTAGCCCAGGTGAACGTACCCAGCAGTTCCGGCTCGGTGGTGATCAACTGTTGGTCGATGAACAAGGTGAAAGCCGTATTTCTGTGCAAGACTACGCAGTAGCTATGATTGATGAACTTGAACATGCCAAATATTTACGACAACGTTTTTCGATAGCCTATTGAGTTCCAAGACTAGGTTTGCTTCGTTGGCATCAGTAGATGTGATAAGACTCAATTCTCCTTGAACCAAGCAAAATTGGCGCTATGCTAAAAGCTAAGTACTTTCCGAATTGAGTCTTTGTTGGTGGGAGGAATCATATGAACCCATTCTATGTTTTCTTGCGGCTTACGGCGTGGGGACCTCCAATTCGTGTGATTATCCTGTTCGTCACCGCAATTTTGCTAAACGCCTGTGCAACGCGTAGCTTGAAACTTGAAGTACCGCAGTATCTATTCAATGACGACTCATTTCTGAAAGCGCATCAAACTCCAGATCCGCAATCCATTTTCAAAGTCTCTAGCGAGATGAAACAGTTTATTGAGAAAGATATCCTGACGCAGCTGCGGTCTACAAATCATCAAAGAGCTCTATTCAATGCATTGTATGTTAGAGCTCAACTGAAACTTGAATACGATGCATCCTTTACGCGCAACGCAGCCGAGACTTTCTCCGCTCGCTCTGGAAATTGTCTTTCTCTGGTAATAATGACGGCGGCGCTGGCGAAGGAAATTGGCCTGGAATTAAGCTATCAGACTGTCATGACCCCTGAAATTTGGGGAAGAAGTGGCGCGCTTTACTTTAATATCGGTCACGTCAACATAGTTCTCGGCAAACGCAGATTTGACGACCGCTCGAACTGGGACAAGAACCCTCAAATGACAATCGACTTTATTCCACCAGAAGAAACTGCAGGGCAACGCACGACAGAAATCAGTGAAGAGACCGTGGTCGCCATGTACTTCAATAACCGTGCGGCAGAAAATATTGCCGATGGAGAGCTAGATCAGGCCTACCATTGGGCCAAAGCTGCGATCCAAGCCGATCCAAATTTCGTGGCAACTTACAACACTTTGGGAGTGATCTATTTGCGACACAATGACGCGCAGATGGCCTATATAACACTAGCTCGCGCCTTACAATTGGAACCGGACAATAAAGTAACCATGTCGAATATGATCCAAGCGATGGTGGAGACGAATCGCCTTTCCGAAGCGAATCAAATGCGCGAACGTCTCGCCACGCTTCAACCGTATCCGCCGTTCCATTTTTTCAATCTGGGACTCAAAGCTATGGAGGAACATAACTACCGGGAGGCAAAGCATTGGTTTCAAAAAGAATTAAACCGCGCCCCCGATTATCACGAGTTTCACTTCTGGATGGGAGTTGCTCATCTACGTCTTGGCGAACTGAAGCAGGCAGAGCGACATTTGATAGCGGCAAAATCGAATAGCACTTCGCAGAAAGACCATGCTATCTACTCGGCGAAATTGGAAAAGATTCAGGCTTCAGTACCGCAAACGAATTGATGCTAACAAGACGATAACGCCGATGTAGGAAGTGTTGCAGCAGCCCTACAATTATTTCCATAAGGAAAAAAGTAGGTCTAGAATAGATTTTGCATTCTTACTTGGTTTCGTCTTAATACTTGCTTGATTGAGAAAGGAAATACCATGTCCCACTTCAAACGCAGCATCGCTTTATTTTCAGGTTTGTTAGTAAGCTTTTCCCTCGCATCTCCACTCGCACTAGCAGCCGACGGCGGCGCAACCAAGGCAGAAGCCGAAGCGATGGTCAAAAAGGCGGTGGCCTTTATCAAAGCAAATGGCGACAAAAAAGCGTATGAGGAATTCAACAATAAAGCTGGTAAATTCATTGACCGCGATCTTTACATCGTGGTCTATGGCATGGACGGTGTAGTCCATGCGCATGGTGCCAATGCCAAAATGATTGGCAAGAATCTCATTGATCTGACTGACATCGACGGCAAAGCCTTTGTTAAGGAACGTGTCGAGCTAGCCAAGACAAAGCCCCATTTCTGGCAAGAGTATAAGTTCACCAACCCTGAGAATAAGAAAATCGAGCCGAAAGCGATGTATTGTGAACGTCTTGCAGAAACCATCGTCTGTGGTGGTATCTACCTCTGACCTCACAGTTTTCGAACGGTGCCGTTGGCATAATAACGGCATCTTGCATAAATTCAAATCTGCGCTTTAGGCTTTGCACTGAACTTCCGCGTAAATGAAAAAAGCCAGTTCGCACTTTCTAGTACGAACTGGCTTTCACTCTTTTTCTTCCAAGTCTTGCTGAAGACTACCAGCAAGTACCTAATTTGACTTTTCTAGGCAGCCAAAAATACGGGAGTTTTGGCCGTATCACGCGTTGCAGGCAAGTCAGCCAAATGTGCTGCACCACCCATCAATTCAGAAATCTTCTCTTTCAAAGCGCCTTCTTGCGTCGCCAAGGCAAAATGGGCAGGGCGTTGACTTTGCACGATACCCCAACGAACGATAGGCGAACGTGCGCTACCATCTAACAATGCATGATCCTTTAGCCACTGCTCAAAGAAGCGCGTTGGCATTTCACTATCAACCCAAATCAAGTTATCCGAAGTCATCAACTTGTTATAAGGTGGGCGAACTAAGATTTCGTAGATCATGATGTTTCCTCTCGGGGGTAGTCTTCACTATTTTCAAAACCGCGTGTGAAGATGCTTAGGGCGAAAAACGAGGGAACTAAAACATCGGTTGACACAAATAATTACAAAATCGCGGTTTTTTTAAATATTTTCGCATTTCGATAGTAAATCGCTAAAAAAATAGCCCAAATTCCGAGAAATTTGGGCTAAAGCTTTACTACCGGACAACTTTAGGGGAGATCACTACCTTTACTTCTACTTCGGATACAACTTCAAAATCAGAATCCTTGGACATCATCTTACAAATACGTCAAGAATCAGACTACGAATGCCGCTGTCGTACGTCCACTCACAGCATTACTCGGTGCATTTGCAGCGATGAATCCAAACAAATTCTTTGGATCAGGCAAAGCTGGAATCAAGGACAAAGTCTCGTTCATACCCAATTCATTCGCTGCATCGCGCATGTAGCGCAAAGCTGAGTAGTCTTCCAAAGCAAAACCCACAGAGTCAAAAATCGTGACTTGATCAGCACTGCTACGACCAACGACTTTGCCGGACAATACGGTCCACAATTCAGTCACTGGGAAATCGGCTGGCATTTGCTGCATATCGCCTTCAATGCGAGATTGTGGCTCGAATTCGCAGAACACTGGGCCCATACGCAAGACGTCAGCGTGAATCTCTGTCTTACCTGGGCAATCGCCACCAACACCATTGATGTGCATACCTGGTTCGATCATGTCTGGCGTGATGATCGTTGCATTGGTTTTGTCCGCTGTCACAGTCGTGATGATATCGACGCCTTTGACCGCTTCTTTGGTGCTGGCAAAACGCTTAGTCTTAACGCCCATGCGTGTCAAATTGGCTTCCAATTTGTCGGTTGCTGCAGAATCGATATCGTACAAATGGAAGGTTTCAATACCGAGCAAATGGTGGAAAGCCAAAGCTTGGAATTCACTTTGCGCACCGTTACCAATGATCGCCATGGTTTTGCAATTCTCACGTGCCAAGGCACGTGCAGCCACTGCTGACATCGCCGCAGTGCGGATCGCAGTTGTCAAAGTCAATTCGCTGACCAATTCTGGTACACCGGTCTCAACGTCAGCCAACACACCAAATGCCATCACGGTTGGTAAATTGAAGCGGTAATTGCTTGGGTGGCCATTGACGTACTTAAAGGTATAGCTCTTGTCATCCGCGATCGGCATCAATTCGATGACGCCAACATCGGAGTGGTTCGCGACACGAGCACATTTATCAAAGGCATTCCAACGCAAGAAATCTTGGTTGATGTAGGATGCAACGCCCGTGATGCAAGCTGCGATACCGCGCTTGTTGATGATTTCCGCAACGCGCTCTGCGCTCAAGTATTGAGTCACGGCGCGGCGTGGTGTGATCGTCGTGTTTGTGATTTTGCTAGTAGTGGTGGACATGATGGTCTCCGTTATATTCTCTGCTCAGTTTCAAGCGCTTCGCTTGTTCAGCGAGACTTGCTGACAGGTTTAAATTCGATGGGAGAATCTTACGGGATGTCGATGTTAAACAGAATCGGCAAAAATGTACCAATTTCGTCAAAAAGCTGGCAAAATGAAAGTCTAAATTGACGGAATGAACAAAATGGATGCTTTAGATCAACAATTAATCGCTCTCTTGCGCACCAATGCGCGTCTTAGTATTGCCGCTTTGGCACATAAATTGAAGGTGTCGCGCGGCACTGTCAATAATCGTATCGAGAAACTCGAAAACGACGGCATTATCGTTGGCTACACGGTACGCTTGCGGCCCGACGCACAACCGAATGAGATCCGAGCTTGGATCAGCATCGCGGTCGAAGGCAACGAAACCCGCGCCGTGATCGCCAAACTACTCGGCGAACCAGGCATAGAAGAAATCCACGACACCAACGGCCGTTGGGATTTATTAGCCAGCTTGCGGGCGCAAAACCTCTCTGAGTTATCGACCATTCTTGAACGCATACGCTTAATCAAGGCAATTCAGAATACCGAGACCAGTATTCACTTACAAACCTTCCGTACCTAAATGACGACAGCGTCTCTCTACTCGAGAGTAGCAATAAACAGACTTGAGACAAATCAAGTTCACCACAATACCATCGGCGTATTCTGCAGAAAGGAGATTCAAGGAATAAGAATAAGAAAGGGTAAAACATGGATACAAAAACAAGGGCAACCATCGCCCCGATTAATCAGCTAAACGATGAGCTCAGCCGCTGCGTCAATTGTTTCAACCTCTTGGAATACCTACGTTATGGCGTTCTGTACTGCACTCGTTCAAACGAAAAAACCAATGACTTCCTAATTAACTACGCCAACCGAACCTTTGCGAAACTCACGGGGATAAGCAATCTCGCTGAGCGCTTTCTCAGCGAAGTGCAAGCGGGACTACATCTTCTACACCGTACAATTCTCGATCTAGCAAATGAGGTGATGGAAAGCAAAGCGCCATATACAGAAGAGTTTTACTCCGCTGACGGCAGGCACTGCTTCAGCATCAATCTTAGTCGTCTCGACATTCAAGCACATTCCGCCCTGATCATCGCCATCGAGGATATTAGTGAACGCAAACAAGCGGAGACCGCATTGAAGCAGATGAACCAAGATTTCATCACCGTGCTCGAATCGACCTCTGATTTTATCTACGTAAAAGACCAAGCTAGCCGCATTCGATATTGCAGTCAGACGTTGGCCGATATCACGGGCCACAAAAGTTGGCGCGACATGATAGGCAAACACGACAATGAAATTTTTCCACTTGAAACCGCCCAGGTCTACATTCAAGAGGAGATACCAATCTTTCGCGATGGTGTAGCACTGCTCAATAAAGTCGACCCATATTTTCGTAGCGATGGCAGCCGCGGCTGGGTCAGCACGAATAAGTGGCCGATGTTCGATGAAGACGGCAAAACCGTCATTGGGATTTTTGGCATTAGTCGAGATATCTCTGAGAGCAAGCTACGCGAAGACGAATTGAGAACGATGGCTACCACTGACTTTCTCACTGGTCTTGCTTCACGTCGCGATTTCATTGACGATCTCAATCGCCAAATCGCTCGTGTGCAACGTTCACCGAAAGTCCATACTTGCCTACTGATGATGGACCTCGATTTCTTCAAACGCATCAACGATGTGCATGGCCATGCCGTTGGTGATGCCATGCTGCAGCACGTAAGTCATATCATGAAAAATGAAGTGCGGCGCGTTGATAGTGTTGGAAGGATTGGAGGTGAAGAGTTCTCTATTCTGATGCCAGACACCGACCTTCAAGCAGCGCAAGGCTTTGCTGAACGCTTACGCAAGAAAATCGAGTCCACTCCGCTGGTCAACGACCACCAGGAAATACCGATTACAATCAGCATTGGCCTGACTATCATCGCTGCCCACGATGACACACCGGAACACGTGTTTGCTCGTGCAGATAATGCGCTATACGCAGCCAAACACCACGGACGGAATCGGGTAGAATTGATTGAGAGGTAGCATATAGCTCAAATAAAAAACGCAGCGAATTCGCTGCGTTTTTTATTTGTCACACCAAGCAAGTTTAGAACGGAATATCGTCATCCATATCCGAGAAATTCGGTGCAGGACGTTGCGCTGGTGCTTGGCGAGGTTGCTGCACTGGTGCGCTGTATTGTTGCTGTTGGCGTGGTGCTGGCGCGCCATAGCCACCATCATCATCCATCGCTGCCGCGCCACCACCCATACCTTGACGGCTGCCGAGCATTTTCATTTCATCGGCGCGAATATCGGTTGCGTATTTTTCGACGCCATCTTTGTCGGTGTATTTACGGGTACGCAAAGAACCTTCGACATACACTTGCGAACCTTTTTTCAGGTACTGGCCAGCGATCTCTGCCAACTTACCGAAGAAAGTTACACGATGCCATTCGGTCGCTTCTTTCTTTTCGCCCGTTTGTTTGTCTTTCCAAGTTTCTGTGGTTGCTACTGCGATCGTCGTCATCGCGTCGCCACTTGGCATGTAACGTGTTTCTGGATCACGGCCCAGATTACCAATAATCATTACTTTATTTAATGAAGCCATTTCTATGTCTCCTACACTCAAAATCAGTTGCGGTAAGTTTTGCTAATGCTACCGACAACCTTGGTTTATCAACGTAACTCACATGTTTCATTCAATCAAAAATGCATTCCCAACAGGAGAACAAATTTGCTTACTACCACTTCCTTACTACTTCCTTACTACCATCGTCGGCACTAAGGCTGCACCGCGCCACGCCGTGCGATTTGTGGCATGCGGACAGCGATTATAAGCCAGATTAGCGACAAAACTGCAGTGAAAATGAAGATGGTGTTGGTGCCACTGTGTTGTTTCAGCCACCCACCCAGTGCTCCACCGCAAGCCAAACCCAAAGCTTGCAAAGTGTTATATACCCCCAAGGCCGCCCCTTTCGCGGCTGGCGGAGAGAGACGCGACACCAGAGAAGGTTGGCTGGCCTCCAAGGTATTGAAAGCCACAAAGAAGAAAAACAATAAGGCGAGCAAGGCGTAGGTATTGTCGAGCAGAGACCAGAAGCCCAATTGCACCAACATTAACAAGGCAATCGACCACACGAAGACAGGCTTCATCTTACCTGCGCGCTCGCCCCGCATGACCAACATCACCATCACAATAAATGAGCCAAACATCACCGGTAGGTAAACCTGCCAATGATGATCGAGAGGAATATGAGCGTTCTGCACCAAGGCACTTGGTAGCACCATGAACATCGCCACTTGGCTCAAATGTAGAACAAATACACCGAGATTTAAACGCATCAATTCAGTGTTCTTCAAGACATCCATCAGAGGGACTTTCGGCGCGATCAACTTCGGCGCATTCGGCGTAATCCACCACACCACCGCCATCGCTGTCAGCGCCATACTTGCGATCAACCAGAAGATGCCGCTCATACCTATGCTCAAATAAAGCAGCGGTGCGACAACCATTGCCAATGCAAAACTCAATCCTATCGAACCACCAACCATGGCCATTGCTTTGGTCCGGTGTTCTTCCCGAGTAGTATCTGCTAACAATGCGGTCAGGGCAGCGGAAATCGCCCCTGCACCTTGAATCGCGCGACCAATCAGCAAACCCCAGACCGTCGTCGATAAAGCCGCAATGATGGCGCCGAGCACGAACAAACTGAGTCCAAACAAAATCACCGGTTTACGTCCAAATTTGTCAGAGGCAATACCAAACGGCAACTGCAAACAGGCTTGCGTGATGCCGAAAATTCCAAACGCCATTCCAATCAGAGTTTCACTGCTGCCATCAGCCAAAGATTTTGCGTGCAAGACAAAGATCGGCAACATCATGAATAAGCCCAGCATGCGCAGCGCAAATACCGATGCCAAAGTAAGGCCAGCACGAATCTCTGAGCGCGTCATGCGTTCAGAGACAACGAGCGTGTCGGCCTCGGCTGCGGGTGATGGGGATGATGTTGCGTTATTCATAAAACTATTTGGAGGAAGTCCACAGATTGCCATTCTGAAATCCAACCCCAACATGGCGGGGCAAATTCAGAGGAAAAGCAGTTTCTCGGGACAATATTCAAGCGCTACTCGCGCCAAATTTCGAAAACCCGTTATAGTATCAGGTTGCTCGCTTTTGAATTAAAAAAGCGCACGGAATTTGCAGTTGAACAGGAAATCTGGGTAATTCGCCGTCAAACTTCATGATCGGCGAATCAACGCATTTCTCTTTCGCACCACCGTCCAACATTTGTACCATTGCAGGAAGTTTTCATGACCATCAGCAAGAGCGTTAAAACGAGTACCACAAAAAACACCAAAGCTTCCAAAGCTAACAAGCCTAGTGAATTGGAATTCGACGCGAATGATTTTCCGATTCCTAAGAAAGAAGCGATTCGGGTTCGTGGTGCGCGCACGCATAACTTAAAGAATATCAATCTTGATTTGCCTCGCAATCAACTGGTCATGATTACCGGTTTGTCCGGCTCCGGCAAGTCGTCTTTGGCCTTCGATACCCTTTACGCCGAAGGTCAGCGTCGCTACGTGGAATCTCTGTCGGCTTATGCCCGCCAATTCTTGCAATTGATGGAAAAACCTGATGTCGATTTGATCGAAGGCCTTTCGCCTGCGATTTCGATTGAGCAAAAGGCTACTTCACACAATCCTCGCTCGACGGTGGGCACAGTCACTGAGATTCACGACTACTTACGTTTGCTGTACGCACGTGTTGGCACACCTTACTGCCCCGATCATCCAGAAAACCCTTTAGCAGCGCAATCCGTTTCGCAGATGGTCGATACGGTATTGGCGATGCCCGAGGATACAAAGCTCATGATCTTGGCGCCGGTGGTCTCGAATCGTAAAGGCGAGCACGTTGATCTATTCGAGCAAATGCAAGCGCAAGGCTTTGTACGTTTTCGTATTCAAAGCGGCACGCATGCAGCGAAAATTTATGATGTCGATGATTTGCCAAAATTGAAGAAAACCGAAAAGCACAGCATCGATGTGGTGGTCGATCGTGTGAAGGTGAAAGCCGAAATCAAACAGCGCTTAGCCGAATCTTTTGAGACTTGCCTGCGTATTGCCGAAGGCCGCGCTTTGGTGGTCGATATGGACAGTGGTCATGAACAACTGTTCTCCAATAAATTTGCTTGCCCAACTTGCGGCTACAGCCTGCAAGAATTAGAGCCGCGCTTATTCTCCTTCAACAATCCTATGGGCGCGTGCCCTGAATGTGATGGCTTGGGTCATATCGAATTTTTCGACCCTAAGCGTATCGTTGCCTTCCCTAATTTGTCATTGGCCAGTGGCGCAGTCAAAGGCTGGGATAGACGCAATCAGTTCTACTTCCAGATGTTGCAAAATCTCGCGGCCTTCTATGACTTCGATCTCGATATGCCGTTCGAGCAATTGCCTGAGAGCGCGCAACAAGTCGTCTTGTACGGCTCTGGCAGACAGACGATTCCGTTCACCTATATCAACGAAAAAGGTCGCACGGTCATCAAGGAACATACTTTCGAAGGTGTGGTGAACAATCTGCAACGTCGCTATCGCGAAACCGATTCGATGGCGGTCAAAGAAGAACTCGCCAAATTCATCAACGAGAAAGAATGCCCATCCTGCCACGGCGCTCGTTTGCGTGTGGAAGCACGTTACGTCAAAGTCGGCACCGGTAAGCAAGAAAAAGCGATTTTCGAAATCAGCGAGATGCCGCTACGCGATGGCATGGAGTTTTTTAGCAAACTCAAATTGACCGGTGCGAAACGTGATATCGCCGATCGCATCATCAAAGAAATCAGCTCGCGCCTCACTTTTCTGAATAACGTGGGGCTCGACTATCTCTCACTTGATCGCAGCGCCGATACTTTATCTGGCGGTGAGGCGCAACGTATTCGTTTAGCTTCGCAAATTGGTTCAGGCTTAACTGGCGTGATGTACGTGCTCGACGAACCTTCGATTGGCTTGCATCAACGCGACAATGATCGTTTGATCGGCACACTGAAACACTTACGCGACATCGGCAATAGCGTGCTGGTGGTCGAACACGATGAAGATGCGATTCGTGCAGCGGACTTCATCGTCGACATGGGCCTCGGTGCCGGCGTGCACGGTGGTGAAGTGATCGCTCACGGTGCGCTCGACGATATCATGCAAAGCAAACGCTCACTGACGGCACAATATTTGTCAGGCGCGCTGGAAATCAGCGTACCGAAAAAGCGCACAGCGTTTAATGCCGATAAACAGTTCATCATCAGCGGCGCGTGCGGTAATAATCTGAAGAAGGTGAATTTGAAATTACCGGTTGGCTTGCTGACTTGCGTCACTGGTGTTTCGGGCTCAGGTAAATCTACGCTCGTCAACGACACTCTATACCTCGCTGCCGCCCGTCATCTCTACGGTTCACAAACCGAACCAGCACCATTCGACAGCATCAGTGGCTTGGAGCATTTCGACAAAGTAATCTCCGTTGACCAAGCGCCAATTGGTCGCACGCCGCGTTCCAATCCGGCGACCTACACGGGTCTCTTCACACCAATCCGCGATTTATTCGCCACTGTTCCGGTCGCGAAAGAACGCGGCTATAGCGCAGGCCGTTTCTCTTTCAACGTCAAAGGTGGTCGCTGTGAAGCTTGCCAAGGTGACGGTGTCATCAAAGTGGAAATGCACTTCTTACCTGACGTGTATGTACCGTGCGATGTCTGCCACGGCAAACGCTATAACCGCGAGACCTTGGAAGTCCAATACAAGGGCAAAAACATCCACGAAATCTTAGAGATGACGGTGGAAGATGCGCACGAATTCTTCAAACCCGTGCCTTTGATCGCGCGCAAATTGCAGACCTTGCTTGATGTCGGTCTTGGTTATATTCGCCTCGGCCAAAGCGCGACGACCTTGTCGGGTGGTGAAGCACAACGTGTGAAATTATCTTTGGAATTATCGAAACGCGATACCGGTCGTACGCTCTACATTTTGGATGAACCAACCACCGGTTTGCACTTCCACGACATCGCTTTGCTACTGAAAGTAATTCACCGTTTGCGCGATCAAGGCAATACCGTCGTCATCATCGAGCACAATCTCGATGTCATCAAGACGGCGGATTGGATTGTCGATATGGGACCGGAAGGCGGTGCGGGTGGTGGGCGTATTATCGCTAGTGGCACGCCAGAAGATGTGGCGGCGAATGAGCACAGCGTGACGGGCCATTATCTGCTGCCGCTGCTGAAAAAGAAGTAAAAATTTTCGCTGCGGACGTTGGTGAGTGGGCGTGAGGTAGGCGCATTTGTTTGTCATTCCTGCGCAGGCAGGAATCTAGTGTCGTTAGGTTGTTCAACAAGAGACGCTGGGCTCGTGCCTTCGCAGGAGCGACGCAGTAGCTAATGCGTCGCCCAACAAATAGCACATCGGTACTACAGTAAAGATTCGAAAATTAGAACCCTGAACATTTATGAGCATCAGATTAATCGTGGGCCTCG
>CAYWNE010000044.1:0-25619 GCA_964459555.1 uncultured Burkholderiaceae bacterium | reverse complement strand
CCGCAAGTCTGGTCGGAGAGGGTTAAGAAGCATGACAGATTTACAGTTGAGTTTGTTGGGTACCGGTGTTGGATTTATCGTTGTTCTGATTATCTACAACAAATGGCAGGAATATCGCGCGCGTAAAACCGTGGATCGGGCCTTTTCCGGTGGCCAGGATGATGTTCTGATGCAGCCCGTCGAGCGCGGTGATGCCGCATCGTATCGACAAGAGCCACAATTAGGTGATGATCTCGAGGTCGATGCTGAAGATGTTCAGAATTTTCCACGAGTCGATGACGCCGTTTCTGTGCACGATGCTGATGCAACGATTAGCGATGTGGAAGATGAGCGCGAGCTTTCTGTTGATGATTTGATCGATTGCGTCATTCCTCTGGAATTCGAAGCACCGATACGCGGTGAGAAGCTTCTGCAAGAAGTTGCGGAGTTGAAGTACGTCGGCAAGAAGCCAGTGCACTTCATTGGCTTGACGCATGAAGGTAAGCGTGACGAGATCGCGCACGGCGGTGTCTACACTAGCATTTTTGCTGGCGTGCAGATGGTCACGCGGAGCGGCCCTTTGAACGAGTTGGAGTATTCCGAGTTTGTCTCGAAGTTACGTGAGATTGCTGACCGTCTCAACGCTCATTCAGATATTCCCGACATGAACCGTGTGATGTCAAACGCTCGTGAGTTACATCAATTCGTTGCTGAACACGACGCACAATTGAGTGTTAACGTACTGTCGAATGGCGCGCCGTGGGATATTACGACTTTGCTCGGTGCTCTGGAAAAGCAAGGCTTCGACGTGCGCGCTGATGGTCGTTTGGTGATGCCTGATGGTGACGTCGGTAACCTCTTTACTTTGTCAACCAACGTCAGTGCCAGTGAAACAGTAACTTCGAAATTGACCTTGCTGCTCGACGTGCCTTGCGTTTCTCCTGACTTAGAAGGTTTTGCCGTGATGGCGAAGTGCGCACGCTCTTTGGCCTCGCGTTTAGGCGGTACGGTGGTCGATGATGGCAATCATCCTATCTCCGAACAAGCTTTGGCGGAAATTGCCGAGCAAGTCCGTGAGTTCTGCCAAGCGATGGCTGTGGCAGAAATTCCAGCTGGCTCACGCCGAGCAAAACGCTTATTTAGTTGGTAGTGGTGTCTGACCTTCATTGAACTTTCGACGGCTTATCGGCCTATTAATGGGCATCGCAATGATAATGTGTGAGGAAATGCAATGGACGTCAATACTCACTTGAGCCAGACTAAATAAAGACTACGCATAGCGAACCAACGACAGCAATCACATGCAAAATGATTTATTTGGCCAAGCTGAAGCGGTTCAAACGCTCAGCCTAGAACAAGAAGCAAAACAATTGCGTGACGAACTCAATCGTCACGCCTACGCTTACTACACCTTGGATGCGCCGACCATCCCGGACGCCGAGTACGACAAACTGTTTCGTCAGTTGCAAGCCTTAGAAGAGCAACATCCCGAACTTCGTACCGCAGATAGCCCAACCCTGCGGGTAGGCTCCAATCCATTGCCCGAATTCTCGCAGGTTCAGCATAGTGTTCCTATGCTGTCACTCAATAACGGTTTTGAGGATGAAGATGTGCAGGCCTTCGATCGTCGCGTGCGAGAAGGCTTAGGACTGGGAATCGTTGACACACAAACACAAGTCGAATACGCGATTGATCTCAAATTCGACGGTTTGGCAATCAATCTTCGTTACGTGAATGGCGTATTCACGCAAGCTGCGACACGTGGTGATGGCTACACTGGTGAAGACGTCACCGAAAACATTCGTACCATCCGCAGCATTCCTTTGCGCCTGCAAACAGAAAATCCTCCATCGATTTTGGATGTGCGCGGTGAAGTTTTGATGTTTAAAGCGGATTTCGAGAAGCTTAATCAAAGACAACGCGATAGTGGTGCGAAAGAATTTGCCAATCCACGCAATGCGGCGGCGGGAAGTCTAAGGCAACTTGATTCGCGCATCACCGCGCAAAGAAGTCTGCGTTTTTTCGCCTATGGTATAGGCTTGCTTGAGGGCGCAGAACTACCGAATTCGCATCGTGCTTTGTTGGACTGGTATGCGCAGATGGGCATCCCTGTCTGCCAGGAAAAGGCGATTGTCAGTGGCGCAGATGGCTTGCTGAATTTTTATCGGCAGACGCAAGAAAAACGCCCAAGCTTGGCTTACGAGATTGATGGAGTGGTGTACAAAGTAAATCGCTTCGATCTACAAGAGCGCCTGGGCTTTGTCTCACGTGCACCGCGCTTTGCCATTGCGCATAAGTTCCCCGCTGAAGAAGCATTGACCACGGTTCAGGATATCGAGGTTCAAGTAGGGCGAACCGGCGCTATCACGCCTGTGGCGCGCTTGCAGCCGGTATTTGTTGGTGGCGTCACCGTGACAAATGCGACTTTGCACAATGAGGAAGAAGTGCAGCGCAAGGACATCCGCGTGGGTGATACCGTTATCGTGCGCCGCGCTGGTGATGTGATACCTGAGGTGGTGGCGAGCGTACCTGAGCGACGCCCGGAGAACGCTCCTGTATTTTCTTTGCCAACAGTTTGTCCCGTATGCGGCTCGGCGATTGTTAAGCCTGAGGACGAGGCCATTGCGCGCTGTTCTGGTGGTTGGTTGAAATGCGCGGCACAAAGAAAAGGTGGCTTGTTCCATTTTGCCTCACGCAAGGCCTTGAATATTGAAGGTATGGGCGAACAGCTGATCGAACAACTAGTCGATAAGCATGTGGTCAATACGCCAGCAGATTTTTATAAATTGGGTCTGACTGCTTTAGCTGAACTCGATCGCATGGCTGAGAAGTCGGCGCAGAATATTCTCGATGCTTTAGAAACGTCCAAGTCAACTACGCTGCCGCGCTTTATTTATGCATTGGGTATTCGTCATGTTGGTGAATCGACCGCGAAAGACTTGGCCATGCATTTCGCTGATATCGAAGTTTTGATGCAAGCCAACGAAGCGCAATTATTGGAAGTGAACGATGTCGGACCTGTTGTTGCGCGTTCGATTCGGCAGTTTTTCGATGATGCTTTGAACGTTGAGCTGGTGCGACAATTAGTCGCAGGCGGCATTCATTGGCCGGTGATTGAAAAGCGTGACCTCAGCGCAGCCGTATTTGCAGGAAAGACTTTGGTTTTAACCGGTACGCTGCCGACCTTAAGTCGCGAACAAGCCAGTGCCTTGATTGAGCAGCACGGTGGCAAGGTGTCGGGCTCAGTATCGAAGAAAACGCATTTTGTGGTGGCGGGTGAGGATGCAGGTAGCAAATTAGCGAAGGCCCAAGAACTTGGCATTACCGTCTTAAGCGAAGAAGAATTGCTGGCCATGTGTCAAACAAGCTAAGAGTACGGCAAGATTGTAATCAACAAAAATATAAGCAAAGTAGGGCAGAAGTACGAATGCACGTTCGCCAAAAGTGATACAAGCAAGCGTTTCTGCAACCAGTTCTGCAAGAGGGACGAGAGGGATTGAAAATGAAAAAAATTAAAAAAGCAGTATTTCCAGTCGCGGGCTTTGGTAGTCGCTTTTTACCAGCGACCAAGGCACAACCCAAAGAAATGTTGTCGGTGGTCGACAAGCCTTTGATTCAATACGCGGTGGAAGAGGCGGTTGAAGCCGGCATTACTGAAATGGTTTTTATTACAGGTCGCAATAAGCGTGCGATTGAAGATCATTTTGATACCGCCTATGAACTCGAAAATGAATTGGAAGCGGCGGGTAAGCACGCCTTGCTCGGAATTGTGCGCAACGTCATTCCGTGCAATATCAATTGCATTTACATCCGCCAACCAGCGGCGCTTGGTTTGGGGCATGCGGTTTTGTGCGCGCGGCCTGTCGTGGGTGATGAGCCCTTTGCCGTTTTGTTAGCCGATGATTTGATGGATGTACGCCCTGGTCAAAAAGGTGTCACGGCACAAATGGCGGAAATCTATGAGCAAGAGGGGGGTAGCATCGTCGCTGTGCAAGAGGTTCAACGTCAATTTACGAATCAATACGGTATCGTCAGCGGCACAGCCTACAAAGATCACTTAGAGCGCATGCACGGCATCGTTGAAAAACCGAAACCAGAAGAAGCACCATCAACTCTGGCGGTCGCAGGGCGTTATGTTTTATCGGGAAAAATCTTTAACTACTTGGAAAAACTCGGTAAGGGCTCTGGCGGTGAGATTCAATTGACCGACGGTATCGCAGCGATGTTGAAAGATGATCCGGTGTTTGCCTATCGTTGCGACGCTTTCCGCTATGACTGTGGTTCTAAACTGGGTTATCTCAAAGCGAGTGTAGCGCTCGGTCTCAAACACCCAGATGTCGGCGAAGAATTTTCTAAGTATTTGCATGAGTTGATGCAGCAAAAATAAAAAGTTTTCCTTGAGCGTGCAATTGATGCAATTCATGCTATTGAGCTTTTGATGATTTTCTTCTGCGAATTCGTCACTGTTGTGAGATAAGAACATGATTTATCCAATTTTGAAAATGGGCGATCCACGTTTATTGCGCGTATCGGAGCCCATTAAAGAATTTGATACACCAGCTTTGCACGAGCTCATTAGAGACATGTTCGAAACCATGCAACATGCGAATGGCGCAGGGCTCGCAGCGCCACAAATTGGCGTCAATTTGCAGTTGGTTATTTTTGGTTTCAAACAAAATCCTCGTTACCCTGACGCACCGAATGTACCTGAGACGGTATTGATCAATCCGGTTCTGACACCATTATCAGATGAGACCGACGATGCATGGGAAGGATGTTTGTCTGTGCCGGGTATGCGCGGCCTAGTCCCACGCTGGAGTCGTTTGCGCTACGAGGGATACGATCAATTCGGCAGAAAAATCAGCCGAGAAGTTGACGGGTTTCACGCGCGCGTGGTGCAACATGAAACCGATCACTTACATGGTATTTTGTATCCAACCCGAATCAAAGATTTGACGAAGTTTGGTTTTACGGAAGTATTATTTCCAGAGTTAGATCCGAACGATGATGATTGAAGCCCGAATCGGCTCCAAGTTCAAATCAGAACGGCTCGTCATCACGCAAATAGCGCCATTGGCCTTCAGGTAATTTACCGAGTCGCACATTGCCGATGCGAACGCGCTTCAAGCCGATAACCTTGAGTCCCACCATTTCGCACATGCGGCGAATCTGGCGTTTCTTGCCCTCTTTTAGAATGAATTGCAGTTGATCTTCATTTTGCCAGCGCACTTTGGCTGGCAAAAGCTTTTTACCGTCGAGACTAAGGCCGTGATTCAAAAGGCGCAGATCGCTATCAGGCAGTTTTCCAGGTTTGGTATAAGCGACGCGCACCAAATACTCTTTTTCAACCTCAGTATTCTCGCCGATCAGTTTCTTGGCGACGCGACCGTCTTGGGTCAAAATCAAAAGCCCCACCGAATCAATATCAAGTCGCCCAGCTGGCACTAAGCTGCGTAGTTGTGTGGGGTGGAAACGATTGTCGACCTTGCACTCGCTCCAACGGTTTTCAGGTTTGACTAGGGCGATCGCGGGCTGATAGCCATCTTCTGCTTGGCCACTGACATATCCCACTGGCTTGTTGATCAAAATGGTCACACGTTTTGATTGCTCGGCAGCGGCTTGACGTTCGACGGTAATTTTCTGATTGGGAAAAATCTTGGTGCCAAGCTCTGCAATCACTTTACCATCGACGCGCACCCAACCTTTGGCGATCCATTCATCAGCTTCGCGACGTGAGCATAGTCCTAGTTCAGACATGCGTTTGGAGAGGCGTACTTGTTCAGTCATATTATTTCTATTCTTATGTTTGGTGTTCTCAATTTTTAGTCGTTGATCGCTCGTGTTTTAGCGCTTAAATACGCAATGCGTCGAGCAATTCCGATTCAAATTGAATTTGGTTTTTGGGGTTGTGCAAAGCAGGACCGTCAACCAAGAAGACGTCTTCAACTCGCTCACCGAGGGTCATAATCTTCGCAGTGTGGAGATTGATTTTGTACTTAGCCAAGAGATTGGCAACCGAATACAAAAGGCCGTTTTTATCGTTGGCTGAGATCGAGAGCAAAAAGTATTGACCTTTGTCGTCGGGGCGCAATTCTACCGTTGGCACCAAGGGGAAATTGCGAGACATGCGTGAGAGTCGACCCTGATTTGGCGTGGTCAATGGTGCCTGTTTGGCCAGAACGTCCGTCAACTCATGTTCAATCAGATTGATAATGTCACGATAGTTGCTGGCAAATGCTGGCTCAGTGACTAAGAAAGTATCCAAGGCATAACCATCTTTGGTAGTGTGAATTTTGGCGTCGAGAATGCCAAAATTTTTGCTATCAAAGTAATTGCAAATGCGGGCGAAGAGATCGGCTTGATCACGCAGATATACTGCTACTTGCAAGCCTTCACCAATCGGCGCGAGGCGACATTTAACGATCGGTGTTGGGCTGTTGATCTTGTCATGCAGTACGCGCGTCTGCCATGCGATGTCTGAGGCATCGTGACGTAAAAAGTAAACGATGTCGAGTTGATCCCATAACTTCACGTGCGCATCGTTTTCAATTCCGAGTAGACGCAATGCTTTGAGGGCTTCTTCCTGGCGATTCTTCAGTTCGCGATCCGTTGTGGGGGCTTCGCCGCCGAGCACACGTAGCGTCATCTTGTACAGATCTTCGAGTAGCTTGCCTTTCCATGCATTCCATACCTTTGGACTGGTGCCACGAATATCGCACACCGTGAGCAAATAGAGCGCTGTGAGATGTCGCTCATCTTTGACGATCTTGGCAAAACTGCGAATCACATCTGGGTCGGACAAGTCTTGTTTTTGCGCGACTTGGGACATGGTCAGATGTTGCTGAACCAAAAAGATAATCAGCTCAGTATTTTTACGCGAGATGCCATGGTCGTAGCAGAATTTGCGCGCGTCTGCCATGCCTAAAGTCGAATGATCGCCATTGCGTCCTTTCGCAATATCGTGGAACAGCGCAGCGATATAGAGCACCCAAGGCTGACCAAAGTTGGCCATCAATTGGCTGCAAAACGGATATTCGTGCGCATGTTCAGTCATGGTGAAACGGCGCAAATTGCGAACCACCATGAGAATGTGCTGGTCGACCGTGTAAGCATGAAATAAGTCATGCTGCATCTGCCCGACAATACGACGGAAGTTTGGTAAGTAGCGTCCCAACACGCTAGTTTGATTCATGCTGCGGAGGACATGAGTAATGCCGCGCGGCGATTGCAAAATCTTGAGGAAAGTCGCCCGATTAAAGATGTCGTGCCGGAATTCGGTATCGATTAGATTGCGTGAGTGCCAAAGCGCTCGTAAGGTTTTCGCTGTCATGCCTTTGAGATTGGCGTCCTGTGACAGAAGCAAGAAGATTTCAAGCATGGCCGATGGTGTCTTTTGAAACACTTCGTCCTCAGCGATATCGATCAAACCATTGACTTCATTAAAGCGCTCGTTGATCGGATGTGCTTGATGCGGCAATGGAAACAATACCGCTTCAATGTTTTGCAAAAGGATGGTGTTCAACTGCGTGACGGCTTTGGCCGCCCAATAGTAGCGCTGCATCAGGTATTCGCTGGCACGTCTGGCTTCCGTGGTTTGAAAACCAAAGGTGGCAGCGATGGCATTTTGCAGATCGAAAACGAGGCGATCTTCACGACGCTTTGCTTGAATGTGCAAACGAATGCGAATGTCTTTAAATGCGCGTTCGTTGCGTTTGAGTTGATGTGCCTCGGTCGCAGTAATCAAACCACGCGTCGCCAACTCGGCCCATGAATTACCTAATCCTGCTGCCTTCGCGACCCACAAGATCACTTGTAGATCACGCAGGCCACCTGGGCTTTCTTTACAATTGGGCTCAAGGCTATACGGTGTATCCTCGTACTTCACATGACGCTGTTGTAATTCGAGGACTTTGGCTTGGAAGAATTGTTGCGGATTCATGGCCTCATCGTAACGCGCCTTGAGCTCCCTAAAATTATTGCGGCTGCCGGCAATCAAACGTGCTTCCAACAGCGCTGTTTTGACCGTGATATCGGCAGCCGCTTCGGTCATGCATTCTTCAATGGTGCGAATGCTGTGTCCGATGTCGAGTCCAATATCCCACAGTACCTGAATCAGGCTTTCAAGCTTTTCGCGCAGTGCTTTCTCTGGTGGCGCGGCTAATAAAATCAAGACGTCCACATCGGAGTAGGGAAAGAGTTCGCCGCGCCCATAGCCACCGACGGCCACCAAGGAAACTTCTTTGGGGAATTGAAAGCTCTTCCAGATTTCAGTCAGATTTTGATCGACGCATCGGCATAAATCGCGTAGCAGAACTTCAGCGCGCGGCTTCTCATTGAATGCCTGGATGATGGCTTGTTGTTCGGCTTTCAGCTTCGCTTTGAAAGCCATGGCATTGGCGATGTTCATACTTTTGCTATGCGTCGTTTTAGAAATTCAGCAATCGAGAAAGCCTTGATGCAAACCCTCCAATTTACTCAAAGCGGTGATCGAACTATTATTGTTTCGTGTGGCTGATCACCAATGAGCTCGAGACTGAGTTGCGGCTTCGATTAGGACTTGATGAAGGCTGGTGGAGGTGGTGAGCCTGCCGATAAGGTCAATACTTCATAGCCCGTTTCGGTCACTAACACGGTGTGTTCCCACTGTGCCGATAAACTACGATCTTTTGTTTTGATGGTCCAGCCATCAGGCATCTCTTTGATTTCACGGCGGCCAGCATTGATCATCGGCTCAATCGTAAAAATCATGCCTGGCTTCATTTCGTCTAAAGTGCCAGGGCGGCCGTAATGCAATATTTGCGGCTCTTCATGGAACACCTTGCCAATACCGTGGCCGCAGAATTCGCGCACTACACTGTATCCGGCCTTTTCTGCGTGTTGCTGAATGGCGTGACCGATATCGCCAAGGCGATTTCCCGGTTTCACTTGCGCAATGCCTAGCCACATGCATTCATAAGTGATGTCGCTTAAGCGTTTGACGAAGGGCTTGACATCACCAATGAGGAACATGCGGCTATTGTCACCATGGTAACCATCTTTGATGACGGTGATATCAAGGTTGACGACGTCGCCATCTTTCAACACTTTATCCCCTGGGATGCCGTGGCAGATCACATCGTTGACTGAGGTGCAAATCGCTTTTGGAAATGGCGTGTAGCCGGGTGGGCAATAATTAAGAGGAGCAGGAATCGAACCTTGCACATTGACCATGTACTCATGGCATAGACGATCAAGCTCTCCCGTTGTCACACCTGCTTTGACGAAAGGGGTGATGTAATCGAGTACTTCCGAACCGAGGCGTCCGGCAACGCGCATACCTTCGATTTCTTCTGGGGTCTTGATGGAAATATTGGCCATATGAGTTTCTTTTGTCGAATGTAATAAAGTTCTTGAATGTGCGATCGCAAGTGGTAATTTGCGTTAAAGCGAAGATGAGCCGAGCGCTCCCATGAGTTTGTTCGCTATTATAGACGACTGCCTAGGTGCTCGGTGGCAATGCAGCATTTTTGATGCTTGAAAGCACAAGAGGCTTGCATATATTCCTACTTTAGTTGCAAATCTTTGAGATACGACACCCGCAGATGGCGCATTCAGGAGGGCTTGCTAGCGACAGAGCACTGAGAGGACTTATTCGCAAAGCTCCTCGCGGCTTGCCTTCCGACTATGAACTGTAGTAGAATCGATGGTTAGCTTGAGTAAATTTAACTCTTGCTACATATTTTGAGTAGTTTTTAAAAACGAATCTGGTCGAAAAGGGTGTCCTATAGAGTGGCTCCTGAGAGCAAACTTAAGTGGGATCACTGACAAGATTCAAGACCTAACCCTGGAGTTATTATGTCTGTAACAATGCGTGAAATGCTGGAAGCTGGTGTTCATTTTGGTCACCAAACTCGTTTTTGGAATCCAAAGATGGCACCGTACATCTTCGGTCATCGCAACAAGATTCATATCATGAACTTGGAAAAAACATTGGCGATGTATCAAGAAGCGATGAAATTCATTCGCCAATTGTCCGCTAATCGTGGCACCATTTTGATGGTAGGTACAAAGCGTCAAGCACGTGACTTGATCGCTGCTGAAGCAAACCGTGCAGGTATGCCATACGTTGATCAACGTTGGTTGGGTGGTATGTTGACTAACTTCAAAACAGTCAAAACATCGATCAAGCGTTTGAAAGATATGGAAGCTGCTATCGAAGACGGTTCCGTAGAAAAATTGTCCAAAAAAGAAGCTTTGATGTTCCAACGTGAGATGGTTAAGTTGCAAAAATCCATCGGCGGTATCAAAGATATGGGCGGTGTTCCTGATGCAATTTTCGTGGTTGACGTTGGTTACCACAAAGGCGCGATCACTGAAGCAGCTAAATTGGGTATCCCAGTAATCGGCGTGGTTGATACTAACCACTCTCCAGAAGGCGTTACTTACATCATCCCAGGTAATGATGACTCTTCTAAAGCGATTGCTTTGTATGCTCGTGGCGTTGCTGATGCGATCTTGGAAGGTCGTGCAAATGCAGTTAACGAAGTGCTTGAAGCTGTTAAGCCAAGCGACGAGTTCGTAGAAGTTGAGCAAGCTTAATTTCTGATCTGAATCTGATCAAATGATTCAGATTCAAAAACAGAAAATAAAAGGGGCAAACAATCGTTAGCCCCTTTTTTTAAGTAAAACGAAATATGTCAGCGCATGTGCTGTGGTTTGAGCCCGCGACATATACCAAACATTGATTGAATTGTGCATCGAAAATGATGCAATGAATTAGGAGAAAAACATGGCGGCAATTACAGCAGCGATGGTAGGCGAATTACGTGCGAAGACAGATGCTCCAATGATGGAATGCAAAAAAGCTTTGACAGAAGCCGAAGGCAACATGGAACGTGCAGAAGAAATCTTGCGCGTTAAATTGGGTAGCAAAGCTTCTAAAGCAGCTTCCCGTGTAACAGCAGAAGGTGTTGTTGCTTCTTTCATCGACGGTGGTGTTGGTGCATTGGTTGAAGTTAACTGCGAAACAGACTTCGTATCCAAGAACGATGACTTCTTGGCGTTCACCAATGAATTGGCAAAATTGGTTGCTGAAAAAAATCCAGCAGACGTAGCGGCTTTGTCCGCTTTGCCTATGGGCGAAGGTACAGTTGAAACAGTGCGTGCAGCATTGATCGGTAAGATCGGTGAAAACATGTCTATTCGTCGTTTCCAACGTTTCGAAACAACTGCAAAAGTTGCTTCTTACTTGCACGGCACACGTATCGGTGTTGTCGTTGAGTTCGACGCAGCTGATCACCAAGTTGGTAAAGACGTTGCGATGCACATCGCTGCGATGAAACCAGTATCTTTGTCTACAGAACAAGTTCCTGCAGAATTGATCGAAAAAGAGCGTTCTGTTGCTTCCCAAAAAGCAGCTGAATCTGGCAAGCCAGCCGACATCGTCGCTAAGATGGTTGACGGCGCAGTTCAGAAGTTCTTGAAAGAAGTCACTTTGTTGAACCAACCATTCGTGAAAAACGACAAGCAAACAGTTGAACAAATGTTGCAATCTGTTGGCGCGTCCGTTAAAGCGTTCACAATGTACGTTGTTGGTGAAGGCATCGAGAAGAAGCAAGATGACTTCGCTGCAGAAGTGGCAGCGCAAGTTGCCGCTGCAAAGCAAGCGTAAGCAATACGATGAAAACGGGCCGCAAGGCCCGTTTTTTTAAGCCTCGATTGCGCTGCGAAGCAAGACTGAAGGCAAGCGTCTCGATGTAAAGTAGTACGACAATAAAAACGAAGATTAAGTAGTTATTGCAAGAGTTTTGAGTGATGCGAGAGAACTCGCTGAACACTAGAGTTTTTGCAATAATTTCTTTATCAACTTAAGGAGGCCAGATCGTGACTAAACCAGCCTATAAACGTGTTCTATTAAAACTTTCTGGTGAGGCACTGATGGGCGATGATGCCTTCGGCATTAATCGCGCAACCATTGAACGCATGGTGGCTGATGTGGCCGAAGTTTCACGCATGGGCGTCGAATTGGCGATCGTGATCGGTGGCGGCAATATCTTCCGTGGCGTAGCGCCAGGTGCGCAAGGTATGGACCGTGCAACAGCTGATTATATGGGTATGTTGGCAACCGTCATGAACTCCCTCGCGCTCGGCGATGCGATGCGGCAGGTCGGAATTACAGCACGTGTTATGTCGGCGATCGGCATTGAACAAGTGGTCGAACCTTATGTGCGTCCGAAAGCCTTGCAATACTTGGAAGAGGGGAAGGTCGTGATTTTTGCGGCAGGTACTGGCAACCCTTTCTTCACCACTGATACGGCAGCAGCCTTGCGTGGCTCCGAAATCGGTGCAGAGTTGGTATTGAAGGCGACTAAAGTGGATGGTGTCTACACGGCAGACCCAAAGAAAGATCCTACTGCTACACGTTATTCCACCATTTCCTTCGACGAAGCGATTGCACGCCACCTCCAAGTCATGGATGCAACGGCCTTTGCTTTGTGCCGTGATCAAAAGTTGCCAATTAAGGTTTTCTCGATTGTAAAACCGGGCGCATTGAAAAATCTCATCTTAGGTGGAGACGAAGGTACCTTAGTCCACGTATAATGCGCGGTTTCGGCGCTAAAACTCTTCTCTTGAGTAGCGCCGCATCTTAATGAATTTGAGGAGGAGCCTTGAACGCTCCTCCTTCTCTTTGTTCAGGAGTCTATGATGACAATAGCGAGTATCAAAAGCAGCGCTGATCAGCGCATGCAAAAGTCGATTGAAACATTGAAATCCAATTTAGCTAAGGTGCGTACAGGTCGTGCCCACACCGGCATTTTGGATCAAGTCACAGTAGACTACTACGGTTCTCCAACGCAAATTTCTCAAGTTGCTAATTTGACTTTGATCGATGCGCGCACCATTGGTGTACAGCCTTGGGAAAAGAAAATGTTGGCGGTCATCGAAAAAGCGATTCGTGACTCTGACTTAGGCTTGAACCCAGCCACGCATGGCGACATGATTCGCGTTCCGACGCCACCTTTGACTGAAGAGCGTCGTAAAGAGATGGTGAAGTTGGTTAAGAACGAAGGCGAAGACGCCAAGATTGCAGTTCGCAATATTCGTCGTGACGCTAATGAAGCTTTGAAGAAGCTTTTGAAAGACAAAGAAATATCTGAAGATGATGATCGTCGCGCACAAGATGATATTCAGAAATTGACTGACAAATTTGTCGCTGAAGTCGACAAGCTCCTCGCCGAGAAAGAAAAAGAAGTATTGACGGTTTAAGCCATCACTTTTTCTTGATATTGGAGTTTCATGAAGCACACTAGCTCAACGCAAGAAGTCCCGAGCACGGGACTTGTGCCGAATCACGTTGCTATCATCATGGATGGCAATGGTCGTTGGGCCACCAAACGCTTTTTACCACGCGTTGCAGGACACGTTAAGGGAGTCGATGCGGTGCGTGGTATTGTCGAAGCGTGTATCAAACGCGGCATCAAGTATCTGACCTTATTCGCCTTCAGTTCTGAAAACTGGCGACGTCCTGCCGATGAAGTTTCGCTTTTGATGCGTCTGTTTGTCACGGCCTTGGAAAAGGAAGTGCGTAAGATGCATGACAATAATATTCGTCTGAAAATCATCGGCGATCTGACTCGCTTCGAACCTGCCTTGCAAGAAGCGATTGCTGCGGCCATGGCAAAGACGGCTAACAACACAGGATTGACAGTCACGGTTTGTGCCAACTATGGCGGACGTTGGGATGTCCTGCAAGCGACGAAACAATTGATGGCAGAAGGGCGCCCAAGCGAGGACATCACTGAGCAAGACCTCAGTGATAAGTTATCAATGGCCTATGCGCCAGAGCCTGATCTCTTTATTCGCACCGGTGGTGAGACGCGTATATCCAATTTTCTGCTGTGGCAACTGGCCTATACTGAATTGTATTTCACAGATACCTACTGGCCAGACTTTGATCTGGG
The DNA here is from genome assembly GCA_964459555.1 of uncultured Burkholderiaceae bacterium. GTDB lineage: Bacteria > Pseudomonadota > Gammaproteobacteria > Burkholderiales > Burkholderiaceae_D > Undibacterium. The sequence goes on along the minus strand of CAYWNE010000044.1, from coordinate 11,700 downwards.
TGAACTCGATAAAGCGATCGCCTCCTATCAATCACGCGAACGTCGTTTTGGGCGCACCAGTGCGCAAGTAGACGAGCAAGCAAAAGCGAACTAAGAAGTATCAAATAAATCTCAGACGCTCGAGCATGGATGCATTTGGGCGAAGTTGTTAGGATAAGGAATTCCTATGTTAAAAACTCGTGTTATTACCGCTGTCGTTCTGCTTGCCGTATTGCTGCCAATCCTTTTCTCGGGTAATGCCATTGCATTTACCGTCGCCGCCAGCCTGTTCTTAGGCGCAGCGATGTGGGAAACACAGAGACTGTTTCACAAACCAGGTGCAACTATGATTGGTGTCGGCTGGGCGCTGGTCTTTGCTTATGTCTCGCTGTTCTCTGCGCCGTTTTCATTGCCGACGCTATTTACTTTGTGCACGATCTTTTGGGTTTTTGGCTTGATGCCATCACTGCGTTTCGGCTTGCCACCTGTCGGTGGATTCGGCAGCAGTTTGATTAGTGGCGTGTATGCAGTGTCGATTTTCGGTTGCTTCATGGCCATGAATGTTTTGTTTGCGAAATCCACCGTACTCTTGTTGTCGGCGATGGCTTTGGTGTGGGTGGCTGATATTGGTGCCTATTTTTGTGGCAAAGCCTTCGGTAAGCGCAAGCTTGCGCCGACCATCTCTCCAGGGAAATCGTGGGAGGGCGCCATTGGTGGCGCCATCCTCGTCAATGCTTTTGGATTTATTTGTGCTTACGTTCCTACATTGGCGGAGACTCTCCCAGCCAAAATCTTCAGTCATCGTGGCATGTTCACGATGGTTGTGGTGTTGACCGCGATCGCGGCAGCGAGCGTCGTTGGTGATTTGTTTGAATCTTTGCTCAAACGCCGCGTGAATTTTAAAGATAGTAGCAACCTCCTACCAGGCCACGGCGGCGTGCTCGATCGTATCGATGCCTTGATTCCAGTGATGCCCGTTGCTGCGCTCTTAAGTGCGCTATGGGCTTTGTGATACAGCCTTATTCTCTCTTCACTGATCTATGAAAATGCAACGCATCACGATTTTGGGGGCGACAGGGTCGATCGGCGTGTCGACGCTCGATGTCATTGCACGTCACCCCGATCGCTATCAAGTCTTTGCGCTGACGGCGCATACGCAAATCGATAAACTATTTGAGCAGTGCCTGAAGTTTCAACCTTCATATGCAGTGATCGCCAGCGCCGAATTGGCCTCGCAATTACAAGATCGTTTGCGCGATGCGGGACTCTCAACCCTTGTCTTGTATGGCCCACAGGCCCTGTGCGAGGTCGCAAGTGCCGATGAGTGTGATACGGTGATGGCGGCCATCGTTGGCGCAGCCGGTTTGCCAGCGTCTTTGGCAGCTGCAGTGGCGGGCAAACGCGTGCTGTTGGCGAATAAAGAGTCGTTGGTCATGTCGGGCCAGTTGTTCATGGATGCGATTGCTCGCAGCGGATCTGCTTTGTTGCCAATCGATAGTGAACATAACGCGATTTTCCAATGTTTGCCCGGAGATTACGGTCGCAAGCTTGATCGTAGTGGTATCTCAAAGATTATTTTGACCGCATCTGGTGGCCCGTTCCTGAAACGCGCTCTTGAGACCCTTGATGATGTGACGCCAGAACAAGCGGTAGCGCATCCGAACTGGGTCATGGGGCGTAAGATCTCAGTAGATTCGGCCACCATGATGAATAAAGGTTTGGAAGTCATCGAGGCACATTGGTTATTTGGGGCACCTGCCGACCAAATCGAGGTTCTGATTCATCCGCAAAGCGTGGTGCACTCTATGGTCTCGTATGCGGATGGCTCGGTCATGGCGCAGTTGGGTAATCCTGATATGCGTACTCCGATCGCTTATGGCCTGGCGTATCCAGAGCGCATCGATTCCGGCGTCGAAGCTTTGGATCTAACGCGTTTCGCTCAGTTACACTTCGAAAAGCCGGACTTCCAAAGATTCCCTTGCTTGCGTCTGGCGTATGAAGCATTACAAACCGGAGGCTCAGCGCCCACTGTATTAAATGCGGCCAATGAAATCGCCGTCGAAGCTTTTTTGGCGGGTAAGCTAGGTTTTAGACAGATCGATGCGGTCATTGAGCAGACCCTCAATACTGTTTCAGCCAGCAAGGCAGATAGCTTAGACGCAATCTTGGCCTGCGATCACGAAGCGCGGCAGCATGCACTTTCGTTTGTTTCGCGTTATGTACGGTAGAGCATACCGAACAAAGGGCTTAGGAATTAAGGATGAATGATTTTTTTCGAACGGTCCTATTTTTTTTATTGTCGATTGGACCTTTAGTCATATTTCATGAATTAGGTCACTTTTGGGTTGCCCGCCTGTGTGGCGTCAAAGTGCTTCGATTCTCGTTTGGTCTCGGCAAACCAATCTGGACTTATTCCTCGCCCAAAACGGGCACGGAATGGTCCATCAGTCGTATTCCACTCGGTGGTTACGTCAAGATGCTCGACGCGCGTGAAGCTGATATTAGTCAATTGAGTGCGCAAGAGTTGGATGGCGAATTTACTAGCAAGAGCGTGTGGAAGCGCATGGCGATTGTGGTCGCTGGTCCGATGGCTAACTTTATTCTCGCGATCCTAGTGTTCACCGTGTTGTTAATGAGTGGGGTTTCTGAGCCCACCAGTAAGATCCGCGTTGCAAACCACGAGACAGCGGCTTACCAAGCGGGTATTCGTCAAGGTGATATGGTTGTGGCGGTTGATGGTCAGCCGATTCAGACTTACGCTGAACTGCGCTGGGCAGTGTTGAAAGCGGGAATGGAAGCGCAGAGTTTACGCCTAAGATTGGAGCGTCCAGACCCTGTTGTCGCAGGATACAGCGCGTCATCTGTTTCGCATCTAGACGTTACTTTGCCCCTGAACTCCTTGAAGAAGGAGGATCTCGAATCTAATTTCATGGCGAAATTGGGCTTGGAGGTTTTTCTGCCCCGCGCAAGGTTGCTTGAAGTTATAGCGAATGGCCCGGCCGCCATTGCTGGTTTGCAAGTTGAGGATGTGATTACTGCGGTTGGCTCGAAGCCCATAAGGGATGCGCAGGACTTGATTGACACAATCTCGTTAAAGCCGAACGCCGAGATTTCAGTAACCTATGAAAGAAAAGGACAGTTAGCAGCTGCTGTTGTTCGCCCCATTGAGGCGAACATCAATGGAAAGACAGTTGGGCAAATTCAGGTTTCACCTGACGGTACCTTGCAGACCGTCAAAGTGTACCGTGGATTTTTCGAGTCCTTGCAACTCGCCAACCAGCGAACATGGGAATATAGTGCTTTGACTCTCAAGATGCTGGGGAAAATCTTGATTGGTGAGGCTTCGATCAAGAATATTACCGGTCCGATTACGATTGCCACTTATGCTAATAAAGCTGCCAAGCAAGGCTTGGAAGTATTTCTCGCCTTCGTGGCGGTCATTAGCATAAGCCTAGGAGTTATGAATTTACTGCCAATACCTTTGTTAGATGGAGGGCATTTGTTGTATTATTCGCTGGAAGTTTTATCTGGTAAGGCAATTCCGGCGAAATACTTAGAAATGGCACAGCGCGGCGGATTCGCTGTGTTGATGTGTTTGATGGCCATCGCAATAGTCAACGATGTACTCAGAAAGATGCCATAATAGCCAGTTACGTGATGGAATGTTGCCGATGGCTTGCGCTGTATGACAGCGTTCGCTTTGAAATATTAAGATTGATTAAGCCCCAATGAAATTAAAATTTGAGAATTTGACGTTGCCAGCCTATCCTCGCCACCTCTTTGCACTTGCTGCTCTTGCCCTGTGTTCCAGCCATGCCGCCGCGATCGAACCGTTCGTGGTCAAAGATATTCGTGTAGAAGGCTTACAACGTACTGAGGCGGGAACGGTATTTAGCTATTTACCGGTTCGTGTTGGTGACCGATTCGATGATGCGAAAAGTACAGCGACAATTAAGGCCTTGTACGCTACGGGCTTCTTTAAGGACGTGCAGATCGAGGTCGAAGATGGAGTCTTGATTGTCTTGCTCGATGAAAGACCAACCATTTCCACGGTTGATTTCGTTGGAACGAAAGAATTCGAAAAAGATGCGCTGATTAAGGCATTGAAAGACATTGGTGTTGGTGAAACGAGAATTTTTGATAAGGCGACCGTTGACCGTGCCGAACAAGAGTTGAAGAAACAGTACCTATCCAAAGGTCTGTATGGCATGAGTATCACGACCACGATTACTCCGATCGAACGCAATCGTGTGAATGTCACATTCAATGTTGAGGAAGGTGATATCGCACGTATTGGTGCAATCAATATTATTGGAAATAAGTCGTTTTCTGATTCAGAGCTTAAAGAGATATTCGCTTTAAGTACGCCTACTTGGTTTAGCTGGTATACCAAGGCGGATCAATATTCTAAGCAAAAATTGTCCGGTGATTTGGAGTCGATTCGGTCCTTCTATCAGAACCGTGGTTATTTGGAAATGCAAATAACCTCGACGCAAATTTCAATTACCCCAGATAAGAAGCAAATCTATATCACAATCAATATTGATGAAGGTGATAAATACACGGTTTCGGATGTACGTATTGAGGGTGATACCTTCGGGCGGGAAGATGAGCTGGCAAGCCTCATTTCGTTGAAAAAAGGTGAGACCTACAATGCGGCAAAACTAACTGACAGCACAAAACGAATCACAGACCGCATGGGGAACTTTGGATATGCGTTTGCAAATGTGAATGCAAATCCAATGCTTGATAAGGAAAAGAAAGAAGTCGCTTTTACAGTATTTGTAGATCCGGGCAAGCGGGTTTATGTTCGTCGAATCAATCTTGCCGGGAATACTAGAACGCGCGATGAGGTAATTCGTCGAGAATTCAGGCCGTTCGAAAGCTCTTGGTATGATGGACAGAAAATTAAAGTGTCTCGTGATCGTGTGGAATTCTTAGGATTCTTCAAAGAAGTGACGGTTGATACTCCTGAAGTTCCAACGAGTACTGATCAAGTTGATGTGAACTTAACTGTTACAGAGCGACCGACTGGTAATCTTATGATCGGCGCAGGATATTCGAGTGCAGAGCGAGTAACGATCACAGGCTCAATTCAGCAAACAAATGCATTTGGTAGTGGTGATACGATAGGTTTAGACATTAACACTAGTCACTATAATCGCACCATCGCACTCACCCATGTCGATCCATATGTGACCGATGACGGGATTAGCCGAGGCATCGATCTCTATGTGAGAACCTCACTCCCACCGATTGGTGCGATCGGTTACTACCGCATACAATCAGATGGCGGAAACTTGCGGTACGGGATTCCCTTCTCAGAGCTTGACACAGTCTTCTTTGGTGTTGGTTTGGAACGTTCAAAGATCGATACCTATTTGGGGCAGAGCCCGTATCGCTATCTCAAATATGTGGCCGATTATGGTGGCTCCGACGTGGTTAAGGATCCAACCAACGCCCTTTGGGGTGTCGGTACGGCCAGCAATAACTCCTATCCATTGTCCATTGCTTGGCAAAGGGATAGTCGCGACAATATTTTGACTCCGTCGATTGGTCGTTATCAGCGAATAAATGTTGAAGTCTCGCCATTTGGCAATTTTAAGTACTATCGAGCGATATATAAGCATGAGTACTATAAGCCAGTGTACCGCTCATTAATCTTGGCAATGAATGGTGAGATTGACTATGGGCATGGAATGGGTGGTAAAGCCTATCCTTTGTTTAAGAATTTCTATGCTGGTGGAATTGGCTCAGTCCGCGGATATGAACCTGGCTCTCTTGGTACAAAAGATCCCAATGGTGATACTTTGGGTGGGTCCACACGTATTTTCGGAAATCTGGAGTTACAATTGCCTTTCCCAGGTGCTGATAAGTCATTAAGAATGTTTGGCTTCCTTGATGCAGGTAATGTATTTGATGAAGGTCAGAAGGTTCGTGCACAGGACATGCGAGCGTCAATGGGGCTTGGTATAAGTTGGTTGTCGCCAATGGGACCATTGAAATTGAGTTTCGGTAAACCGCTGAATGCGAAGCCAGGAGATCGTCGACAAGGCTTCCAGTTCACGATGGGCACTGGTTTCTAAACTTGTCTATTGCTGGTTTAGGATGATTTGCGATTACAATACAAGTTCGAGAGACATTAGTATTAAGTAAGTTGGAGACTAATTTGAGCCAAACTCTTTACATGACTCGTTGGGTACGCCAAGTTTATGTATTGGCCGTCACTTTGATGTTTGCATCATTTGCTCATGCTCAGGAACTTCGTGTGGCTTTTTTCGATGGGCAGCGTGTGCTGAATGAATCACTCCCTGCAAAAGTTGCAACTGCGAAGATTAAGCAGGAATTTTCACGCCGTGAGAAAGAGTTAGACGAGTTGAATGAGCAATTGCGCGCGGCTGTTCGGAAGTTTGAAAAAGAAGCTCCGAACATGAACGAGCTGGATAGAACTCGACGTCAACGCGAAATTAGCGATATGGATCAAGACTTCAATCGCAAACAACGTATTTTTAGTGAAGACCTAGGTCAACGTAAGCAAGAAGAGATCAATATCCTAGCTGAACGTGCGCAAAAAGTTGTTCGCCAAATTGCAGAGGCAGAGAAAATCGATCTTGTGATCCAAGATGCCGTATTCTTTAATCCACGCATTGATATCACAGACAAAGTCCTAAAGGCTTTAGCCAAATAAAATGACATCCACAACCATTCGACTAGGGGAAGTGGTCGAGCGTTTTGGTGGTCAATTGTTGGGAGATCCGAATACAGAGGTGGTAGGAATAGCACCTCTGAGCGATGCCAGCGAACGCCACATAACCTTCCTGTCCAATCCCAAGTTTCGTTCTCAAGCGACTGCCAGCAAAGCAGTCGCTTTGATTTTATCTGAGGCGGATCATAGTGCTATCGGTGACGCTTATGCTGGCGCGCGAATCATCAGTTCTAACCCTTATGTTTATTTCGCCAAGCTAGCTCAGCATTTCTTTGCCTTGACCAACGATCCACGTGAGCCGGGAATCCATCCAAGCGCTTGGGTTAGTCCGCTGGCTAAGGTCGCTGAAAGTGCTGTAATAGGGCCACAAGCCTCGATCGAAGCAGGTGCGATCATCGGAGAAAATGCGAACATCGGCGCGGGTGTCGCAATCGGTAAGCGAGTCATCATTGGTGATAGCACCAGTATCAATGCCAATGTCAGTATTTATCATGACTGTGTGATCGGTGAGTGTTGCACTATTCATTCTGGCGCCGTGATTGGCGCTGATGGCTTTGGTTTCGCGAATGAAAAAGGCAAGTGGATTAAGATCCCGCAAACAGGACGCGTGGTGATTGGCGATAATGTTGAGATCGGGGCCAACACGACGATTGATCGTGGCGCCTTGGCTGACACCATTATTGAAAACGGCGTCATCCTCGATAATCAAATTCAAATCGGTCACAACTGTCATATCGGTGAAAATACTGCAATGGCAGGGTGCGTCGGCGTTGCTGGTAGCGCCAAGATTGGTAAGAATTGCACCTTCGGCGGTGCAGCCATGGTGTTGGGACATTTGACGATCGCCGATAATGTGCATATATCCTCGGGCAGTATGGTATCTCGTTCGATTCTGGAACCAGGTCAATATACGGGTTTCTATCCGTTGGCTAAGAACGCCGAGTGGGAAAAGACTGCGGTCATTGTTCGCAATTTAGGCAGCATGCGCGACAAACTCAAGCAACTAGAAAAGATCGTCAAGCTGCAAGAAGCAAAGAGCGACACCTCAGAATGAGCGCTTGATAAGGGCGTAATAAGGACTTGAAAATTGCGAATAGGATCGTTGAAATCAAGACCGGCAAATCATAAGAATTACATTTCAATTTAAGTAGAGAACATCATGGAAAACATCAGTAAGAGCTTGGACATCAATCAAATCAAACAATATCTACCGCATCGCTATCCCATGTTGTTGGTTGACCGTGTTTTGACATGGGAAAGCGGTAAGACGATTACTGCGATTAAGAATGTCACAGCAAACGAAGAATTCTTCAATGGCCACTTTCCCAACAAGCCAGTGATGCCTGGTGTTTTGATGGTCGAAGCGATGGCGCAAACTGCAGCCATTTTGTCGTTCTTAACGATGGGGCAAAAACCTGATGAGAATACCATCGTGTATTTCGCCGGCATCGACGCCGTGCGTTTCAAGCGCCCAGTAGGTCCTGGCGATCAGTTGAAGATGGACGTCGAGATCTTGCGTATCGCTCGTGGTATTTGGAAGTATAAAGCGGTAGCGACAGTCGATGGTCAATTGGCAGTTGAAGCTGAATTGATGTGTACACTGCGCACCACCAATGATGAAGCTAAACCAGCCGTAGCAGCGAGTACAGAAACGCCAGCAGGAGCGTAATATGAGCATCCATTCCACCGCGATTGTTGATCCTAAAGCGCAATTAGATTCTTCTGTTGAAGTCGGTGCCTATTCGATTATCGGACCTAACGTGCGGATTGATGCGGGCACCAAGATTGGCCCCCATGTGGTGATTGAAGGTCACACGACGATTGGTAAAGACAATCAGTTTTATCAGTTTTCATCGATCGGCGCCGCCCCGCAAGACAAGAAGTACGCTGGCGAACCGACTTTGCTGGAGATCGGTGATCGCAACGTGGTCCGTGAATTTTGCACCTTCAACTTGGGCACGGTGCAGGACGGTGGTGTGACGCGTGTTGGCAGTGATAACTGGATCATGGCCTACGTACACATTGCACATGACTGCCACGTTGGTAATCGTACGATTTTTGCCAACAACGCGGCCTTAGCGGGGCACGTGCATATCGGCGACTGGGTAATACTTGGTGGCTTTTCCAACGTACATCAATTTTGCAAAATCGGCGCGCATGCCATGGTCGGTATGTCGACCAGTTTGACGCAAGACGTGCCACCCTTTGTGATTTTAAATGGCAATCCTGCGGCAGCACACGGCATCAATATCGAAGGATTGAAACGTCGCGGCTTTACACGCGAACAAATCTCGGCGATCCGCCAAGCCTACAAAACCTTGTATAAGTCAGGCTTGACTTTAGATGAGGCAAAAGCGGCTCTCGACGCAGAGATCGCCAGCGCCCCTGCGGATATCGCGACGCAGATTCAATTGATGCGTAGTTTCCTCGATACCTCAACACGTGGCATCGTTCGCTAAGCCACAATGACGCGTCCTATTATATCGATGGTAGCAGGCGAGACCTCGGGCGACATGCTCGCTGCTCGCTTGCTTTCAGGATTACGTCCACAATTACCAAGCTCACACATGCATGGCATCGGTGGGCCACAGATGGCTGAGCATGGTTTCGTGAGCGATTTTCCGATGGAGAAGCTGTCGGTGCGTGGCTTGTTTGAAGTCTTGATGCATTACCGTGAAATCTCAGGCATTCGTAAAAATCTGAAGCAACAATTGCTGGAAGAGAAGCCGGATGTGTTTATCGGGGTTGACGCTCCAGACTTCAATTTAGATTTGGAAATTCAACTTAAGCAGTCCGGTATCCCTACCATGCATTACATCAGCCCATCGATTTGGGCTTGGCGTGGTGGGCGTATCAAAAAAATTGCTGAAGCCGTCTCGCATATGCTTTTGATTTTCCCATTTGAGGAAGAAATCTACCGCCGCGCTGGCATTCCGGCGACTTATGTTGGACATCCCTTAGCGCAAGTTATTCCCATGGAGCCTGATGTTGCTGCGGCACGCGAAGAGCTTGGCCTCGAACCTGATGCACGGGTGTTGACGGTGATGCCAGGTAGCCGGATGTCAGAACTTAAGTACAACACAGAAGCATTTATTCAAACAGCCAAGTTATTGCTTAAGCGTGATCCGCATCTACAAATTCTAGTGCCAATGGCCGGCTCAAAACAACGCGCCTATTACATTGAATTGGTCTTGAAGGCTGGTCTCGAGGATGTTCCGGTGTTGCTAATGGACGGTAAATCGCACACGGCGATTGCGGCCGCAGATGCAGTTCTGGTGGCGTCCGGCACCGCTTCGCTTGAGGTTGCCTTGTTCAAGAAACCGATGGTGATTGCCTATAAAATGATGGCTGCCTCTTGGCATGTCCTCAAGCATATGGGTTATCAACCTTGGGTTGGTTTGCCGAATATTTTGGCGGAAGATTTTTTGGTGCCAGAGTTTCTGCAACATGCGGCGACCCCAGCAGCGATGGCTGATTCGCTTTGGCAACAGCTTAGTGATAATAAATTACGTCAGCATTTGAGTCAGCGCTTTACCGATATGCACCATAGTCTTTTGCGTGATACAGCTCAGTTAGCTTCAGACGCCGTGTTACGTGTCATTGATCGTAGCTAGCACAGAGTAATTAAACCTTACATTGATTTGCTCGCTAAGAGCTTTGTTTTATTTTTTGCTTGTCCTCGCATGTATATCGATTCTCACTGTCATATTAATTTTCCTGAACTCGCGACGCGTATGCCTGAACTGCTGCAGGCGATGAAGGATAACGGCGTCACGCATGCTTTGTGTGTCTCGGTCGATCTTCCTGATTTCCCGCAGGTATTGGCCTTGGCGGAACAACACGATCACATCTTCGCCTCGGTCGGCGTACATCCTGACTACGAAAATACCGAAGACCCCAGCGCCGAACGACTCGTCGAATTGGCTCAGCATCCAAAAATCATCGCAATTGGTGAGACTGGGCTCGATTATTATCGACTCAAGGGTGATCTCGAGTGGCAGCGCGAACGCTTTCGCCAACATATCCGCGCCTCAAGAATCTCGCGTAAGCCGCTGATCATTCATACCCGCGCTGCGGCAGAAGATACCATTCGAATTATGCGAGAAGAGGGCGCTGGCACTGATCAGGGTGGTGTCGCTGGTGTAATGCACTGTTTTACTGAATCCCTAGAAGTTGCGCAAGCGGCAGTTGAGATGGGGTTCTATATTTCTTTCTCTGGCATCCTCACATTCAAGAGTGCAAAAGAACTGCAAGCTGTCGCAAAAGCTCTGCCGCTCGAGCGGATTTTGATTGAAACCGATTCACCCTATTTGGCACCTGCGCCGCACCGTGGCAAAATGAATGAGCCTGCTTACGTGCGCCATGTAGGGGAGTTTTTGGCGGATCTCAAACAACTGCCACTGAAGCAGGTGCAAGAGGTGACGACGCAGAATTTTTTTGATTTGTTTCAGTTTGCGCGGGTTAATGTGAGTTAAAGACTTTGGGTAATACTGCAGTGTTTCTTCGCCACTCTTCTTGTCTCTATCGCGTGATGCATCAGTGTCTTCGCACTCTATTTTTTCTTGCATGTTTGAGCGGTTTTTGCAGCATGAATGCTGTCGTGCATGCACAAATGTTGCAACAAACTTCAGAGTCGAGCAAGCAAGCGGACCGTTTTATCAAAGCTGCGCGTTTTAATGACATCAAAACCATACAAAGCATGGTAGAAGCCGGCATGGATCCTAACCTCGCAGAACATGAAAGAGGTGAAACCGTACTAATGCTGACGGTGCGTGAAGATTCCTATCAGGTTTTTGAATACTTGATCGCACACCCCCAGACAAATCTTGATGCCCGTGCCAGAAACGGTGATACAGCCTTGATGTTGGCAGCCTATTTGGCGAAGGTCGATTGGGTGGCTGAACTGATCAATGCGGGTGCGCAAGTGAATCAGCCTGGGTGGACAGCACTACACTATGCGGCAGCCATCGGCGACGAACAAATTATCGCCGTACTACTCGAACATCACGCATATA
>CAYWNE010000043.1:0-26424 GCA_964459555.1 uncultured Burkholderiaceae bacterium | reverse complement strand
GCATTTGACGGTAGAACAGCGTCAACAACAGGGTACGAATGTGAGCACCGTCGACGTCCGCATCGGTCATGATAATGATGCGGTGGTAACGCAGTTTGTCGACATTGAATTCGTCAGGGCCGATGCTGGTGCCAAGCGTGGCGATCAGCGTGGTGATCTGTTCAGACGACAGCATTTTTTCGAAGCGTGCTTTTTCGACGTTCAAAACTTTACCGCGCAGAGGGAGAATCGCTTGGAACTTACGATCGCGACCTTGTTTGGCTGAACCACCCGCAGAGTCACCCTCGACGATGTAGAGTTCGCACAGCGCTGGATCTTTTTCTTGGCAGTCGGCCAGTTTGGAAGACAAGCCCAAACCATCCATCACACCTTTACGGCGTGTGAGTTCGCGCGCTTTACGCGCTGCTTCACGGGCACGTGCGGCTTCAACGATTTTGCCGCAAATGATCTTGGCGTCGTTTGGTTTTTCCATCAAGAAGTCGGTCAAAGTTTTGGTGACGATTTCTTCGACCGGGCCGCGCACTTCGCTCGATACCAATTTGTCTTTGGTTTGTGAGCTGAATTTTGGTTCTGGTACTTTAACCGACAAGACGCAAGTCAAACCTTCGCGCATATCGTCGCCCGAAACTTCGACTTTAGCTTTCTTCGCGAATTCGTTTTCTTCGATGTACTTGTTGATGACACGCGTCATCGCCGCACGCAAACCGGTGAGGTGAGTACCGCCGTCGCGTTGTGGAATATTGTTGGTGAAGCACAGCACCTGTTCGTTGTAGGCGTCGTTCCATTGCATGGAGACGTCGACGGTGATGTTGGTGCCTTGATCGGAAACTTTTTCACCCGTGGCTTGGAAAATCGTTGGGTGCAACACCGACTTGTTTTTGTTGATGTATTCAACGAAACCGCGAGTACCACCTTCAAACGCAAACAACTCTTCTTTGCCCGTGCGGTGATCATTGAGTTTGATGCGCACGCCGTTGTTCAAGAACGAGAGTTCACGAATACGCTTGGATAAAATTTCGTAGTGGAATTCAACGTGCGTGAAAATTTCCTCGTCGGCCCAGAAGTGGACTTCAGTACCGCGCTTATCGGTTTCGCCGATGACTTTGATCGGTGAGCATTGCACGCCATCGATCACTTCGAGTTCACGATTTTGCACCACGCCTTTGGCGAATTCCATCGTATGCACTTTGCCATCGCGACGAATCGTCAATTTCAATAATTTGGAAAGCGCATTCACGCAAGACACACCCACGCCGTGCAAACCACCAGACACTTTGTAGGAGTTTTGATCGAACTTACCACCGGCGTGGAGTTCGGTCATGACGATCTCTGCCGCGCTACGTTTTGGTTCGTGTTTATCATCCCATTTGATACCGGTTGGAATACCACGGCCGTTATCGGTAATGGAGATGGAATTGTCGGTGTGAATCGTGACGTTGATTTCAGTACAGTGGCCTGCGAGTGATTCGTCGATGGAGTTATCGAGCACCTCGAAGACTAAGTGATGCAAACCGGTGCCGTCGGAGGTATCACCAATATACATACCGGGACGTTTACGTACGGCTTCGAGACCTTCCAGAATTTGAATCGAGGACGCGCCATATTGTGCAGATGCGGCGGCACTTGCTGGTTCTGGAGCGGCTGGTGTGTTGTCTTGGGTATTCTCGGACATGGCTACCTTCTGAAATAACAAATTTTTTACTTGTTCAAATGAACGAAGGGACAAGCTAGCTTGCCCCTGTTGCTACATAATTTTTTGGGAATCAAATCCGCATCGGCATGACAACGTATTTGAAGTCGCCGTTGTCAGGAATCGTGAGCAAGGCGGATGAGTTGGAATCACCTAAAGCGATGTTGATTTGATCGACTTTGAGGTTATTCAACACGTCTAACAAATATGTGACGTTGAAACCGATGTCGATGCTGTCGCCGCCATAGTCGATTTCAATTTCTTCGACCGCTTCTTCTTGATCCGCATTGGTGGACAAGATGCGCATTAAGCCTGGTTCAATCACGCAGCGTACGCCTTTGAATTTGTCGGACGTCATAATCGCGACGCGTTGCAAGGAGCGCAGTAATTTTTCACGGCTTAAAGTGAAATTGTTTTTGTAACCCTTAGGAATCACGCGGTTGAAATCAGGGAATTTGCCTTCGACCAATTTCGAAATCAATTCGATATCAGCAAACGTCAATTTCACTTGGTTGTTAGCGATATCAACTTGGACGTTGTCGTCTTTGTCTTCCAACAAGCGCTGCAATTCCAAAATAGTTTTGCGTGGAATGATGACTTCTTGACGCGCGAATTCTTGCTCTACCTGCACTTGAGCGTAAGCCAAACGGTGGCCGTCAGTCGCTACCGCGATCACGTTTTTGCCATCGACGACTAACAACAAACCGTTCAAGTAGTAACGAATATCTTGCTGCGCCATCGAGAAGTGCACCATGTTGAACAAGTGCTTCAAAGCTTTTTGCGGCAAGCTGACGCTGGCGTTGAAATGTTCGGCCTGAGCGACAGTTGGGAATTCTTCCGCAGCCAAAGTTTGCAAAGAGAAGCGCGACTTACCTGCTTGCACTGTCATCTTTTTGTTGTCGAGCTTCAGTGTCACATCGTTGTCGTCCGGCAGGGCACGCAAGATGTCGAGCAACTTACGGGCGGCGACGGTTGTCGCTGTCACGTCGCCACCAGAACCGATCTCGGCATGGGTGGTGATTTGGACTTCGATATCGGTCGACAAGAAGGAAACTTTTTCACCGTCTTTGCGGATGAGGATATTGGCCAGAATCGGCAATGTGTGCCGACGCTCGACAATACCACTCACAATTTGCAGGGGACGCAGTAGTGTGTCCCGATGGGTTTTGACCAATTGCATTTCGTATCCTCACTCATTCAATGTTAAAGGATTAGGTGTTACGTACTGGCTGGGACATAGTCCCGTCACCCGCACGCACCCTAAGGATGCTGCTGTAGTACTGCTTTTCACATTGGGAGGACTTGCGAAAAACTGCCCAAACTCAGTGGCCAATTTTGCGTAAATCCTACGCCGGGGGTGCTGCTTAACTTTTACTCTTTATTACTTTAGTACTGCTTATTTACGACTCAATTACTTCTTGAATTTTTTTACTGCCATCCCTGCGAATGACGTTCTTTGTTGCTCATCGTTCGACCTGAATCGCGCTGCTGTCCTATTCAACCGAACGACGACGCGGGTTGCACCCGCCCTACATCAAAGCCTTGCTCGTTTTCGCTCCCTTCTCCCGCGGGCGGGAGAAGGGTTGGGGATGAGGGCGTTTCAGCATTAGATAACAGCACCGCTTTGCTCAAGATTTATTTGCGCTCCACGACTAGTTTTCAAAGATCTTTATCGATCCTGAACCACCCTCACCCTAACCCTCTCCCGCCTGCGGGAGAGGGGACTTCATTCCTACACTACCCCTTCAAAGTCTGCTCAAGCACGTGCAATTCGTGATTGCATTCTGGGCTCTTGGCGCGGTCGGCGGCGATTTTGCGGACTGCGTGCAAAACCGTGGTGTGGTCGCGGCCACCGAACAACTCGCCGATTTCTGGCAAACTTTTTTGGGTCAATTCTTTTGCTAGATACATCGCAATCTGACGTGGTCTGGCGATATTCGCTGGACGACGTTTGGAATACATGTCGGCGACTTTGATGTTGAAAAAGTCGGCCACTGTCTTCTGAATATTTTCTACCGAGATTTGGCGATTCTGCACCGACAACAAATCTTTGAGCGCTTCTTTGACGACATCAATCGTGATGTCTTTGCCGTGGAAGCGCGAGTACGCCAAAATCTTACGCAAGGCGCCTTCGAGTTCACGCACGTTGGAGCGCAAATGTTTGGCGACGAAAAAGGCCACGTCATCGGAGAATTGCACGCCTTCGCTATAAGCTTTCTTGAGCAAAATCGCCACGCGCATTTCCAATTCTGGCGGCTCGATCGCGACCGTCAAACCGGAATCAAAACGCGAAATCAAGCGATCATCCATGCCCGAAATTTCTTTCGGATAGGTATCGCTGGTGATAATGATTTGCTTCTTGGCTGCGATCAGGGCTTCAAACGCGTAGAAGAATTCTTCTTGGGTACGGCTCTTGCCGCCGAAGAATTGAATATCGTCGATCAACAATAAATCGAGCGAGTGATAGTAACGTTTGAAATCATCGAAACCTTTTTTCTGATAGGCCGTGACGACGTCGCGCACATATTGTTCAGCGTGAATATAGCGAATGCGGGCATTCGGTTTGTCGTGCAGGATTTGATTACCAATCGCGTGGATCAAATGCGTTTTACCCAAACCAACACCGCCATATAAGAACAGCGGGTTGTAGGACACACCCGGATTATTCGCCACTTGAATCGCTGCCGCCCGCGCCAACTGATTGGCCTTACCGGTGACGAAGCTATCAAAGGTTAAATCGAAATTGATGCGCGAATTGTCACGACGCGGCGCGGTCTCAACACTCGGTTCGGGCGCGACTAAGTCGCTGGTGCCCATTTGTGAGGTGCGTTGACTATGATCGGCGCCATTGCCTTCAGCGGCATTTGCAGCGTTGGCGGCCGCAGTGGCTGCGGCATTTTTCTTACCGACGCGGGGGTCGATGATAAATTCGACATCGACGGTGTCATCCCAAAACTGGGATGCAAATTCGGTGATACGACTAGCAAATTGGGCCTTGACCCAATCTAATTTAAAGCGATTAGGTGCGCCAATGCGGAGACGACCATCTTCAAAGTCGACTACCGTTAAGGGCTTGATCCAAGCACTAAATTGCTGAGGCGTGAGTTCCTGTTCTAATTGTTGCGAGCAGGCTTGCCAGAAATTTTCCATGAATCGCTTTACTTTTTACTCAACACTTATTCTTCTCAAAACTACTGATGATCACGACCTTATGAGCGATCTCCACCAGCAGTTCCACTTTTGTTTTTTGGGTGCTACTGCTCTGGTCGACACTTGCGCGACGGGCGCTGTGAGCGACTTAGCTTGATGCTGAAAAAATAAAACACTGCGTTGTTCACCTCATTATAAAGGAGCTGAAGGCAGTGCAAAATGTTATTCAAGCATTAAATTTTTGATGATCCAGAGCAATACTTCCAAGCCCCTTATTTTACCCTCCGCAGCCCGAGTTATCCACAGGCAATCGCAAAATTCTTTCGAATTTGTTTTTCGATAAGTAGGCCGTCACTGCCATAAAAAGAGGCAAATACATTGACAAGCCCAGAGAAAATGGTGTCTAATTACGGGTTCCCTACCCTGTTTTGTTATGCGCAGCTTTCTGTTGTAACCGCGCTATCGAAATACAAACACACGAAAACCTGTCTGAACGTAGTCCTAGCCTCGGTTCTGGTCTATTCATTAGCTTGTCGAGAAGTGTTTTGTAGCGGTCACGCAAATGGCGAATTGAGTAACTTAGCAACGAGTGCTTAGCAAGTACGTTGCAAGTGCGGCCATAAGCAGTGTTTGGGGCAGTAGGCGTATAAAAAACTGGGTGTAGAAGCAATAGCGCGCGTTGCCATCGTTGATTTGCGAAGTTCCATACAGCTTTGCAAAGAATTACAGCAGCAATTGACGCATAGCAGTACCCGTAATTCCGATTTATTTTTTGCTCAAATAGTGAGATCAACATGAAACGTACATTTCAACCTTCCGTAGTTCGTCGTAAGCGCACTCACGGTTTCCGCGCTCGTATGGCAACACGTGGTGGCCGCGCAGTTTTGAACGCACGTCGTGCTAAAGGCCGTAAGCGTCTCTCCGCTTAATCGCTTTTATTGATCCAATTCTAGGGCGCAGCAATTCGTTGCTTGTCCTCGCAATACAGTTCGTATTGCTGCGGGAAGCGCCTTTTTCTGCATCCCTATAATTGAATCACTGAAACGCGATTGGTCTAGAATTCGATGTGATATCAGCTTCATTATTGCTAGCGATATCCTGTCAATTTAGTTTGTTCAATAGGCTGAGTTTTTTATTGTGACTAATTTGACTGCCTCGACTTCTATGCAAGACCACGCTCAGTATCAGTTGTCCGGCGGTAGTTTTACGCGGGAACAGCGAATTCTTAAAACGGATGAGTTCTCATCCGTTTTTCGTTTGCGGCCCGTACAACGCAGTACGCATTTTGTGTTGTACGCGCGCGGCAATCAGTTTGAACAAGCGCGACTTGGGGTCGTCGCGGCGAAACGATTTGCGCCGCGAGCAATTACGCGCAATATGATCAAACGCATCACCCGCGAAGTGTTTCGCCAACTTGCACTGAGCAATGTCGATTGCGTGGTGCGCCTCTCCAAACCCGTTAATAGCAAACAAGGCCCTGCCACCACGGCAGCGCTTAAACGCATCTTGCGCGCTGAAATGCTGCAATTATTTCAAGCACAACGACACAACTTTGCCAAATTGGCTGAAGCCAGTCGCCATGCCGCAGCCTTAGAAGCACCAAAGACTGCCACAAGTTCGACGGAGCAGGGCGCATGAAAGCCGTACTTTTACTGCTATTGCGTGGGTATAAATTAGCAATTAGTCCGATGTTAGGGCAAAATTGCCGTTTTTATCCGAGTTGCTCAGAATACGCCGCCGAAGCGATACGCGAATATGGCGCCTTGCGCGGTTCATGGATGGCTGGCAAACGCTTATGCAAATGCCACCCGTGGCACCCAGGTGGAGTTGATCTTGTGCCGTGCAGACATCAGCAAATTCAGAAACACGACGGACATGAAAACAGTGGCAATGCCCCCATATCGGACTCTGGCTCGCCACAAGCACCGAGCAGCTAAGCTAAAAGCCAGCTGTTCGCACCGGTTTGAATAGATTTTTAATTTAATTACGTACATGGAAAAAATGGATATCAAGCGTACCTTCCTTTGGGTCATCTTCACGATGTCGCTCGTCCTGCTGTGGGACAAATGGATGCAGCACACGGGTAAGAACTCGATGTTTTTCCCAAAACCTGTGGCACAGCAAACCCAAGCTGGCAGTGCTTCCGCATCTGCGAGCGCCACTGCCACAGCGGCTAGTGCTGCAGCAGTTAGCGCGCCAGCGGCAACAACCACAGCAGCCGACGGCACTGTCACTCCGGTGAAGAGCGAAACCATCACGATTACCACGGACGTAGTGAAAGCCGACATCGACACCATTGGCGGCGAAATCAAGCGTTTGGAATTGTTGAAGTACGCAGATAGCCATGATGCGAAGAAGAATGTGGTTTTGTTTGATTACTCTGCAGATCGCACTTATGCGGCACAGACTGGTTTGATTGGCGCGAACATGCCTAACCACAAGTCTGGTTTCGTGGCTTTGCCAGGCGCACGTGAGTTAGGTTCAAATAATGAAGTAGTGTTGGTTCTCGAATCTGAACAAGGCGGCGTGAAGTTGACCAAGACCTTGACGTTCAAAAAAGGCGACTACGTCATCGGCGTCAAGCACACCGTGACCAACAAAACTGCCGCACCAATCACTCCTTCTCTGTATTTGCAGTTGATCCACGATGGCACCAAGCCAAAGTCTGGTGGCATGTTCTCAGGCACGACTGAGTTCTACGCACCAGCGCTGTACACGCAAGAAAAATTCTTCCAAAAGTTGTCGTATGAAGACATTGAAAAGCGCGTCAAAAAAGAAACCGAAACGCATCAAGCTGTTCAACCAGATCATCCAACTAGCGCCAACAATGGTTGGATTGCGATGATCCAGCATTTCTTCGTTTCGGCCTTTATTCCTGAAGACAAAGTTGAGCGCGAAATCCGTACCGATAAAGTGCGTGACAATATTTACTCCGTTTCCAACACCATCAAACTGGGTACGATCGCCCCTAATGCAGAAGTCACATCCAATGCACGTTTGTATGCTGGCCCTCAAGAAACGGCGATTCTCGAGAACATCGCCCCTGGCCTCGATTTGGTCAAAGACTACTGGAAGCTCTCCATGATCGCCAAACCTATGTTCTGGCTGATGGAGTTGATCCACAAATTCGTCGGTAACTGGGGTTGGACGATTGTTCTATTCACGATCGGTATCAAACTCGCTTTGTTCCCCTTGTCCGCTGCTGGTTTCCGCAGCATGGCGAAGATGAAAGTGCTGACACCGAAAATGACGGCACTCAAAGAGAAATACAAAAACGAACCGCAGAAGCTCAATCAAGCCATGATGGAGCTCTATAAAACTGAGAAGATCAATCCGCTCGGTGGTTGTTTGCCGATGTTGATTCAGATGCCAATTTTCTTGGCCTTGTACTGGGTTTTGCAAGCGTCCGTCGAAATGCGTGGCGCACCATGGGTGGGTTGGATTACCGATTTGACCCAGCCTGATCCATGGTTCATCTTGCCAGTCTTGTACGCGATTTCAATGTTCATCACGACCAAATTGAACCCTGCACCTGCAGATCCAATTCAAGCCAAGATGATGTTGTTCATGCCATTGATGTTCTCGGTCATGTTCTTGTTCTTCCCATCTGGTTTGGTTCTGTACTGGGTGGTCAATAATATCTTGTCGATCGCTCAGCAATGGGTCATCAATAACAAGATCGTGCCGCCAGAACATCGTAGCTAAAATCGGCCTCGAACTTATCAAAAGCCCATTTTCGAATGGGCTTTTTTTATAAGCAAAGAGGCACAAAAATTGTGGTGTTTTGACGACAGCGCGCCTCAATTTAGACCATTGATTCAAAGCAAGTATAGAATTTCCTCATGACACATCATTACGACAGCACTCCCATCGTTGCTATTGCCACCGCACCTGGTCGCGGCGGCATCGGCGTCGTGCGCATCTCAGGCAAAGACTTGAGCGGCATTACGCGCGCTTTGTTCGGCGACACCGCACTCAAACCACGTCACGCGACCTATCTCGATTTTAAACAAGCCGATGGCAGCGTCATCGATCAAGGCTTAGCGATCGCCTTCAAAGCGCCGCATTCTTACACCGGTGAAGACGTGCTCGAACTGCAAGGCCACGGCGGTCCGGTCGTCATGCAAATGTTGTTGACGCGCTGTCTCGAAGCGGGCAAGGAAGAAGGTTTGCGTTTAGCTCAGCCGGGCGAATTCACGCAACGTGCCTTCATGAACGACAAGCTCGATTTGGCGCAGGCCGAAGCCGTGTCGGATTTGATTGAGGCATCGACCGAAGCGGCGGCCAAATCCGCATCGCAATCGATGTCAGGTGCCTTTTCTAAAGTGATTCACGCTTTGGTTGAGAAGGTCGTGCATCTGCGCATGCTGGTCGAAGCGACCCTGGACTTTCCTGAAGAAGAAATCGATTTCTTAGAAAAGTCCGATGCGCGCGGCCAACTCAGCGCGATTCAAGAAGCGCTACGTGCCGTGTTTGAACAAGCGGCGCAAGGCGCTCTTTTGCGCGAGGGTTTGAACGTGGTGTTGGCGGGGCAGCCAAACGTTGGCAAATCGTCTTTGCTCAATGCCCTCGCCGGCGACGATATCGCCATCGTCACACCAATCGCTGGCACCACGCGCGATAAAGTCACCGAAACCATCCACATCGAAGGAATTCCGCTCAATATCATCGACACCGCCGGCATTCGCCATGATCACGATGAAATTGTCGACGATACCTTGAGCCCGAAAATCGATGCGGTCGAACGGATTGGTATCGAACGCACTTGGGCTGAGGTGCAAAAAGCCGACGTCATTTTGCATTTGCTCGACGCCAGCCGGGGACCGACCCGTGCCGATGAAGAAATCGCGGCGCAATTCCCTGATGGTGTGCCGGTGATTTGTGTGTGGACCAAGATCGACCTCTCAGGCCATCACGCCAGCGTCGATACCATCAATGATTTAACGCAAGTGTATTTGTCAGCGCAAGAACACTTGGGCATGGATTTGCTACGCAAAGAATTGCTGCGCATCGCAGGTTGGCAACAAACCGGTGAGTCTTTGTACTTGGCCCGCGAACGCCACCTGATCGCACTCAAACACGCTCACGAGCATCTTCAGCAAGCGGCGGAGTATGCAGCACAAAACGACCAGTCGCTTGACCTGTTTGCCGAAGAACTGCGCCTCACACAAGATCGACTCAATAGCATTACCGGTGAATTCACTTCCGATGATTTGCTTGGTGTGATTTTCTCGCGGTTTTGTATTGGTAAGTAATCCACCATCCATTCTTAATCCATCACGCGCAGCAAACGACAACGACTGCTGCGCGGAAATTCGATAGTGGTAAAAGGCATGCACGCTTTCGCATAGCGTTGCTGCAAAGTTTGGATTTGATGTATGTCCCTGTGGCCCTTAGCATCGCTGTCCATCAATTGTGTAAGGGCTTCTTGCAGCAATTCTTTTTCAACAATCGCAGCGATCGACGATGGATCGCTGACGCATAATCCGAACACACCCTGTTGGTAGTAGCGCCAGAAATCGCCTAGACGCTTTTGCAAACCCTCAAGGATCACGCCACGGTCTTTATCGAAACAATCGGGTAAAGGCCAATATTGATCGTCTGTCGACATGTGCCAAACGCGTAGCGCATGTTCACACTCGTCACGGAAACTCTGTTCGATTTCAGCAAGGGCCACTTCCACACCCAACCTTTGCGACATTAATACGCGGCGCTGCATTTCAGGGAGTAAGCCGCGATGAAAGTAGCGCGTGTCTGCAATCGGCAATTCAATCAAGTCACCAAAGACTACCGACGACAAGCGCTGTACGCGCACCACATAACTCGGCGCAGGCAGGATTTGCTGATCGAGCAATGCATTTAATTCATGCGTTGAAAGCTCTAAGGCTGTGAGCACTGCCTGATCATCGAGATAAAATTGATCAAGATAGGTCAGCACTTGTTCTTGATCATGATCGAGCAGTTTTGCTGATGCTTCGATGTGAGTCATCATCCTTATTATCCTTATGGCTGGTGGACGCCACCGTGCGCTTGTTGGCTATCGTGCGGCACTTGCTGTCGCTCTTGCATGCCGTAATCACGTAATACTGACGCGACACGAATGCGGTAGTTTTCAAAAATCTCAGCTCGTCCTTGCGCTTGAGCAGCACGATGTTGTTCCATATTGCGCCAGGCTTTCACAGCTTCTTCATCACGCCAAAACGACAGCGACAGCAATTTGCTAGGCTGCGCCAAACTTTGAAAACGTTCAATCGAGATGAAGCCGTCAATGTGCGCTAAATGTTCCTTCAATTGTGCCGCGAGAGCGAGGTACTGCGCTTGTTCACTGGCTTTGGTTTCCACTTCAAAAATCACGACTATCATTTCATTTCCTTTGCTACAGTAAAAACGGGGATGCGGGCATTCATGGACGGCTGATAACTCAATTGCATCTCTTCCCACAAGCGATGAGGGAACTGTGTCAAGGCGAAGCGCATCGCCTCGCCAACAATGCTGATTGCCTGCATTTGGCCAGGGCAACGATGGCGCGCATGACTAAAGCCCAATTGCGTGTCGGCTCCACTATGATTGGCTGAGGCTAACAACAAGAGAATGGCTTGCCCTTGGCGCAGTTCAACCTGCATAACTCGATCGGCTGCCTGCCATTGCAGCACGCAGTCTGTTTGCACGAAACGTCGCGTATTTTGTATCGCGGGGTCGCGACGGGCGATGTCTTCTACAAATCGCCGGCGTTGTGTGTCGGATAGCGCTAGTTCCCGTCGTCTATCGGCATCGAGTGATTTCGCGTGAACTAGGCAATTCCCCAACAAAGCGGCGGTCGCCTCGTAAGTTTGTGATAGAAGTCCGAGCAAGTTCGCCGCCCATGCGACTTGATCTTGCCAAGCATGTTCTTGCGCCGCTTGCAAATAGGCAGCGACAAATCCTTGGGGAGATTGTGAAGACGCCGCCATCAGCTCCCGCATGTGTTCTAACAAAGTGCGTGCAGCCTCACTCGCCGCTGCCAATTGCTCAGCCTGACTCAAGGGCGATAAGCAGGCCACAAATTTTGCAATCAGCTCGGCGATGTTGTGGCTCAGGCCACGATCAAACCCGAGTGCCATTGCCATAGTGCGTACTGGAACACTCATCATCCATTGGTTTAATTCTTGCGTACTCCATGCTGAAATATCGCCGAGTTCGCTAACAAAATACTCTTCTTGCGATAACAAAGTTTGCAAATGTTCTGCATCGAGATTCACTAAAGCTTGCATGATGGCGGCCTTCGCAGTTTGATGTGCAGGCCCTTCGTTCATGCGTATGAGTTTCGCGAACACCTCTCCAGCGCTGGAAGTAGCGATGGCCTTCGGCACTAACTCTTGAGGAGGGCGCACCACGCAATCGCTCGAATTTAAAACTGCTTCCGTCGCGTAAGCATCGGTGGCAATCCACAGCGCTAAACTTGGATGCCAGAACAGAGAACCATGTTGACGTAGACGTTTATAGTCCGGATAGGGATTCGGATGGTAAGGGAGCTTGAGGATGTCAATATCGTGCATAAATGTGTTCATAAAAGTAAATCGATGAGGGCAGTGTACGCCTTGTCGTGCATGAACAATTCGCTTACCATCGAAGTGTGATTGCACCAGTCCACGGAAAATTTGATCCATGACAGCCCGAACCAATGAACAAGAACTTGCCGCTATCGCTGCGGCGATCGCCGAACCCGCGCGCGCCAGCATGCTGTGTGCCTTGCTCGATCAGCGGGCACGCACTGCTACTGAGTTGGCAACGCTAGCTGAAATCGCACCGTCGACCGCTAGTAGCCATCTATCAAAACTGCGTGAACAGGGTTTGGTCAGCATGGTAGCGCAGGGCAAGCACCGTTATTTTCAACTCGCCAGTGTGGAAGTAGCCAATGTCTTAGAAGCATTGCTGAATCTCGCTCCTCGGCAGCCAGCGCGTTTCAAACCAAGCACCCCAAGTCGACTACAAAGAGCGCGTACTTGCTACGATCATATGGCGGGAGAAATTGCGGTGGCCTTGCACGATCACTTTATGCAGCGCTCGTATTTGCAAGTCGATGCCCATGATGCGGCGCTGTATCACGTGAGCGAGGAAGGCATCGCTTTCTTCACTCGGCTCGGGGTTGACTGCAGCACGCCGAATAAGTCGCGCCGCCGCTTCGCTTGTGCTTGTCTCGATTGGAGCGAACGCCGCCCACATCTTGGCGGCGCCTTTGGTGCGCATCTCTTACAATTTTTCGTCGAGCAGCAATGGGTAGAACGCGAACTCGACAGCCGCGCTTTAGTGGTGACGCGCAAAGGTGAGCGTCAATTTGCGAAGTGGCTTAATCAATAGTTAGCCTTTAGCCCGCCGATCGGGTGTGCACTCGTTAGTAACTAAGCAGCAAAGCTAAACAAATCGCGGAACACCACACGACTCGGCACACAACCTTCAGGGAAGTGCTGCATAAAATCTGTGCGCATCGCTGCGGCGTGTTGATCGATATAACGCTGATAATCCGCTTCGGTTTCGGCTTGATAACAGGTGCGAAACAAAGTCTCGCTCGCTTGATCAAAACGAATATGCTGGAAACATCCGGTCGCTAAGATATCGGGCAAATGTTTATCGCGCATATACTGTACAAATGCCTCGCGCAAATCGGCACGTACTTCGACGCTGACTTCATAAAAAACCATTACATCACCTCATTTATTCGGTTATCAGCTTAGTCCTCATCGGCTTCCAATTCGGCACTCGGAACCGAACGACTACGTTCACGATCAACTTGGGCCTTAAGCTTTTCAGCCGATTGGATGAAATGATCGACTTCGTCATCACGCGCAATATGCAAACCCGGGGCGAATAAATCACCCATATACAATTCATCAGCCAACATGCCGGTATTTTTTTGATGTGTCATCAGAACTAAGCCTGAACCAATCGCCGCGCAAAACAGCGTGGTCATTAATAAACCACGTGTATAGCGTCGCTTGATCGTGCTGAGGTGGAAATAAATCGCAATTGCCAACACCAGTATTTCGATATGACTGGTATAGCGCGAAAGCGATTCCCAGGAAAACATAAAACCTATCCCCGCAGCGATCACGTACCATAGCTGCAAGCCAACCATGGCGCAGGCAACCACAAACAGATGGCGACCAAAACGCGGGCTGCGCCCAAAAATGCGATTGGCTGCGGCCCAAATGCCACTCCACAAAACTGTCGCCAGTAAGACCGAAATCACTGCTTGCAAATACACAATGAGATTGAAACCATCGGTCTGAGAAATCCACGTGGTCGAGGCCGTCAGGCCGGCTATCATCACCGCACCAACCAAAGCAGGGCGCCAGCCTTCCCATTGATAATTACTGGTATCGAGCGCTTCGGGCTCGACTTCGAAATTTGAGCGACGTATACGGATATGGGTTTGGCCCAAGCGCACCACGGTGTGCCCGGTCAACTCTAACTGTTCTTGACGTCGACCTTGATAGCGCAAACCATTGCGACTACCAAGATCGCGAATTTGCAAACTGCCTTCTTCATTCTCATCGACCATCGCGTGACGTGCCGCTACATGTTCGTCATCAAGAATCACATCATTGTCGTAGGCTCGCCCCAAACGTATCGGCAAATTGCTTACCTGATGACGTTGTTCGACTTCGCCAGTTCGGCTCAGGATCTCAACAAAAAAGGGCGCACTCATTTGCCTTCTCCTGCTTTGCTCGTCACGCCTAGACCAATGCCTGCGCTAATCGGGCTCATGCTGATCCCTTTCAAGAACAAACGCGATGCACGTAAGCCGTTTTGATACGAGACCCCGCGCACATCGAGGCGGCTTTGTAGAACTTCTTTCGCTTGATCCAAACTACTGCTGATCACGATGAAATCATAGAGCTCAGGGAATTTACGGTAAGCTCGTGTGCAGACCACGGCGCGCATGGCAACACCCTCATTTTTGATGAAGTCTTCAATACAAGCCGGCGCTGTCACACTGGCTTGACGAGTACTAGCATAGATCTGATTCTTAAAACGCTCGCTAATCAAACGAGAGAAGCGCAGGGAATCAAGTTTTTTCGATTGTAATAAAGTATGTGTGATTGCCACCAGCCCGGTTTGCAATTTACCGGAGACAAACAACGATGATTCCATGGCGCAGTTCATCTTGTCTTCGGAGTAGGCACTCTCTTCCTTGGTATTCGAACTTCCCCAACAACGCATTTGTTCTGATTCACGCACTGGTACGAGATAGCGACCTAGTAATTTGGAGCTCAAATTATTTTCAAGTAATTTGTCGACCATGAAATTTTGGTGCGTTAGTAGCTGACGTCCGACTTCCTGGCTGAATGAACTTGGCGGCTGCTTCTGTGCTTTCACGCGATTAATCAATTCAACCACATGCCGTGCAGGCACTAAGAAGCTCACCAATTCACCATCGGTTCTTTTCGCTACATTCACACCGGCTAAGGCACCACTGCTGTTCACATTCGGTCCACCACTCATACCGGCGTTGATCGGCCCCGTGAACATAAATTGATCATAAAAAGAGCGTCCTATCACGCCGTTGTAAGCGCCCTCAGAAATGGCGAAACCCAGATCCAAGGGATTGCCAAGCGAGTAAAGATACTGACCTTGCGACAAGGGTGCGAGCTGATTGGCATTACTCGGAATCTTGAAGAAACCTTTGCCTTTGCGGCTCACGCGCACCACTGCCAAATCATGCAAAACATCAACCGCTAATAATTCAACCGTGCCCCGCTGATCATTGGTATCGACAAATTCGCCCGTGTAAATCTCGGGCTCTAAGGCAATTTGCGACACCACGTGATAATTGGTGACGACGAGATCCGTATCATCGACAAAGAATCCGGAACCGACCGATGACTGGGTACGCCCGTTTTTTACTAAGACCCGGATTTGCAGCAAATCATTCTTGGCAACGCTGTAGAGTTTCTGTGCCGCAGATGAGGGTTGGGGCAAGACCGATTCACCAGTGCTTTGGCGTGAACCCTCGGCTTCGCTAGGTTTCTGTGCTTGAGCGGGTAGCGTGGTCAGGCTCAAACCTAGACTGAGAG
Organism: uncultured Burkholderiaceae bacterium; assembly: GCA_964459555.1. Taxonomy (GTDB): domain Bacteria; phylum Pseudomonadota; class Gammaproteobacteria; order Burkholderiales; family Burkholderiaceae_D; genus Undibacterium. The sequence continues at coordinate 10,530 of CAYWNE010000043.1, read as the reverse complement.
TGCAGCACATCAAGGCATGATGAACTTTCTGAGATTTTAGAAACATGATCGATGTTTGGTTTGTATCAGCGGCATGCTAGCCAGTTAGTCAGTAATTGAACGAATTGCCTCAAGCATAAAGGTCTTTTGTGACCACGCGTTAAAGCCCAAGTTTTGTTCCGTACATTTGTAGGGATTCGAGCCGAGGTGAAATCTTTGCTCACGCCTCGTTTTAGCGAATACCCTTAGTAAGTTACTGATTTTATTCAGAAGTGCATTTTCAACATTTTCAAAACTTCTAGATTTTAACAAAAAAACAGCGTTGCTTTTTCGCATGCTTTTGCTGTTTTTATTGCTGCAAAGCATGTAATCGCGACAAGTGGCGCCTATACTGAATTCAGCCTTGCGCCATCGCGCACCGAGTTTTCACATTTTTCAGGAGGGCATCACAATGGTTCGATCACGAAGTCAGCATTTCTCCTCCAAGCTGCGTCATCTGGCACTTGCCTTAAGCGCGATAGGCTTAGCAGGGTTCAGCTCGAGCAGCGGCGCTGTCGATTTTACTTACTCCGGCTTCGGCAATATCACTGGGGGTAAAGTCTTTAGCGCCAGCGGCCTTGATACGGGGTTTCCCGATCCAACACAGTGGCGCTGTCCCTGTTACATCGCGGATTACTCCCATGGTAGTGTCTATGGAACACGGTGGACCCTGACTCCCGAATCTCGGCTCGGACTTCAAGGCACTGCCTCGTTTACCGACAACTTCTCTTTTACAGCTCAAGTCATGGCACGAAGCGCTGCAAATGAAACCAAGGCCGATATTGAATGGGCATTCTTTAGCTACAACCTCTCGCCAGCCTGGACCATCCAAGCGGGGCGTAAGCGCCTGCCTTTGTTTTTCTATTCTGACTTCCAGGACGTAGCTTTCGCTTATAACTGGACTCGCGTTCCACCTGATGTTTATGGCTGGCCAGTTGTGAATTTCAACGGCGTCAATCTGACTTATCGCGGTGATATTGGCGGCTGGGCAGTCAAGTCATCCGGCTACATTGGTAGTGAACATGCACGAGAAGTTCCGATTGCGAAGTTAGGTGATCCATCGCGTGTCGACATTAATTGGAGCAAGATGTATGGCATCGATCTCGAGTTAAATCGTGATTGGTTCACGATGCGTGCAGCGGTCAACAAATCTCGCCAACAACGCTTACGTCTCGGCACCAATGGCTTTGAACAGTTCTCGCCAGACCCAGCCGTTTTCGGTTCATCCTCACCGCAAACCTACACTTCTTTATCGTTTAATGTCGACAAAGACGATCTCGTGGTACGCAGTGAATTATCCAAGGTAGATGGTTCACCTGCACGCGGCAGTTACCGTGGCTATCTGCTTGGTGCCGGCTATCGCTTTGGCAATTTCCTCCCGATGATGACGGTGAGTCGACTCAACTCTTATGATGCGACTGGCAAGAATGATGAAGTCGACCGAAACATTGGCTTCACCCTGCGCTATCAGTTGAACGACAGTAGTGCGCTCAAAGTACAGCTTGATCGAAGCCGATGGGACTTCTTAAACGGTACCGACAATACACGCAAATTGGTCACTGTGTCGTATGACTTCACATTCTAAGCGGAGGAAGTCATGAACAAACTAAGCCGAAAATGGATGCTAGCTAGCGCCTGCATCGCAACTTTAACTTTGACTCCGCTGGCATTCGCCGATGTCGTGGTCATCGTCAATCCATCCAATAGTGCCAGCATCGATGAAGAACAAATTGCGAAGATCTTTCTAGGACAAACCAAGACCTTCTCCAATGGTTCGGAGGCGATTCCTATCGATCAAAAAGAAGGCCCTGTACGCGAAGATTTTGGTAACAAATTCCTCAAGAAAAATCCATCGCAGCTCAAGGCGCAGTGGGCACGCCAAATCTTTACCGGTGGTGCCAAACCTCCGAAGGAAATGGCGAGCGACGATGAGATTCTTAAGTTTGTCGCCAACACACCGGGGGCCATTGCCTACATGGATTCCAGCAAGGTCAACAAAACTGTGAAGGTGATTAAGCAATAGTCAAACACTGTGTTCGATCGTGTAACGAGCGACTCGCTCATCAATAATGATTCGCTTCGCGGTTAAAGATTTCATCGATTTATCAGCCGTGCGTAGCAATTGAGCGGGGGTTGAGTGCAAACTCTCCCCCGTATTTTTTGATGCCGCAGCTTTAAGCTTCTTGACGCAATAGTTCGACCAAGCGTCGCCCAGCCCTTCCTAGGGCCTGATCGCGATGATGCACCATACGCGGCACAAAACGATAGCGCGAACCTTCATCGAATTTTACTTCTACCAACTTACGCTTCTTGAGCTCGTCTTTCACCAAGAAACTCGGCATCCAGCCATAGCCCAAACCCATCAGCAACGCTTCCTTTTTGGCGAAAAAACCGTCAAGGTAAAACACGCGTTCACTGCCGAAGATGTGCTCATCATTCCCACTCTGGCTCGAGTCCTGCACCGAGAGCTCGGTATGTTCCTGTAACTGCGCCAAACTAACCTGCTTCATACTAGCCAAAGCATGTTCTGGCGCTACACATAAAATGCATTCCAACTCTTGCAAATTTTCGGCATGCAAATGTGGATGGGCGACATAGTCTTTGACGATCATCAGATCCGCTTTATCGCTCTCAAATCGATGTTGAACGCCACGCAGAAATTCGACTTTGACTTGTACTCGCGTCGGTGCGCCTTCATCAGCCAAGTCCTTGAGCGCTTTCAATATGGTTTGCAAAGGCAAGATGCCGTCAACGATGACCATCAACTTTGCTTCCCAAGCTTGATTGAGTTCTCGTGCCAAGTTTTCCAATTGATTGGCTTGAATCAAAAGCCGTCGCCCTTCGTTAAGGATAACTTCACCGGCCGAAGTCAGCTTCACGCGATAACCATCACGGTCAAGCAAACTCATGCCGAGTTGCTGTTCCAGCTGTTTGATCTGATAACTAATCGCTGACTGCGCGCGATGCAGACGCAGCGCGGCTTTGGCGACGCTGCCTTCGCGCACCACGGTATCTAAGGCCAACATGAAATTGAGATCCAAACTCATCGCGCTCTCTTTTTTCTTGATGTCGGCTCAAGTTTTGAGCGCAAAACATCATCGAATTCTTTGATGGAGTTTAGCGAAAGTTTGTGCTTTTTTTGTTGATCTATCTTAATTACATTAGCGAAAACTCAGTTTGGCACGGTGCCAAGCCCATAATTTTCGGAGACCAATGATGAATCCACTCAATTTGCGCGGTATTGAATTCACAGAATTTTGCGGCCCTTCCGCAGAACACTTAGAAAAACTGTTTTGGGCATTTGGCTTTTCCAAACTGCGCCAACATCCAAGCAAAGACATCAGCTATTTCCGCCAAAACGATATTCATTTCCTCATCAACAACGAACGCCAAGGCTTCTCCGCTGAGTTCGCCAAGAAACATGGCCCATCGATTTGCTCTATGGGCTGGCGGGTTGAAAACGCTGCCTTCGCATTGGAAGAAGCGGTCAAACGTGGCGCGCGTGCCGTTGCTGATAGCGATAAAGACCACGCCTACCCAGCGGTGTACGGTATCGGTAACAGCGTGATTTATTTCATCGAACCAACCGCAACCGGCGCCTCGATTTATGAACGTGATTTCGTCGCCTTGGCTTCACCACTAATACAAGCTGATAAAGGTTTCTTGACGGTTGATCACTTAACCAACAATGTGCCTTTCGGCGAACAAGAAAAATGGGCCAGCTTCTACAAAGACATCTTTGGCTTCACAGAAGTGCGCTACTTCGATATTCAAGGTGCGAAGACTGGCTTGACCAGCTACGCCTTGCGTTCTCCAGACGGTAGTTTCTGCATTCCTATTAATCAGCCAAAAAATGAGCACGACCAAATCGCCGAATATCTGCGCGATTACAACGGCCCTGGCGTGCAACATCTGGCATTCTTGACTAGTGACATCTTGCATTCACTCGATCAACTCGAAGGTAGCGATATCGAAACACTCGATATTGATGACGACTACTATGCCGATGTCTTCCAACGTGTACCGAATGTTCGCCAAGATCATGCCCGCATCGCCAAGCATCAAGTTTTAGTCGATGGCGATGATGATGGTTATTTGCTGCAAATCTTCACTAAGAACATCATCGGCCCTATCTTCATCGAGATCATTCAACGCGAGAACAATCTGAGTTTTGGTGAGGGTAATTTTGGCGCCTTGTTCCGCTCTATCGAAAAAGACCAAGAACGTCGCGGCGTTATTTAAGCAATTCATCTGTAAAGACACCGGATTCCCGCCGGCGCGGGAATAACAAGCAAAGCGCGTCGATTGAGGCGCGACGAGGAGAACATCATGGCACTACAAGGCGTACACCACGTGGCATACCGCTGCCGCGATACCAAAGAAACGGTTGAGTTTTATCAGAAGGCGCTGGGCATGGAATTCATGCTGGCGATCTCAGAAGACCGCGTACCATCAACCAAGGAACCCGATCCTTACATGCACGTTTTTCTCGATGCGGGCAATGGCAACGTCTTGGCTTTCTTCGAGATCCCTAATTCACCACCAATGGGCCGCGATCCAAATACGCCATCGTGGGTGCAACATCTAGCATTTCAGGTCGATAGTTTAGAAAGTTTGGCGCAAGCCAAAACGCATTTGGAAAGTATGGGCTTGGAGGTGGTGGGTCCAACCAATCACGAACTCTTCCAATCGATCTATTTCAATGATCCGAATGGTCATCGTATCGAATTGGCGGCCAATACCTCGACACCCGAAATGCTGAAGAAGCTCAAAGAAATCGCGCCACAAATGTTGGAAGATTGGACTGCCAGCAAGCGCACCGTGCACCACGCAGCGTGGTTGCACGAAAAGGAATTTGCCGCGGCTTAGTTCACGAACTGAGGCCAAGCAAAAACTTGTCTCCCTTCTGTGCTTCGGTACAGACTTATAGCACCAGAGTCTCGCCTGCGCGAGCATGGTGCTTTTTTATTGGGTATCGCCTTTCACACTTCCTTTCACACTTCCTTTTTCAATTTCTTCTAAGAAGGGTGATCCGCGTCTAACCATGCGCGCATTGCATCCAAGGCTTCACGGTTCGAAGTAATAAAACCATGGCTGGCAGAGACCGCAATCGTTTGCGCTGCAGGCAAAGCGCAGGCTTCCTCAGCCGTCACCATGCCATCATGGGCGAAACCAAAACCTGCAAAGAAACCCAGCGCACCCACATAGGGCCAAGTGCCATACACCAAGGCTGTTGGTTGATTAGGCATAGGAATAGCTTGCATCGCTTCCTGCTTTGCCACCAGCTGACCACACTCACCTGAGGTCCAGTGATAGCTTCGCCAAGCTTGTATGCGCTGACTCAAACGCATAGCTTTGAGCGGAGACGCCAACAGAACCAGACGGCAGGCACGCAATTCTGGATGCTCTGCCAACAGCAGACGCAGTAATACACCGCCAAAGGAGTAGCCAATCACATAGGGTTCAGCTTGAGACTGCAAAGTAGACCAAGTCGCCAGCAAGGCTTGTTTGATCTCGGTCAGGCTTTGTCGCGAGGGTGTGTAACTAAAGCAGTGAACTTGATAGCCGGCCGCGGCGAAGTAACGAACTAAAGCGCCGCGCATATACGGCTTACCACCGACGCCATCGATAAAGAGGATATGTTTCATACTGAGACAATGGTTCAAGTGAACGCATTGTACAGCAAGCACGTCAAAGAGCGACCTAAACACCGACCAAGCTTAGCGCTCAGGTCGCTCACAATAAGCAAGAAAACTCAGAACCCGACTAGAGTCTCGACTAGGAAGTCGACTTAGACGACTGCAAGCACATCACCAACATCAACACCATCGCCACTAGCACGACGATAGAAGAGATACCGAGCAAGGGCCCCAAGCTCGCTTCTGGATAGGTACCAGCAAACAGCAAAGTTAAGCCAGTGCCCATCAATACCGTGCCAATATGATGCAGGCCAAACTGTGTCATCGCTAACTTGGCGTTGGCTGCACTGATCCATAATTTATGAATCACCGCATAGATAAACGAGGTGACAAAACCCACTAGCAAAATATGCGCGTGGGCAGGGTGGAAACTATGGTCCTTAGAAGCGGCCATATAGATCCCGTAGCACATTCCAGTCACCGCATACAGCAAAGCTGCGATCAAATACTTTCTATCCATTAATTGCTCCCTAAATTTTATTATGTTGAGGATGCAGCATCATGTCGTTCAACGAAGCTGATCATCATCTCGACTCAGCATCGAAATGTATCCGCGACTCTGCCACATGTCGCGCTGCAAACACAAGCCGGGCGCAATATTAACAACGAAAAATGGATGCATACATGCCTTGATTTGCCGTACGCCAATGAAGGATCGATCTTTTCTATGGGATGTTTCTAAGCTAATTTTCTGCTTAGATTCCCTTTAGATTCCGCGCTTGTTCCGCTTTACGATCTAAGTATCGTGGGAGCCAAAGTGCCGTCAACAAGCCAAGCAAAATCGCACTCCAAAACTCAAACCATCGATCGAAAAATAAGGCGAACACAAAAGCACAAAGACTACCCGCGATAAAGGTCGACCAGGCAGCCACTTTTTTCCGGGCTGGCGCCATCAAGCTAGCTTGCGTGACGGCCAGAAAAGCAACCATAGCCGCTCCCAAGCACAAACTAAATCGCTCCGCGAGTGGAAACCAGCTTGCATAGCATCGGCCTGAGGTAATTTGGTCTTGGGGACAAATACCTATAAACAGATGTCGCACCCAGAGTCCAAGTGCAATCCCTGGAAACCATGCGGAAAAGGCGACAATAGGCACCAGTAGCCATCGCACTATCGTCATCAGCAATTTCATATTCTATGGGCCTTAGTGTTGACTGCTTTTTTTTCGACCACACCACGCGCTCAAATTACTTAGCGAGCGTAGCTTTCTTAGCACTAATAGAAAGTTCTAGAGTCGCTGCATCGCATAGGCGTAAATGCCGTTACCGAGAAATTCAACCATCTTCGGATGATAGCCATTGTGGTAGGCCTTCATATCAGCATTGTCTTCATAAAACAGTGCCAAACCGATATAGGCATCTTTCTGCGCTGGATAAAAACGCGAGGCAATTTCACAATGACGTGCGATCAGGGCTTGCGCAGTTTCAGAGTCAGGCGCTGCATGATCGATTACTTGGGCGACTTCTTTATACAAGATGTCCCAATCGATATGTACTTGCGCTTTATCGACATGCGACCAGTTATTGGTCTCCGCGAGTGACTTGGCTTGCTCAATCGCCAAAGCTTGTCGGCAATGGTTCAAATAATCTGGACTTGCTTCGTAAAGCATCATTGTTTGCTTCTTTCATTGCTATATTTAGATCGATAGGATAGGCGCAAATGCTGATCTTATCGTGATATGCATCAGAGTTTATTCGACACTACTTGGTTGCGGCATCCCAATGCTCAACAATTTTTCCATCTTCCAGACGGAACATATCAAACCACGTGGTCGTGTATTTTTTAACGCACCGGCACGATCAAGTTCGGCTTTCACAAAACTCAGTATCACTTGATCATGTTCGACGACGACGGAGACCAAGGTCAATTTCAGGCGCCGCGCTATCACCTGGTGTGTTCGAATTTGCTACAAGAACGCGAGGAGACTCGTGCTCCCGTTTGGCACTATGTGGACTGAGATTTCGGCAAGGTACTGCTTCGCCAATTCTGTGTTCCCTGCCTCAAACACTTTCACACCATTTTCTTCTTCGTCCATCTCTGTGCTATACCACACCAAAGTTGACTCATCACAAAAGTACATTTCAGCCTTAGCTAACGAATACTAAGCGAGCCCGAGTTAGGCTGTATAGCAGCATGGGATGAACAAAGGCTTAATAGGGATCTGATTGTATTGTTTATGAAGATGACGATATCATCGATCGCGACAACGAAACTATGGCTTACGATCTTCCACCACACCCACAATGGGTCCTAAAGCATTCTTGTTATTGCCGCGTCCCATACTCGGCGCCCACATACTAGAAATCGAGCCATCAAAATACAAGGCATCTGTGCAGGCGAGTTCATCACGAAAATATTGGGCGAACTCGTAAAAATTCACTGCCTGATTTGAGATCACAAAGTAGACTTGATTTCCTTTCACACCAACGCCATTCCGAATATGACGCGACGACGAGAGGGGATCGAAACGTGCGTGAATCTGTGAGTGCCTGAGTATCAATGGCCCAGACTGCGTGGCGAAAACTGCTGTTGAGGCGTAACGAGGATATTCACTACTCTCGAGCACCATAGCACTTTCTTTATTCCAGAGGAAAACGCCGTTTGGTTTCAAAAAGAAATTGCCAAAACCCTCATCGAGGTTCAAGGGCGCAAGTTCTCGACCACGAATCAGCAATAAGCCGACCGGACTAAAATCATAGTGATACATACCGGCATTCATAGCGAATACAAGATTTTTGCCTCGAGGCTCCAACCACTTTGACAAGGTATCGAAATGACGAAACACCTGTCCTTGTTCATCGGCCCAAAATAGTTCAAGAGTTTGCTGGCGCACATCAACGGTGACCACCGTGTAGCGCTCAGAAGGAATTGCAAACGCTAGTTCGTGTTTCAACAACATGCCTGAGCACAAGAAAATGCTCGCTAAAAAGCCCCAGATATTTTTGGTCTTCGATTTCGATTGCCGCCCGATTCGCTTAGCCAACACGATTAAACCTCTCCCAGTATTGTTGTCCAACAAGGATCAATTCACTTACACCCAAGCACAAACTCAGCCTCATTAGACTATTCATTTGTGCATACCTCATTTGCATTCTCGTCCCTTGTCGTGGTCGGTGTTTGAGAAGATCATGCCGACTGTGCCTGACACACAGCTATTCAATTCTGTAAGCGACCTCTCGATGGACTCTACCATGCTCGACAATACCATTTTATTTTCATCAACGTCTGATTTAGTAAAGCACTTAAATGCCGGCAATTTCAACTCTGAGCAGCTGGTCACAGCCTTTCTAGCTCAAATCGAACGTCATAATCCACAGCATGCTGCCATCGTTACCATTAACGCACAACAAGCGTTGATCCGCGCTAAACAAGCCGATCTAGCGCGAGCCAACGGCGAGTCTTGGGGACGTATGCATGGTGTACCCATTACGATCAAAGACAATTACCTCACAGCGGGCATCAGAACGACCGCAGCTTATGCCCCATTGAAGAACCAAATACCAGACCAGGATGCCACTATCGTTCAGCTTTTGAAAGCAGAAGGGGCGATTATTCTCGGCAAGACCAACCTCTCTGTCCTCGCAATGGACATGCAGGCCACAAATCCAATCTTTGGCAGCACAAATAATCCTTGGGATGTCACACGCACCAGCGGTGGCAGTAGCGGTGGTTGTGCGGCGGCATTGGCGACTGGCATGACGCCGCTAAGTTTTGGCAATGACTTAGCAGGTTCAATCCGCCTGCCGGCGGCGTATTGCGGCGTCGCCGGGTTCAAGCCCTCATTCGGCGTAGTTTCTCTGCAGGGCTTGCAAACCGATCCCGCTGAAACTGTTAATGGCCTCAAATCACTGGCGGTGGCGGGACCTTTAGCGCGAAGTGTCGCTGATCTTGAGCTAGCGTTCCGAATCATCGCCCAACCCAGTCCACAAGACCGTCGTCTGAGCGCTTGCCTTGAAGCGGGCATTCCTACTTGCCCAACGCAACTGCGCTTGGCGTGGACCGACGAGTTCGGTGGCGTGCCGGTGGAGGCGGCAATCAAGAGAAAAATCCATGCCTTCGTCGATCAATTAACTGCAGCTGGCGTTACCATGGTCAAAGTATGTCCCCCCTTAAACTTCGATCTGGCATGGAAAACTTGGGGCAGTTTAGTCGGCATGCAAGGAGGCTATCAGCGCTCGAATTTCTCAAAGTGGTTGGGCTTGCCTTTCACCAAAGGTGTACTCAAGCATGTCCCTATGCATCAAAACATCGTGAAGCCCACCTCGGTCGAAAAGTACATGATCGCACTCAATACCCAGGACGAAATGATTAACACGATGGAGAACTTCTTGGACGGCTACGATGGCCTTATCTGCCCAAGCAGCGCCGTGACGGCATTCCCGCACCACGCACCGAGCAAAGCGTATGGCAACTTCAATATTTACAATCAACCATTAAAGGTAGACCAAACAGATTTGCACTATTACATGGCGACTCAGGCATACACAACGCCGTTCTCACTCACCGAAAGCCCGGTGCTCGCTTTACCACTGGGCCTCAGCGAAGAGGGAATGCCGGTCGGGGTTCAGGTGGTCGGCAAACGCCATCACGATTTTGATGTGCTGGCGCTGGGTAAGATGTTGGAACAGTACACAGAGAAGGTCCAATTTCCCCTGCGGCGTTTGCCGAGACAAGTTTTCTAGGCCGAAGAAAGACATATCCGCGCCCAAGTGTTCAGTCTTGCGGTTTGTCGATAGTGCTGAAACCCTCCTAACTATACCTATATGGACTCCCCCCAAAGCACAAGAAATTAATCAATATTTCTGGCGCGAGGAA
>CAYWNE010000042.1:0-27158 GCA_964459555.1 uncultured Burkholderiaceae bacterium | reverse complement strand
TCCCGCACTGCGGGAGTATCAAAATCCATGCTCTCGCAAATCGAGCGCGAAAAGGCCAATCCGACCATCGCCGTCGCCTGGCGCTTGGCCAATGCCCTCGGTATTGGCATGGCAGAATTGCTAACCGCCGAAGTACCCAAGGTCGACCCCATCCGCATGCTAGAGCCGCACGAGACCCCAACTTTACCGGGCGAGCATTCCGGCTATGTCTTAAAAATCTTGGGGCCAATGGAACTGGCAGGGCGTTTCGAATGGTATGAGCTGGTGCTGGCACCGGGCGGATCGCTAGTCTCAAACGCCCATGATCCGGGCACTTCAGAGCACCTGACTCTATTGGCGGGCAGTGTGGAAGTTGAGATTGAAGGTTTTAAGAAGAAGCTGAAGGTTGGTGGTACGGCGCGCTACGAAGCGGATAGGGCGCATGCAATCCGTAATTTAGGTAAGACCGAGGCTAAGGCTTTGATGGTGGTGATACATCGGTAAATCGGGACGTCACTTAGCGGTGTCTGATATTTGCCAAGAGTTAGCTTGAATTCGATTGAACTATTATGATCTTCGGTGATGCTTGAAACTCGGCATGTCAGTTTAAGGTTTTTCTCTTTCATATTCTGGCCCGTTTGCAGCAAACGTTTTGGAGGCCCTGACATATCCCATGCCCGTGCCATTTGTATAGACAGAACCATTGGAGCGGATTTTGATTTGGCTTGGCCAAATTACGGGGTGAGGATGAATGACTTGGGCGTGCATTATTGCTTCTTTCGTTTTGTCTCGCTTTTCTGGTGGGATGACCACATATCGTGTGCTACTGCCTATAGTGCTTTCGAGCTCTGCGTAGTGGACGATATGGCGCGATTTTGGCCGTGCTCCTTCTATTTCCGAATAGTATCTCACGAGTTCATCTTCATGCGTTGCGTCATGCAAATATACGTTTGCGACGCAATGAAGAAACTGATGCCTGTTAAATGCGATTACATCACGAGTATTTCTGACGTCAACGATACCACGTTCATTAGGTACGTTATATACGTCACCGTCATAACCCAGAAGTAACAATTTGGGCGTCAGGGGAAGAATTGCAAGCATGCCCGCTGATCCCATGCCAAATGACACATCACGCGTTTTTTTATTTTCAAGATGCCACCTGTTTGTAAGTACCGCTGGATTGTCAGATGTGAGGAAAGGAAAAGCCGTTTTGTTCCTAATGACGCAAAACTTGAGATCGTCAAGTTCGTGCATGGCGTGGACAAACGTTCGGCATGCGATTTGAACAGCCTCTTTTATGCCTAAAGAAAACTCTTCTGATGGTAGATCTGCAAGATTCCTTGTTGTCTCAGCCATTTGGACGGCCGACATAGCCGCGGCCTCTGTACGTAAGTGTTGGAATAGCCAAAAAGTTCTGAAGACCGCTTTGTTTTCTTCGGAGAGAGTGCGATTGTCTTGAGTTAGGTCACGTAGTGCTCGGCTGTAGCCTGACTCAACAAGCTGAATTGCATCTTCGAGTTTCTGGTCTCTCCCGTAAAAATAATCTCTCGCGCATTGATTCTTGACGGGAGCATTTGAAATTAATTTCTTACGCTCCAGATTGAACAAACTAATCGCCAAACCTTCGGCATTTTGCGTAAACGGTCGCAAATAGCAACGGGGTACGAAATGCTGATTTTTATTGTTCGCCATCAATATGCCATGTTTTGATTGGGAGCCCACGTAGTCCCGCTTGAACGCCAGGTTGGGCGTTGTTAAGAGAGTTGAAAAATAGTCCGCGTAGGTACGATTAAAGCGCAGCGCAATCGTACGCATGTCGACGGCCGACACTAGCACGATTCCACATACTGCCACAACAATTCAATAGCAAGCTGCCCATTTTCGTTTCTTGGGAAGATGTCGAATAATATCAGTTGCCAAACGTTTCATTCATATTTTTCAGGATGATCGTGAGCGTCTCCGACATGCATCCTGAAAGTCAAAATCACTGCAGATCAGATTCTTCCAAGAATGCCTTTAAAATAGATTGGTCGCACAATTCCACATTCCGCTCGTGATTGTTTGGCTGTTCATTTGTGTCGGACAAAAGAATGGTGAATGCTCGCGATGACATGCGTACGATTATGCTGCGCTTTAATCGTACCTACGCGGGCTGGCGGAACGGCTCACTGATGTCTAATGCGTCCTTAATGAATTAATCTGCTGTTCGCGGTTTATACGTCTCACGTAAATCCATAGGTACCAATGCTGTTTTGCAACGCATCGAGGGGGCACTTCCGCTTGCTCCGCCGAGAATTGTTGCCCAACCATCACCGTAGGGATAATACGTATAGTCTCGTCCAAAGGCCATGATATCCCCGTCAACAATAAGACTATCTTCAAAAACTAACTTTTGCCCGGTACGGGCTAAGTTGAATCCTGTGATTCCATAACCATAAGTTAGCACGGCTTGTTTGCCGTCCATGTATCCATATCGATTCTCTGTGATGAACTGGGATTCTGGCTTTTCTACCTTGCTGCGTTCAAAACACTCAAGCCCACAGCCAGAATGCCAAGTTGGTAACTTCTTGTAGCGATAGAGGTCTTTGTCGCTACTGCTCCGAAATCTACAATCAAATCCAGCGTAACTGTAACCATCAATAAAACTTGGCCCTTTAGTGCAATCAGTTGCATAGCCCCATTCGATGAGAATGAAAGATACAGGCTTAGATTTCAAAACTTGGTACCGATCTGTCCGCTCGCAAAGGTCATTGAAATCGGAAAAGCTTGAGGATAATTTGTATGTGAACGGGTAGGCGACAACTAAGCCAAGTACGGCTACTATGTAAATCGGTCTAGCAAGTCCTTTGGGTAAAATCTTGCTACTGATTATCAGGAGCAAGAGAAAGACTGGAATGATGAAAATAAAGAGTAAGCCGAACATATTGACTTTCAAATGTGTGGAGACGGTGAACTTCGATAGCTAAAAAAGTCCGCGCAAATAACAGTACCTACGTTGTCTAAATTCGCCCTCGAACTAATTCAATTTCTCGCCGTCTATAATGTAGTAACTGATGGTGATTTGACGTTTGTGTTAGGTCGCACTTTCGGCTTTTGGCTGAGCTTGGAAGAACAGCACTAGGTCGTTAACCGTTACGACCTTGCTACGGTAGGGGTTCGCGGAAAAGTCCTTTAGCGAGCGACCTGTACGCTCTTCTATTTCTTGAGCGAGATCCATTTCTAAGTCGTCGTCATCTAAAAATAGATCTTCTTTAAGCCTATCGCCAGCTCGCACTGGAAAAGCCGGATGTACATGCCGGAGTTGCATCTGTAATTGTTCGTAGACTGCACGAATAACCCAAGTATCGACCTTCCGACAATCAAACTGTCTTGCAAATTCGCAGATTGAATCATCGGCACGTAACGCTGCCAATGCTATAAGCTGCTGCTCCTCTTGGAAAAGCCGGGGGCGCACGACAGCGTAATAGGGGATAAAAAGGATGACTGCCGCGGCCAGCAGCAGTGGCTTTGTTATCATGCACCAGAGCGTCAAGCCTGTGAGGAAGAACAAGGCCAGCCAACCACCAGCTCCAATCGGCTTGCTGATATACCTTGGCATGTGTCGGGATGCAATGCGCATTATTGTGACCTAAGGAAACTGTAGTTTATAGTCTAAAGGCTGGCCGTGAGCATGGTCGACACGCCTAGGAAAGTCAAGATCATCACGGCTACATTTTTCCCGAGGATGCCGCTGCAATAGATTGATTGCACCACTCCACGTTCCGCTCGTGATTGTTTGGCTGTTCATTTGTTTCGGACAAAAGAATGGTGAATGCTCGCGATGACATGCTTACGATTACGGTGCGCTTTAATCGTACCTTCGCGGGCTGCAGCGCCTGGTTATGCTTTTGTTGTGGTTTCACGTTCTAAAGCTGATCTGAGGTCTGGAGCAAAATACTCAAACTCCTCCGAACGTTCATGATCCCATCGGTAAATAGGATACTCTCCGTCAGTATTCTGCTCGGAGGTGCGAAAACAGAGTAATCCCCAATCGCTGTAGTTTGCGAAAGGTAGATAGCCCTTCTCAATCAGTAGCTCTTTAGGGTATCCGCCGAAAACGGCGTCAGTGATGCTCGCCTTCCAAGTTTCAATTGGGTGGGCGAAAATGGAAACCTCACCGATTTGGACTTCCATGAAGTGCTTGTGTTGGAGCAGTTCCTTATATTGGCGGGAGAGACGAACGTGTAGTCCCCTTTCCATATCGGTGATGTCGTCTTCAGTGACAGTGCTGGCTAGAGATCGCCAGTATTTCCAGTCGCCTTGAGTTTCGCCAGTGCGCATCGCCTCTGGAATCATCCCCGGCAGGCAATTCAGCTTCCTGCTCTCCCAGTATGTAAGGGACTCATTGATGAACTCAGCGACCGACTTAGGCATAACGTATTTTCCACGACCGTTTGTAGAATAAGAAAGATACTGTTCGAATAAATAATTTATCAAATAATCTTAAAACGCTTTTGTCGTATGGTCTTCCTGCGCAAACTGTAAACTCAATAGACATTGAATTTTCTATGAAAACCATCACCACAATTGCGTTGCATTCTACCAAGCCACTGGATCGTGTCAAGGAAGCAATTCTTTGTAAGCATTTTAATGTCAGCACTGAGCAGACATGTATCTATTGACGCCGCTCCTATATTTGATTTCACTATCTTTTGCACCCAAAAAAACCTGTGGGCAGAAGAGGCGGAAGTCTTGTAGATTGGTCGATTCATCAGGCATGCTCGATAGCCGAATTTCATAATGCAGCCCAACGAAACCACTCGCCATCATACAAAATTCGTCTATACATGCATAAAAATCCAGACTAGTCTGAACTTTCTGCTGCATTGCAAGATATAATCAAGTGAAATTCCTCTTTCGCTTATTTATCTTCAATTCATCATGCATTACCAATCCACGCGTGGTTACGCTGCAAACTCTGATTCTTCCGTTGGTTTTTCTGAAATTCTTCTCGGTGGTTTAGCTCCTGATGGCGGTTTGTATTTGCCTAAGCACTATCCGCAAGTGACGGCGGAGGAGTTGAACGCTTGGCGCCAACTCAGTTATGCCGATTTGGCTTTTGAAGTCTTGCGGAAGTTTGCGACTGATATTCCTGAAGCGGATTTGAAAGCGATCACGCATAAAACTTACACCGCCGACGTCTACAAAAATGCGCGTGCTGGTGATGCGGCACAAGACATCACACCTTTGCATACGGTGGTTGAGAAAGATGGGCGTAAGTTGGTGCTGCAAGCTTTGTCGAATGGCCCGACGCTGGCGTTTAAAGACATGGCGATGCAATTGCTTGGTAATTTGTTTGAATACGCCTTGGCCAAGAACGGTGCAGAGCTCAATATTTTTGGTGCGACTTCGGGTGATACCGGCAGTGCTGCTGAGTATGCGATGCGTGGCAAGAAGGGTATTCGCGTTTTCATGTTGTCACCGCATCAGAAAATGAGTGCCTTCCAAACGGCGCAGATGTTTAGTTTGCAGGACCCGAATATTTTTAACATCGCGGTGGAAGGTGTGTTCGATGATTGCCAAGATATGGTGAAGGCGGTGTCGAACGATTTGGAATTCAAGACTCGTCAGAAAATCGGCACTGTCAATTCGATTAACTGGGCGCGTGTGGTGGCACAGGTGGTGTATTACTTCCGCGGCTATTTGGCGGCGACGACTAGCAATGATCAGAAAGTGTCGTTCACTGTGCCATCGGGTAACTTCGGCAATATTTGTGCGGGCCATATCGCTCGCATGATGGGCTTGCCAATCGCACAGTTGATCGTTGCCACTAATGAGAACGATGTGCTTGATGAATTCTTCCGTACCGGCATTTATCGTGTACGTAAATCGGCAGAGACTTATCACACGACGAGCCCATCGATGGATATTTCCAAAGCTTCTAACTTTGAGCGCTTCGTGTTTGATTTGTTAGGTGGCGACCACGCACGTGTGAAAGCCTTGTTTGCCAAAGTCGAAACCCAGGGTGGATTTGATTTGTCTGGTCAAGCGGGTAGTGATGGTGATGAATTCGCTAAAGTGCAGGCTTATGGTTTTGCCTCCGGTAAATCAGTGCATGCCGATCGTTTGCAAACCATTCGTCAGGTGGAAAAAGAATTTGGTATCACGGTCGATACGCATACGGCTGACGGTATCAAGGTCGCGCTCGAACATTGGCGCGCAGGCGAAACCATGATCGTGCTCGAGACGGCATTGCCTGCCAAATTTAATGAGACGATTCAAGAAGCCCTGGGCCGTGATGCAGAACGTCCAGCTGGCTTTGAAAACATCGAGGCGCTGCCACAGCGTTTCACGGTGATGCCGGTCGATGTCGAGAAAATGAAAGGTTTCATTGCTCAGCATACGGGACTGTAATCGATGTCCTGAATGTGCAACCCGCAAGGCGCAAAATCGAAAGCCCTCGCTGTGTCATAGCGAGGGCTTTTTCATTGGCGGCATTGTTGGCGGTATCTTGCTACGAACTTTCCCGTCTTATTCTTCGAAACCAACGATTATCCTTTGACGAAAATACCTCGTATCGTGGATGATAGCGCCTATCTTAATTCACCAGATCTTTACAGAGACATCTGCACAAGCTACTGCGCGATCGAATTTTACTTCTGGGATTCTCGCTGTGCCCTAGCACAGGTCCGCTCCTCGAATCAAACTTCGACCGCTCGCGACAGTTGTGCAGGGTCTTTTACAGAGCTTGATAGAGCTTGATTGACGCGTTTGATCCGCGATCACAAAGCAAAGATCTCATCATTAGGGAAGAATTCATGCGTTTGAAGTTGTTATTCGGTGTCGGCTTGCTTGCTGCAAGCCTAGTGATTTTGCCTTCGACTGAGGCAGCACCAACTCAAAAACAGACTACGAGCAAGACCAAGGCGAAGCAAACTTCGGCAAAGAAATCGAGTAAGGCGAGCGCCAAATCGAGTAGCAAAAAGTCTGCGAGCAGCAGCAAAAATAAATCGAAGTCCAGCGCGAAAGCGCACGGCAAACAAGACAAGCACAATAAGAATGCAAAAGGCAAGAATGCAGGGCGTGAAAAGGCAGAAGCGCGGGCCAGTGTTTCCGAGCACGATTTGAAGTTATCACCTGAAGCGCAATTTCAGCAAGCCTTGAGTTACACGCGAACTGGCAAGCGCAAAAAGCCTGATTGGGCACACGCAGTCGCACTATTGGAAAAATCGGCAGCCACTTATCCCCTTGCGCAATATCGCTTGGCTGACTATTACCTCGGCAATTGGGGCAAGGGACATCGCACCGACACGGAGTTGGGTTATCAGTACCTTGAGAAAGCCTCAAACGCCGGCTATCTCCAAGCGCAAGTTGAATACGCTCGCTTTCTTGAGAAAAAGGGTGAAAATCAATCGGCTGTGAAACTCTGGCGCGAAGCCGCCGATCAGGGCCATGTGGATGCCATGCTGCGCTATGTTGAATTGAATGATGTGAAAAAACACCCGAATGCCGACCCTGTGATGGCCTACGCCTATTTGCAAATCGCAGCGCAAAAAATCATGGAGAAAAGGGCATCGCTGACGACGAAGTCGGAACGTGAACAAAAAGCGGAAGAGGCATTTCAAAAATACCTCGACAGTATCGCTTCAGGACTGAATGAAGATCAGCGCACGGAAGCGAATTCATACGTCGCACAATGGCAGCCCAAGCCATCCGAAGTAACCCAGCATGCGGAAAAATTGCCCAAGAAATAGTAGGGGCGTTTTTAGGTTCAGTAATTCACGGCGTCATCCCTGCGAAGGCAGGGATCCAGTGTCTTTGATTTTTCACGTCACTAGCTTCCCGTCTGCAGGGGAAAGACCATCATGCAAATAATGCGCTTACCTCAACGGCACCACCAAAAAGTAGTCAGCTTATTTGTACGCTATTTCTGTGAGGTGGATTGGTGAGCTTATTTCAGTCCACGAAAAAGATTTTTTCTATCGGCTGACCAAACACTTTGCTGATCGTGAATGCCAAAGGCAAACTAGGATCGTAGCGACCAGTCTCAATCGCATTCACGGTTTGCCGCGAGACTTCTAATAAGTCGGCAAGCGCAGCTTGGCTCAATTCACGCTCGGTGCGTAGTTCTTTGACGATGTTACGCATCGGAGCGCTCCTTCAACTTTCGCAGCATTAAGATCACTAGCCACGCGATCATGAAGATGGCGTAGTAGACAAAGCCTGTCAGGCGCGGAAATCCTATGCCTTCAGCAAAGCCGTAAGTGAAGCTGATGAAGGCGGTAACGCCGCCGGCAGTCGCAATAATTTCCAACAGATAGACGCGCATAAATTCGTCAAAGCGATTCATGTGGCGAACAATTGCCCATAAGGTGAAGCAGCCCGGAATAACTGGGGCCATGGCGATCAATGATTTGACCAAACCTGCAGGCATAGGCTTCGCGATATAGATCGAGCCGAACAACACGACCATATACGCGATCACCGAAAGGCTCAGCTCTTTACGATATTGCTTATTGTCGGCGAGATCTTTTTTTGAGTATTTTTCGTTTTCCATAGTCGTTTGAGTTTGTAGTCGCTCTGATATTGTGGATTTGCGGAAGATGATCAATCTAAATTGATGTCAAGTATGTTTGACATGGTAGTTTTATTCTTTGTAGTTGTCAAGCGAGCTTTACACGCAGATGAATTAGATATGTACGAGCTGTGAGAGCATTGATAGCACGAAACACAACAGTATCGAATTGGCATTGTCGTTTTTAATTGACTTTGAGTAATCGAGCCTCCACACTCAGCGCTGCGCTATTGGCAGGGCTGGCGCGAAGCTCGAATCCTTCCTGCGCTCTCATTTTCTTTGCCTAACACTCGAGGATCAGTATGTCTAACATCGCTGGTAAGGCCTATGCCATGAATGTGATCACGCCGATACGGTGGTACACAGCATGGCTCAATAAATTCTATTTTTGGTTTGCATTGAAGTTCCCGAAAACGCTCAATGGTTTGATCACGCTGTCGCTGATTCATTACGCGCGCTGGGTCATCATTGGTAAGAATCAGTTCCCGCACGTGGACCCAGCGCAGCCAAAAGAAAATTTGAAATACTCCTACATGATGTTCTTCAGTAATTTCAATGGCAGCTGGGATCAGTATGTCGACTCCTTTACTTTTGCGATTCCAGGCGGTCTTGATTTGTTTTGGAAATGGAATATTCGTTATCCGAAGTCAGTGCCATTGACACCGTTCCACAACTACATTCGCTATAACCAAATCGAGACGATTCACTATTACAACGCCTATCCATTGGCGGCGTCGAACGATGTGAAAAGTGCCAAGGCAGTGAAAGATGCTTTGATCGCGTTTCAAAAACACGATCTCGATGCGAGTGATGCCGACTTCATGAAGCGCTACAACGCTTTGGTGCGTGGCTTGCAACATGATCTCGGCGATATGCATCCAACACCAATTATTAGTATGTCGGCCTACCAAGTACAACGTCGTCAGCGTTGGCATGACGGTCGCTTGAAGAAAGAAATGGCGGAACAAGCGCAAGCTGAACGCAGCACACAAGGAGAGCAACATGGCCGGTAATATCAGCGGAAAAGCCTACGCTTTAACCATACTCTCGCCGATCAAGAATGCATACACCAGCGATGAAATCGCCTATGCGGATTTGATTCGCGACCGCTTGCAGAATTGGAATTTCGAAGCGAATAGCCCGATGGCAAAGGTTCCAAATACCTATCTCTGCCGCTTCTTCGTGCTCGATGATGTCTACACCGAATCGCAACCGACTGGCAGTGGGCTTGATACCGTGCGCGATTTATCGCTGTTCGTGACAGACTCGATGCGTCGCGCGGCGGTGCCAAAGGAAGATCATTTGCAATCACGCTACTTGGTGTTTTCTTGTAATTTTCATGCTGGCCCCAAGGCTGATCTTGATGGCTATTTGCGCGGCATGTGGAATAGCATTCAAGATCGCATCAAAGAGATTTGGAGTTATTGCTACGGTTTCGACAAAGTCCACGATGCAGATAGCTTTATCGCCTATATGAAAAAGTGCCAGTTGACGGCGTCATTGTTTTTCAATGGCTCTAACGACGAACCTTTAGCCGAGCAACTTAAAGCGCTCTATCTCAAACAAGAGTTCGCCAAATTTGTGGTCGATAACCAAGGTCTTGATGCCGCGACTTTGAAGATCAACTTCCAAGCTTTCATGCAAAGAGTGGCGCCGACGAATTTGACGGCACCAACCTGGGCACCTGGCCAATATCGACTGTAAGCATAGAAAGAGGTGATGTAGTGACTAAGCAATTAGATCTAACAGACATTCAAGGTAATGTCGTACGCGCTTATGGTCGATTCGGTTATCCCGTTGCGCGTTATGTGTTTTTGAATATCCGCCATTCGGCGATCGCCCGCCAATTTGTGGCTGCGATCACAAAACGTGTTACCAGCTCGGTGGAGTGGGGTGATGGTCCGGGGCAAATCAAACAGCCAGATTGGACTGTAAATATCGCTTTCGCCTATCAAGGTTTGAAAGAGTTGGAATTGCCACGTGCTTCGCTGAATGGATTCTCGCCAGAATTCGTGCAGGGCATGAAACAAAGGCGCGATATGTTGGGCGACGATGGCCCGAGTTCACCCGAGCATTGGGACCCGATTTGGCGTGGCAATCGTGAAACCCGCGAACAAGACGTGCATATTTTTATTTCGCTCAATGCGCGCCTGCCAGCTCTGTTGGAGCAAGCTTATCAGTGGTTGCAAGAGCAAGTAAAGTTGCACCAAGAGGGCGTCGTGATTCTGAGCGGACATCGAGCCGACGACGGCCAGATACTCGACTATCAAGACGTCAAAGTAGTGATGGAAAATGGTAAGCCAACCGCGAAAGAGCATTTCGGCTACACCGATGGAATTGGTGATCCCGTGTTTGAGGGGGCACCGAATTACGACTTGAATGTGCATGGTCGCGGCAAACAAATGGAAGATGGTAGTTGGCAGCCACTCGCGACAGGTGAGTTCTTGTTAGGTCATCCGGACGAGGCGCATGAATATCCGCCCGCGCCGCAGCCGATACTCTTGGCGCGTAACGGCACCTACATGGTGTATCGCAAGCTGCATGAGAACGTCGCCACCTTCGATCAATACCTCGAAAAGCATGCGCAAAATTATGCGCGTCATCGCAATCTCAAACTCGATGATGCACGTGAACTGCTTGCGGCGAAATTCGTGGGGCGTTGGCGTGATAATGGTGCGCCACTCGTCAAAGCTCCTGACCCAGAGAGCAAGGCCAAATTTGATATGCAATTCTTAGGTGCTGATGCAGCGGGCAAAGATAAGCTCTTGAGTGACTTCACGTATGACGATGATATGAGTGGCGCCAAGTGTCCGTTTAGTGCCCACATTCGCCGCATCAATCCACGTGCATCTTTGCAAATGGTGAAGGGCGCTTGCCCCGGCTCTATGATCTACAACGAAGGCGCTTTCGATACGCCGGGTGCGCTCGCGAATCGCCGTCGTGTTTTGCGTCGTGGTTTGCCATACGGCGAGGTGAAGGATCGCAGTCGTAATGATGGGAATCACGGCATTATCATCATGATGATCAACGCCGACATTAATCGCCAATTTGAATTCGTACAGCAACAGTGGATCAATTACGGCAATGATTTTCAAGCCGGTAGCGACAAAGAAATCCTGTTGGGCAATCACGACGCCGATGAGAAATCACCGAGCAAGGCGGTGCTGCAAGTGGACCCGCAAAGCGATGAGGCGCCGTACATCTTGAGTAAGATTCCTCGACTTGTTGAAACCCGAGGTGGCGAATACTTCTTCGTGCCTAGCTTGACGGCTTTGCGCATGATCGCTCAAGGTGTGATTGATCCAACCTAAATCGTTCATCAGCGTGAAAAAACGAGCAGCATCGCCATTTCCGTGGCGGTGCTGTTTTTCTATGGGGATGCTTGGGATACTTACATCGTGTTCCAGTCGACAGGTTCGGAGGAGTCTTGATGATTGGCTTCATGCCGAAACTTAGAAATCGCTTGATAAATCAGAAGTCGTGCGTGATTAATTTGCCCCAGCGGTCGATGCGCCTCTAAACAACGCCATGGATTGAATGAGAGTTTCTCGCCGAATAGTTGTTGTTCAGGGCTATCGAATTCTTGTCGCAAAATGCGAATGCTGGCAACTTTGATCCATGGCGAAGCTCGCTCATCCCAAATTTGGCGAGGATTTTCTATCGACATCGTCGCTGGATTATTTCTGACTTGAATGCAGAAATCAAAGTGGACATCGTCTTGTGAAAGTTGTTGCCGCATCGCTTCGCTTAGGAAATCAGGGCCCGCATCACTAGGAATTGCAGCTTGGATTTGCGAATTGGGACGACACATATACTTGACGACTTGAGCGTCAAGCGCGTAAGGCGTTGTGCTGTGGTAGGGGATCTGCAAAGGATTGGCAATTCTTTTCATGGACCGAAGTAAAGCCCAATCAAGCCCCCAATGGGTCGCAAAGAAGCATAATTTTTGCCACCACTTTCCTTGTAGGGCGGCGAGCATACTGGCGAATTCGTTCAAACTACTGGCGATAAAATTGCGAGGGCTAATCAGAATGAAATCCTGACTCTCCATGAAAGCATCGGGATCAATCAGCTTAGGCCCAGTAACACCCATGAGTTTGATCGCTAGGCCGCGAATATCTCTTTGGCGGTCGTCATTGATTTGTGTGCTTTGATTTGAAAAGCGAAGCCACGCTTGGTATTCCTTCGGCTCGCTAAAAATACCTTTGGCTAGTTCTTTCGGCAGATTGGCTTCAACCTTGAAGTTTGCTTTCACTACACCGTACATCTTGGCATGTGTGTCTCGTCGCAAATGTCCATTGTTGCTGTCGCTCAAAATTCTTTGCTGTAGCAGAGCGATAATCTGTTCAGCCGTGGCGGCAGTGTGATCCTCCGCTTGATCGTTGGCATGTCTGCTTGAGTGAGATGACATTTGAGCTCCCCACGAATTTGATGCAGATGGTTTGAAGTAACCTTCGGACCGGAGATCTTTTTAACTCAATCGAATAAAGGGACGGAACTTTTTATTGAGCCAAGTCTCATAGTAGAACGAACTCATCTACAGGACGACCTGATCTCGGACTTTTTGTGAAGAACCCGATCGAGAATGTTGTAGGTCTGGGAAAAATTGGTAAATACACTAGATTAATTTTTCACGGACGCCACCTTGATGTGTTTTGGCGCTGCGCGAAAAAAGTTTGTTGAAAAAGAGATAGCCAGTATCGTATCGCTTACAAGGAGAACTATTGAATGAAGTCGTCTTTGAAATTGAGAAGTTTGTTGACCTTGATCGTGCTCGCTCATACTTCCTTGAGCATGGCACAGGAAACTAGTTCTGCGAATGCATCTGCGGCACCAGCGGCCGTCGCCAAACCAAGTGTAAGCGCAGCAGCAAATGATCGCTTGTTGCAAGCAGAGTCGGCAGTGCATACAAGCGGTAGCGTGACGATTAAAGGCAAATTGGTTCCGTACAAAGCGACAGCAGGCACGCAACCTGTTTGGGATAAAGACGGGAAAGTCATTGCTTCTTTGTTCTACACCTATTATCAACGTAGCGATGTTGGTAATCGCGATAAGCGACCTTTAGTATTCTCATTTAATGGCGGTCCAGGTTCCGCATCGGTGTGGATGCATGTGGCTTACACCGGCCCGAAAATCTTGAACATTGATGATGAAGGTTACCCCGTGCAGCCGTATGGAGTACGCGATAATCCGCACTCCATTTTGGATGTCGCCGATATCGTTTACATCGACCCAGTTAATACAGGTTTTTCACGTATTCTCGACCCTAAAGCTGATCGCGCCCAATTTTTTGGCGTGAACGCGGATATCGCTTATCTTGCTGAGTGGCTCAACACCTTCGTATCACGCAATAGTCGTTGGAATTCGCCGAAGTATTTGATTGGTGAAAGTTATGGCACGACGCGTGTATCTGGTCTTGCCAAGGAACTTCAAAATAATCATTGGATGTATTTGAACGGTGTGATCTTGGTTTCTCCTACTGAATTGGGGATCAAACGTGATGGACCGGTCGACGCAGCGTTATCACTCCCGTATTATGCGGCGACTGCGTGGTATCACAAGGCCTTGCCTGCTGAATTGCAAAAGCGCGATTTGAGTCAGGTACTACCTGAAGTCGAGGCGTTCACACTTGATGAATATCTTCCAGCTTTGTCGCGTGGTGGTTTTATCGACCCAGCAAAACGCCAAGAAATTGCAACCAAAGTGGCGCGTTATTCCGGCTTGTCGGAAAAGAGTATTTTGCAGAATAATCTCAGTGTCTCTCCTTCCTTTTTCTGGAAGGATTTGTTGAGAGACAAAGGTAAAACCGTTGGACGCTTGGATTCGCGTTACCTCGGTATTGATCGTGCAGATGCCGGTGTTTCGCCCGATTACAACGCAGAGCTGACCTCTTGGTTGCATTCCTTTACTCCCGCTATCAATTATTATTTACGTGATGTTCTGAGATATAAGACGGACGTCAAATACAATATGTTTGGTCCTGTACATCCATGGGATAACAGCAATGATCGCACTGGTGAAAACCTGCGTTTGGCGATGGCTGAAAATCCTTATATGCATCTCTTGATTCAATCAGGGTATTACGATGGTGCGACCAATTATTTTGATGCGAAGTACACCATGTGGCAGATTGATCCTAGTGGCAAGATGAAAGATAGAATGGAGTTTAGAGGCTATCGCAGTGGACATATGATGTATCTGCGTGCTGAAGATCTCGCTACCTCGAATGAACATATTCGTGAGTTCATCAAGAAATCAACGCCAGCGGCCGGGCAAGCCGCCAAGTATTAGTCCTTGATCGTCACGAGATCGCTATGAATCTCGCTACAGAAAAACAAAGCCCTCAGTCAAAAGCTGAGGGCTTTGCCTTTTTAAGCGAGAAAATATTTATGTGCTTGGTCGCATCATAATCTTACGTACGACTTCATTGAAAGATTGTACGAGGTTGGGGTCAAACTGGCTATCGCTGTTGGCGTTGATTTCAGAAATCGCGCTCAATAAGCTTTTCTTGAAAGTGCGGTCTGAGCGTTCGGTTGTGATGGAACAGAAGGTGTCAACGATGGACAGCATACGTCCACCAATGTGGATGTCATTGCCTTTTGATCCATTGGGGTAACCAGTACCGTCATAGCGTTCGTGATGATCAAGCACCATGCGCGCAGCCTCATCCCAGCCGCCGAAGCGTAACAAAAATTGGCTACCAATCACCACGTGTTCTTGAATCTTTCGTAATTCTTCTTTCGACAAAGAACCTTCTTTGTTGAAGATGTTATGCGGAATAAAACTCATGCCGACATCGTGCATGAGAGAAGCTGCTTGCAATTGCAGAGGATCGACAGGAGTACCAATTGCCTCATTGAGTTGCTTGGTCATTTGCACGACTTGATCGCTGCGATCTTTGCGATAAATACTCAGATTGTCGATGTGGATCGACAGTGTGCGCATCAATTCAAGATCGGGCGGTACTTCAAGCAATACTTTTTTAGATTTGATTTCTGGCGCTGCGCTTCGATCTTTCTTATCCAACAAAGTAATTGCCTTGCGAACTTCTACTTCAACATTGCTGGGATTCAGTGATGCGAGCAACTGCTCAGCGACACTGCATAACAGCATGCGCCTATCGTTACTACATTGTTTCGTCGTGATCAGCTCTGCCAGCAAATCTTCGAATTCATCGGTGGCCAGCAACAAGAATTCGCCGACGATTGGATGGTAAGGAATTTGATTAGCCCGAATGCGAGCAACGATGTCTTCAACGCGATGCAAAGGTTCCGTGAAGGGAGTTAAACCCACCATCAGGCAATTGCCTTTTAAAGAGTGCAAAGCGCGAAATAAGCGGTGCACATATTCTGCGCCACCACTTTGATTTAAGGCTTTAATACAGGTTTCGGTTTCGTCGCAACTCTCTCGTGTACATGACACAAAATCGTCAATGATGGAGCGCTCCATCGCGAGGAATTCAGGACAGGATATCGAGGGTGAATTCATTGTGAAAATCCCCAGTGCCGTATTGAAATAGTACCCTGAGGAAATTATAGCCTTGTGGCTAAGATTTTCTATAGATTAATTACGCAAATTTGTTAAATGACTTCGATTGGGAAAATTTTGTTGAAAAATTGACTCAAATTAAGAACTTTTCTCGATGGGATTTGTGAATCGAAACAAAAAGGGGGCTATGATTGCGCCCCCTTTGAATCTTGGATTAGTGATTAAAAATCAATTTGAGCTCAACTAACGTTCATTCCTTTTTGCTCTTACTTCGTCATTCTTATCCTTTGGTTTTTCAGTCTTTTCAGGTTTTGCTTGTGGCACAACACTCACCGGCGCTGGTGTAGGCGTTGGAGTGGGAGCTACGCGTACTGGCTCGGATCGAGGCGCGAAGGTCGCGGCTGGGCGCTCGATCGGGCGATCATTGCCTCGTTCGATAAGCCTCTCAGAGCCATTACGCTCATTATTGCGTTCTGCTCGCTCCATAACCCTTTCGTTGCGCTCAATAGGTCTCTCCGTTGGTCGAACAGGAACTGTGACTGGCGTCGGTGGCGTTGTCATCGCAGGGGACATTAGGGGAGCGTTATTGATCGATTCACGACGATTCTCGACACGATTGTTGCGGTTGGCATCGTCGAAACGATTATTCCTTCCACGTTCTGCTTGAATTTCGTCGTAAGATCGGGCTTGGTTCATATTCGGATTTGTTGCCGCAGGCACCGGTTCATTGCGTTCAGGACGTTGTGGATACTGCACTACATTGCCAGCATTGTTCCGTTCGACCGGCGGAACATAAGTTGGCTGTGGTGACGTCTGTGAAGCGGCCGCATTGGTAGGTGCATTGATTGCGCCATTTCTTTCATTGCGTTGCGGGTACTGGGTCACCATGCCATTGGCATTGCGTTCAACAGGATTAACGTAATTGGGTTGAGTATTGCCGGCAGCGCTGACACTAGGTGCAGTGCGAGTCGCACCATTTGTATTCTGGTTTGGATTGTTTGCATTGGTGTCTGCTCCACGACCGCGACCATAATCACGAATGCGAGTGTCATTATTGATGCTGGCATCGTTACTCGCTGTAGGTGTCACGGTAGCGCGACTATGATACTGATCGGTTTCTTGCCAAGTGCGTGGGCGAGCGTCACCAAAACGATTTGTGCGATCTGGCTGGAGATTGGGGGCTTCAGTCATCACTTCAAGCTTTTTGATTTGACTAGAGAGAATTGATTTCGTTGCCGGAAAAACGTGTTCTCCACGTACAAAAGTTTGTTGCGGTACGGAAGTGACCGCGTTGGGTACGTTGCGATTGATGTAAACGTCGCGATTGCGATTGACCACTACCGTATTATTGATAATGGTTTGATTAATGTTTTGAACGTAACGCGGATTCTGTGTGTAGGACGGCCGATAAGTTTCGCCGGGACCCAATGGATACCACGACACAGCAGGACCGACGTGTCCACGCCCGCCAACGCTCACGCCGACACTCACACCATTTCTGCTGGCTCCGACAAAAGCTACCAGAGCTGGGGCGTAGACGGGACGATGATGGCGTTCATAGCGACCAGGGCACCAGGCCCAACGATTGCCGATAAAAGCCCAACGACCATAGTGATAAGGCGCGAAGCCCCATGGAGAGCGATCGACCCACGTCCAACCCCAAGGTGCGACCCAGACCCAACGGCCATCGCGATATGGGGCCCAACCCACCGACACGCCGCGGGGGTACCATACCGCGCCGTATTCGACATGGGTTTCCCACGTTCCATACTCGTCAAGCTGTTGGTAACCAATCATGTCGCGCGGCACATAACGTGCGGAAATCGAATTCTCCTCAGCGCGATCACGATCATAGGCCCATTGGTCAAACGTATCGAAACCTGGCGCGCGAGTGATGGAACTATGATTCAGGTTGGTGCCTGAAAAGCGCGTTTGTTCTCCTTCGCGCAAAGTGATGATGTCGCGATCACCTTGGGCAACGCCTATGCCTCGTCGCACGATGACGGTCGTGGTGTTGTCATAGTTAATGTTGATGCGATAGTCGCCTGGTTCCTGAATCGCAAAATTGAGATTTGGCGTGCTAATCTCCAAAACTTCGCGTTCTGACATTGCTCGCACTCTGAGCACGACAGTACCCTGAGTAAGCTGAATCTGCGTAACGTCGTCTGTGAGATTAATAAAACTTAAGCGTGTATTCTCATTCATTCGGACGCTGCTATTGCCGACATGCAGTTCAGCGCGGCTTTGTTCGCCAACGAAAACGCTGTCACCAATTGAGATGGGACGATTAGGTACTAAGTCTGTCCATTGCGTACTGCCAGCATCTGCAAAGCTAACCTGACCGTAGGAGTAGCCGACGCGACCAACGCGACTAGGAGGGTCATTTTGCGCAAAGGCTGGATTTGCTAATAATAGGCTAGCGAGGCCGAGGCCAGCGAGGGCAGTAGCAATGCTTGTTTTCTTGATGGATTTCATAAGAGTCTTTCGCGCGAATAAACGAATTGAATGTAAAAACGTTCATACCTGTGCTGGTATAACGCACCAGCGCAAAATTGGATGTCACAGTTTTTCACAAATATCGCAGTTTTTTGTTTTGCACCGCCATATTATCCAAAAATTACTAGCCACAAAAAACAAAACGGCAGCGCCAGGGGATGGAGCTGCCGTTTATTGTCATGAATCGCTAGAGAAGCTTATTTGTTTGACGCTTCTTTCGCTTTGTCTGACTTGTCAGGGTTTACTTTGTTCGGCCATTCAACCCCCAACCATTTGCTATTGATCATTTTTTGATCGTCGTTCACTTCATCAAGTGCTTTTAATTTCGCTTTACCTTTAACTTGTTTGCTAGGCGCGAGAGCGATTTCTTTCATTTCATCGCGACGGAACAGGCTGATTTTGATTGGTGTTTGTTGATTGAGCCACAGGCGGTCAGCTAAATCCTTATTGGTCAGGCGCAGACCATTTGCTGCAATCAATAAGTCACCAGCAACAATACCGGCATTCCATGCTGGGCTGTCGCGTTCTACTTCGGAAACTAAGGGGAAATCACCTGACTCGCGAGTACGCAGACCGGTGAACCATTCTTCTTTTTGCTCGTCATCTTTACCGGCTTCGATGACATATTTTAGACCGGCGGCTTTGAGTAATTCAGGGAAAGGAATTTCGCCAATGCCATCGACATAGGTCGCCCACCATGCATTCCAATCACTGCCGGTGACGGCTTTGAGTGCAGTGCGCACATCAGCCTCGCCGTAGCCACCTTTGTCAACCGTGTGATGGGCGTACAGGTATTGATGCACATGTTCTAAACCTTTAGCACCTTTGGTTTGACGACGTACTTCAATGTCGATCGCATTGCCTAACAGTTGACCTTTGCTGTAGATGTTGACTGAGGCGTTGCGAGCGCGTTCACCACCAGCATCGATCCATGAGTCAAAACTCGATTCCGCCGCACTTTGTTGGAAGCGGCCTGGTTGGTGTTCATAAGCGAGTAACGCCTTCGCCAAATCATCGAGGAATTCATCGCGAGTTTGTAAGCCTGCGCGCAAAGTCACTAATTCTTCGAGGTAGGACGTATTGCCCTCTGCGATCCAGAGGAGACGCGTGTAATTTTCCTTTTGATAGTCATACGGCACCATTTCTTTTGGGCGATAGGCTTTGACGTTCCAGGTGTGGACGAATTCATGTGTCGCCGTCTTGATGAAGCCTAAGTATTCTTTGCGTGGTGCGTAGCTCCAACGTGGCTTCTGAATCACTGTCGAATTCAAATGTTCTGTTGCGCCACCCGCACCATCGGTTGCATGCACGATGAATAAGTAGCGTTTTTTGAATGGGAATTCGCCCAAAGTCTTTTTAGTTTCGATGACGACCTTTTTCAGATCTTCCGCCATCTTTTTGCCGTCATAATTGCCACGGCCCCAGATCGCTAATTCAATGCTACGACCGTCGACATCAAAGCTGTGGAATTCGTGTTCGCCTGTTTCGATTGGGGAATCAATCAACACATCGTAGTTTGGTGCGACGAAACAATGATCGCAGGCGCCTTTGTCCATACCAGAGCGTGATACCCAATTGCTTGGTGTTTCAAGTTTTACAGTCACCGCTTGCGAACGATATGGTGCGGCGTACATCAAGACACCGCTGGCGTCGAGGTAAGCATGTGTGTCATCGATATGTTGGGTACGCTCACCCAAAGCATTGGCATAGACCTCGTAGCTGACCTTCACAGTATCACCCGGTTTGGTCTTAACCTGCCAAGTACCTTTATCGGTTTTCGCGAAACTCAAACTCTGACCTTTGCCATTAACGGCTTTAAATTGGCGAATGTTTTTGCCAAGATTCAGCACCTCATAGCGACCAGTGCGCCAGATCGGTAATTGCACGTCGAGCGTGCTGTTTTTAGCCGCTGGGAATTCCACGCTAACTTCAGCGAGGTGCTGAGCTGCATTGCTGATCTTGATGTTGTAATGAACATCGGCAAAAGCGCTGGAAGAGGAAAAGCCGTATAAAACGGCGATGGCTGGGAGGAGGAGTTTCTTCATTTTCATTGTCTTAGTAATTTTTGAATGAATACTGATAACACCGAGTTGTGACTCTAGTATCGATGAGCGCACGACGCGAGGCAGCATGCATTGATTTGAAGGCTCTGTCAATGCTGTACGGCAAGAATGAACCGAAGCTGAATCGGCGGTTTAGAGTGTGGTTGTGAGAAAGAGTTCCAAGTCGCAATAAAGTTCGATGGCGTTCTGGTTTGTCTTTCCCACGACTGCGGGACTCCAGTGGTGTGAAGATGAAAGACGCTGGATCTCTGCCTGCACAGGGATGACGGCGAAAGAGGGTAACGTGTAGCGGGACTTTTTTGAACCTTGAAAATGAAAATGCCCGCGATTGCGGGCATTTTGTATTCTGGCGGAGAAGGGGGGATTCGCCTACACGGGCGCAGGCCGCTCTCGCGCAAGCATGCGCGAGCCTTCGAATCCACCCGCGCGAGCATGCTCGCTTTTCTTCTCCGGAAAATAAAAATGCCCGCGATTGCGGGCATTTTGTATTCTGGCGGAGAAGGGGGGATTCGAACCCCCGGTAGGTATTACCCTACGCACGCTTTCCAGGCGTGTGACTTAAACCACTCATCCACCTCTCCAGGTCCGTAAAATGACATCTGTCATTTGGGAAGCTCGAAATTATAGCAGAGCTTTTTGATATGGTAAAACTTATTTTTGGAATGCCATCGTGCGATCGTTCCGTCTTTTTAATTTTTTATTACGGTTTATTGTGGTGGTGAAGGGTGGTCGTGTCACCTCTTAGATGTCATCATCAAGTTGAAAATTGTCGTCGAGACAAACGCTGAAAGCTATAATGTCGTGCTATGAATCTACTCAAAACACTCGCTGCGATCAGCAGCATGACCATGTTGTCGCGCATTACGGGGCTCATTCGTGATGCTTTATTTAGCGCCTATTTTGGTGCCACCGCGACCATGGATGCCTATGTGCAGGCGTTCAAAATTCCTAATTTCTTTCGACGCTTGTTTGCCGAAGGGGCGTTTTCACAAGCTTTTGTGCCGATCTTGGCCGAGTATCGCAATGCTGATTCTGCTGATGAAGTCAAAGATCTGATCGATCATGTAGCGACCGTGTTAGCGTGGGTTTTGCTTATCACGTGCGTGATAGGCGTGCTGGGCGCGCCGGTGTTAGTCTTGATGTTTTCTTCGGGCTTTTGGGGAACAGCCAAATTTGATGTGACGGTGAACCTCACGCGCATCATGTTTCCTTACATCGGATTCATGTCCATGGTGGCTTTGTCGAGCGGCATTCTGAATACCTGGCGACGTTTTAAGATTCCTGCCTTCACACCGGTGTTGTTGAACATCAGCTTCATTATCGCTGCGGTGTTTTCCTTAGATT
This sequence comes from uncultured Burkholderiaceae bacterium, assembly GCA_964459555.1. Classification (GTDB taxonomy): domain Bacteria; phylum Pseudomonadota; class Gammaproteobacteria; order Burkholderiales; family Burkholderiaceae_D; genus Undibacterium. The sequence continues at coordinate 5,231 of CAYWNE010000042.1, read as the reverse complement.
TATTCGGCAGAGACAAACAGATTTACGCGCTTGGTTGGGCTGTTTTCATCGGCGGTATTTTGCAATTAGCGATTCAAATTCCATCGCTGATTAAAATCGGCATGTTGCCGCGCCTCAGCATGAATCCACGTTTTGCCTTGCGTGATCCCAAAGTGCGTCGCGTTTTGAAGCAAATGGCGCCAGCGGTGATGGCGGTGTCGGCGACGCAGATTAGTATCATGATCAATTCGACCTGGGCCTCGTTCTTACCGGATGGTAGCGCATCGCAATTGAATTACGCCGATCGCTTGATGGAATTTCCATCAGCGATGTTAGGTGTAGCGCTGGGCACGGTATTGCTGCCTAGCCTGTCAGCAGCTAAAGCCAACGGCGATCGACAAGAATATTCTTCGCTCTTGGATTGGGGCCTACGTCTGACCTTCTTGTTGGCCTTGCCCGCAGCAGTTGGGCTCTTAGTCTTGCCGGATGCTTTGACTTCGACCTTGTTTCACAATGGACGATTCGATGCACATGCCGTTCACGAAACGGCGAAAGCAGTTGCCGCTTATGGTGTAGGTTTGACGGGACTGATCCTCGTCAAAATTTTGGCGCCAGGTTTTTATGCGCAACAAGACATTCGTACGCCGGTGAAAATCGCCATGATCGTCTTATTGGTCACGCAAATTTTGAATGCGATTTTTGTGCCGTTTATTCACCAAGCAGGATTGGCTCTATCGGTTGGTCTTGGTGCTTGTGTTAATGCGGCATTGCTGTATCGCGGTTTGCGTCAAAGAGAGATTTATTGTCCCGCCGATGGTTGGGCTCGTTTCTTCATCAAGGTCGCAATCGCATTGCTACTGATGGCCGGCACAGCGTATTTCCTGTCGCTGCAAGTCGATTGGCTTTCTATGCGCAGCGAAAAGATCCTACGTGCTGGCATCATGCTTGGCCTCATTCTGAGTTGCATGCTGGTGTATTTTGGAGCGCTGTTTGCTTTGGGTTTCCGGATGCGGGATTTTAGGAAGATTGCTAGGTAGGTCGCGAAAGACATTGCAATATTCCTCTTCAATACTAAGAATCGAAATATGACGGTCAAGCCAAGACATGTGATTTGCGTCCTGAATAACGATCAGGACGTTATTAGAAATCTGTGTAAAGATTTCCCAGGTTTTTACTACGATGAAGAGTTCTCGGTAAGTGGCAGAGAATTGGGAATGGATGCAGCGTTCTTGGCATCAATGGACAGATTAATACCCTCGTTTTCCGCGGATGACCAAGACGCTGTAGAGAAACACACAGCCGTTAATTACGTTTTGTCTGAAAGTATGGATGTGGGAGCTGAATGTGATATGTCCCTAAAGATGCTTTCATTTGTCGCTGCTGCGTTTCATCTTGGCGCCTTAGCGGTAAAGGGAGAGAGTTCTGGTATCGCGCATGGACGAAAAAGGTGGTTGGAACTCTATGAAAGATCGAAAGATAAAGAGCAGCAGATTTCAGCTTTGTATCGAGCTTGGGTAAGATTGCCAATATCGGATTCGTCAAAATTCTATTCAGTTGGCATGCATTTGCTTGGAATGCGAGATGCAGAGATCGAGTCAAGTGAAACTGCGATAGAAGATCTCGATATGTTTTTGCTCTATCTTTCCGTAGATGGTGGAGATTCAAAGATAGTAAGTGGCGAGACATTTAGCAAGGACCAGCGATCCTCAGTCTACGGCATTGATGAAGTGCGATGCTCTCGATTTCCAGAGGATGATTTTTTTCACAATCCTTATGGAGTTTGGTCCCTTCAGAAGAAAGATTGAATTCCCTTGGTTTCTTGAGACCTAAGCTCCGTTCGCTTTCGAACAGGGATAGGTCTCAAAAAATCAAAAGAAATATCTTACCCTCCTAGCACTTCCCAACGTTCCAAAGCTTGCAGCAACAATTCATCGATCTCCGCAAAACGCTCATTGAGTTTTTTGACTTCATCGGGCGTGGCGTTTTTGTAGAAATCACCGTCGGCGAGTTTGTCTGAGATGCTTTTTTGTTCGGCCTCTAAGCTCGCAATCTTGCCTGGCAATTCTTCGAGTTCGCGTTGTTCTTTGTAACTCAGTTTGCGTGGTTTCTCTTCGACCTTAGTTTCTGCTTTGGCTTTGTTTGTGCTGTCGGCGGCACTATCTTTGGCAGCGTTCTTGTCGCTAGCTTTGCTGTCGTTACCTTTGCTATCGCTCTTGCCTTTAGCGCCTGAGTTTGGATTGGCGTTTTTATAGGTTTCCCAATCGCTGTAGCCACCAATGTATTCTTTCCAGTAGCCGTCGCCCTCGGCGGCGATCACTTGGGTGACGACGTTGTCGAGGAACATACGATCATGGCTGACGAGGAAGACGGTACCTTCGTAGTCTTCTAACAGTTCTTCCAAGAGTTCCAAGGTATCGATGTCGAGATCATTGGTTGGTTCGTCGAGTACCAAAACATTCGCTGGTTTGGCGAATAGGCGCGCCAACAATAAACGATTGCGTTCACCACCGGACAGTGTTTTGACTGGCGAACGTGCGCGTTCTGGTGCGAATAGAAAATCGCCCAAGTAAGACATTACATGCTTGCGTTGACCATTGATTTCAACGAAATCGCTACCGGGTGAAATGGTGTCAGCGAGGCTGGCCTCTTCATTGAGTTGCGCCCGCATTTGATCGAAGTAGGCGATCTGTAATCGGCTACCCTGTTTGACGGTGCCGCGGTCGGCTTGTTCTTCGCCCAAGATCAGTTTCAACAGCGTCGTTTTACCAGCACCATTTTGGCCGATCAAGCCTATCTTATCGCCACGCAAAATAATGCTAGAGAAATCTCGAACGACAGTTTTGTCGCCGTAGGATTTGCTGATGTTTTCGATCTCGGCGACAATCTTGCCCGAGCGTTCGCCGGTTGTAATATCGAGGCGAACTTGTCCTTGTTGTTCACGGCGTGCTGCGCGTTGTAGGCGTAATTGCTCCAAGCGTTTAACGCGGCCTTCATCACGTACGCGACGTGCTTTGACACCTTTGCGTATCCATACTTCTTCTTGCGCCAAAAATTTATCAAACTTGGCCGCTTCAACTTCTTCGATTTCTAATTGTTCAGCCTTACGCGTTTGGTAAGTCGAGAAGTTGCCCGGGAAGGAAGTAATCTTGCCGCGATCGAGTTCAATAATGCGAGTCGAGACATTGTCGAGGAAGCTACGATCATGGGTGATGAAGAGGACGCTACCTTTGAATTCTTTGAGCAGGGATTCCAGCCATTTGATTGAACCGAAATCGAGATGGTTGGTGGGTTCGTCGAGTAAGAGCACATCAGGCGCACTGACCAAAGCGCAGGCGAGGGCAACACGCTTTTTCATACCGCCCGACAGCGAACTCATCACCGCATCACGTGAGAGATTGAGTCGATCTAAGGTCGTTTCGACGGTGTTCTCCAAACTCCAAGCATTCGCTGCGTCGAGTTTAATTTGGATCTCGTGCATGCGGTCCATCAGCTTGTCGTCATCATCGCCGCCAAAGCTTGCGGTCAAGGTTTCGTATTCGGCCAATAGAGCCGGCAATTCTCCCAAGCCTTGGGCTACAGCATCGAACACAGTCATCTCAGGCGAGAATTGCGGTTCTTGCTCGACGTAGGCAATCTTCAGGTTTTGTTGCATGACCAACAGGCCATCGTCCATCTTGAAGCGGCCTGCGATGATTTTGAGGAGCGAAGACTTACCGGTGCCGTTGCGACCGATCAAACCAATCCGTTCGCCAGTTTCGAGCGAAAATTCAGCATGATCGAGCAGGGCTACGTGGCCAAAAGCGAGTTGAGCGTTACTAAGAGAAATGACTGCCATAGGAATCGGGCCGTGTTTGGTTGATGAGCGTGCTCAAGAACCAGCAGACCGCCAAGAGGAAATTGGGAAAGGCGCTATTGTAACCTAGTGAGCTGTGGTCTGATCAGATGTGAGGGTATCCGGCTCGATCTCTAACGTAGATTGATTGTTATGTCCCCCTCAGGTAAGATGGCGCCCTTCGTGAGTAGCTTGTCCCAGCGCGGACTGGCCAGCTTGCGATCGTTGACTCATGTTTGTACTCGGCAACTCTTGCTGTTACGGCCGGACATCGAGCAACATAGCGTCTCTCCGTAGCACAATGGATAGTGCACATGCCTCCTAAGCGTGGGATACAAGTTCGATTCTTGTCGGAGGGACCAGTCCTATTTCTTCTCTAGTCTTAATTTGTAGAACCCCACCACATTTAATTTAAGCCATATTTGCATCTAGGTTTGCTGAAATCTTTATGGTTTAATTTGTAACAAATAGTCATCTATATTGCAATGCGATGAAAGCTTCTTTCTTCGTCGATGTTGAGAAAAAATTAAAGCACTTTTGTTCACTGCGGGTTCAAATTCGAAGAATTGTCGTGTCGTTACAGCGTAGAATTTAGTGATTCGAATTTAGCGACCCATGAAATGGCATTCACACTAGAGAAGATTTCGCCCTCCGACTACGAAAAGTATCAGCTTACAGATATCAATCCTTTTACTCGTCGCAAAGTGTCTTGGGATCAATGGCTGATAGACCGTGAGCGCAATATATACCTTAGAGTATTAGGCGCGTGGAGTCGAGACGATCCTTACAACATACAATTTCATTTGTTTTGGCGGGGAGCTTTATTGGCGATTAGTTTTGAAAGCAAAATCGAAAATATTACGCCAAGAGATGTGAAGGTGACGTGGGCGTTTGGCGGTGGTGATGCCTTACCACTACATTTAAGACCATATTTGCATGAGCTGTATTCAGATCTGAAAGAAGCTTTGACCCTTTTTAAATCAAGCGGTACATTCTCGCCTTTTGATTCTTATGTTGTTGAGTTTGCGTTTTGAATGGCCGTTTTTTCGGATATTGATTGTCTGCCTCTGATTTTCCCTTTTGTAAAGCCCTAGTCAAATTCTGTGCTTTCTATACAATTGACTCTGCTTTGGCGTTTCTCGCGAGTGCTAATTCGGGTAGGATGTTGGTCTTAGTTGAAAGTTAAATTACAGCGCTGCATTCATGATGGAAATGACAAAGTGGTATCTACTCTTTGCGTTGTATCAAGAGGCACTGAGGCGAAGTCGGCATAATTCGCCCTTGATATTCAAATTTCCAATTTAACTAAAAATTAGTTTAAAAACGATTACAAAATCACCGAGAGAAGAATATGGCAAAAGTAGCATTTCAATGGGACGACCCTCTGTTATTGAACTCCCAGTTGACCGAAGAAGAACGC
>CAYWNE010000041.1:0-27227 GCA_964459555.1 uncultured Burkholderiaceae bacterium | reverse complement strand
CAGCAATTGTTGGTAGTGCTGTGATTTTGACGCTCACTGTGACCTTATTCGCCTCATGGGCTTGGGGCTTTACGTTGAATCGCGTCTCGCTGTTCGCCTTGATTTTTTCGATCGGGATCTTGGTCGATGACGCGATTGTGGTGGTCGAGAATATCCACCGTCATCAAGCTTTATTCCCTAACAAAACTCTAAGTGAAATTATTCCAGGAGCGGTCGATGAGGTTGGTGGACCAACGATATTGGCGACCTTAACGGTGATTGCCGCCTTGTTGCCGATGGCTTTTGTCAGTGGCTTGATGGGCCCTTACATGAGCCCGATTCCGATCAACGCTAGCATGGGGATGCTGTTGTCTCTGGCGATTGCTTTCATCGTGACACCTTGGTTGGCTCGCTTGTGGATGAAAGAAGGCCATCACGCCGAAGGTGGTTTGAGCGCCAAACTTGCACCAAGCTTTCAAGCCATCTTCCGCCCATTTTTGGATGATGCTAAAGGCGCGAAAAATCGCGCCAAACTTGGTCTTGGCGTGTTTGCTTTGATCGGCCTATCGGTTTTGTTACCTGTGCTGGGATGGGTGCAGTTGAAGATGCTGCCTTTTGATAATAAGTCGGAATTCCAAGTGATTGTCGATATGCCTGCCGGTACACCGGTGGAGAAAACGGCTGCGGTCTTGCGCGAATTAGGAAGCTATCTACAAACGGTTCCAGAGGTCAGTGACTATCAAGCTTATGCCGGTACTGCTGCCCCGATTAATTTCAATGGCTTAGTGCGTCAATATTACTTGCGCGCTGGCGCTGAGATGGGAGACTTGCAGGTCAATTTGGTCGACAAACATCATCGTAGTGACAAGAGCCATGCGATCGCTATGCGCTTGCGTACACAATTGCAGGCATTAGCGAAGAAAATCGACGCTGGTGCCAATGTCAAAGTAGTGGAAGTGCCACCAGGACCTCCGGTGTTGGCACCGATCGTGGCAGAAATTTATGGCCCCGGTGATGTGGAACGCCGCCAGTTGGCGAAACAGGTAAGGGCTGTTTTTGAAAAGGCAGATGGCATTGTTGATGTCGATGATAGTAGCGGTTTCGTATCCTCACGTAAGTTGCTCTTGGTCGATCGTCAGAAGGCTGCGCAATTAGGGATTGCCCAGTCACATATCGTGACGACGTTGCGCATGGGTTTGCACGGGGAAGCGGCGACCTATCTGCACGACCAAAGCAAATATCCGATCGCTACGTTTTTGCAATTGCCAACGATAGAGCAAGGCAATCTCGAAAGCTTGTTGGCATTAACAGTGCGTAGTGCACAAGGTCGTTTGGTACCGATTCGTGAATTGGTGACCGTGACCGATACCGAACGTGAGCAAGCGTTGTATCACAAAGATGGTATCGCGGTGAATTATGTGGTGGCCGATATGGCCGGCAAGCTCGACAGCCCCTTATACGGCATGTTCAAAATGCGTGGCGAATTACAGCAATTGGTAGCGCCGAATCACTTGCCGTTCAAAGAGTATTTCATACAACAACCCGATGATGTGTATCGCCAGTACAGCATCAAGTGGGACGGCGAGTGGCAAGTGACCTATGAAACTTTCCGCGATATGGGCGCTGCCTATGCGGTTGGTTTGGTCTTGATCTATCTCTTGGTGGTGGCGCAGTTTGGTTCTTATTTAACACCTTTGATCATCATGGCGCCTATTCCTTTAACCATCATTGGTGTGATGCCGGGACATGCCTTACTTGGCGCGCAATACACGGCAACCAGCATGATAGGCATGATCGCCTTGGCCGGGATTATTGTGCGTAACTCGATTCTCCTAGTGGACTTTATCCACGTGCAAGTAGCGCAAGGCATCGCTTTCAAAGAAGCGGTGGTGCAGTCGGCGATCACACGGGCCCAACCTATCGCCTTGACTGGCTTGGCCGCCATGATGGGGGCATTCTTTATCCTCGATGATCCGATCTTTAACGGCTTGGCGATCTCGCTGATCTTTGGGATTTTTGTGTCGACCTTGTTGACCTTGGTGGTGATTCCATTGTTGTACTTCGTTGCTTATCGCAAGAAATATGAGGGTGTTGAAGAAATTGAATTGACCGCGAACGATGCGGTAGATGCGAAAAATTGAGTTTCTAATTTTGATGAATGAGGGGTGAAATTATGAGTTCTTGGCAAATGGTACGTGTCATCGCAGGTGTGTTTATTTTGTTGAGTTTGGCCTTGGGCGTGGAAGGTAGCCCGGTGTTTGTTAGCAAATGGTTTCTCGCCTTCACCGCATTTGTTGGAGCCAATATTTTGCAAAGTGGCCTGACGAAGTGGTGCTTGATGGAGACCATCCTGCGCAAACTTGGCATGCGAGCAGGAGAGTGAACGATTGCCTTGGTCGAACAGGAGTATTTCTATGAAACATATCGTCTGTCCGCAATGCGCCGCAACCAACCGCATCGATGAATCGCGCTTGCTCGAGTCACCCGTATGCGGGAAGTGCGGTGCCGAGATCATGGCGGCAAAACCAGTCGCAATTTCCGAGTCAGCGTTTGCGAAATTTGTAGAGAAAACCGAAGTGCCCGTCTTGGTTGATTTTTGGGCGGAGTGGTGTGGCCCTTGCCGCATGATGGCCCCGCAGTTTGAGCAAGCGGCGAAGCTACTTCCAACCTTGCGTTTGATCAAAGTCGATAGTGATGCCGCGCCTCGTCTAAGCCAACAATTAGGCATACGTAGCATACCAAGCTTGGTTTTGTTTTACCAAGGACGTGAAATCGCTCGGCAAGCTGGCGTCATGCCGGCAGCTGAGTTGGCAGTATGGGTCGGACAGCAGCTAGCGGCACAGCGATGAAGAGAATGAGTTTTTTTGTAAGAGATTAAAGAAGTCGTAGAACTTTGGCAGTAATCGTTTAAACAGCTGACTGAATTGACATAAACATAGGGACCGCCGCACAACCTACTGTGCGGTCGAGTTCAGCAGCTCAACGTGAAAGCACATTACATCAAGATTGGAGTAGACATGGCACATATTATCGTGATGGGAGCAGGCACCGGTGGCATGCCCGCAGCCTATGAATTGCGTGAAAAACTCGGCAAAGAACATCGAATCACGGTGATCAATGCTGTCGACTATTTTCAGTTCGTTCCCTCGAACCCTTGGGTTGCGGTCGGGTGGCGCCAGCGCGAAGCGATTACTTTCGAAATTCGCCCCTATTTGGAGAAGAAGGGGATCGCGTTTATTGCACAGGCGGTCAGTCGTTTGCTGCCTGAAGAAAATGCTCTGGAGTTGGCCGATGGCCAGCGCATCGAATATGATTTTTTAGTGATTACAACCGGCCCTAAGCTTGCTTTCGATGAAGTTCCTGGTGCAGGACCGCATGCAGGATTTACCCAATCCATTTGTTCGATCGATCATGCAGAACGCGCCTATCAAGCTTACCAACACTTCTTGGATCATCCCGGTCCTGCGATCATTGGTGCGATGCCAGGTGCTTCGTGCTTCGGCCCAGCTTATGAATTCGCTTTCATTGTGAATACAGATCTGCGCAAACGGAAGTTGCGCCACAAAGTGCCGATGACTTATGTCACCAGCGAACCCTACATTGGGCACTTGGGCTTGGGTGGTGTGGGGGATTCGAAGTCCATGTTGGAAAGCGAATTCCGCAATAACGATATCAAGTGGATTTGTAATGCGAAGACCACCAAAGTCGAAGATGGCAAGATGTATGTCAGCGAAATGGATGAAATGGGAAACCTCAAGAAGGAACATGTCCTGCCATTTAGCTACAGCATGATGTTACCCGCCTTCAAAGGCGTTGATCCGGTCGCTGCGGTGGAAGGCTTGTGTAATCCACGTGGCTTCGTTCTGGTTGATGAACACCAACGTAGTAAGAAATATAAGAATATCTATTCGGCCGGCGTTTGTATCGCTATCCCTCCGGTGGAAGTGACACCCGTCCCAACCGGCGCACCAAAGACCGGCTACATGATAGAAACCATGGTGACAGCGATTGTTCACAACATCGAATCCGACCTCGCCGGACAAGCAGCGACAGCAAAAGGAAGTTGGAACGCGATTTGTTTAGCCGATATGGGCGACACCGGGGCGGCCTTTGTCGCCTTGCCACAAATTCCACCACGTAATGTGAATTGGTTTAAGAAAGGGAAATGGGTGCATCTTGCCAAAATCGCCTTTGAAAAGTACTTCCTGCGTAAAATGAAGACCGGTAATTCTGAACCGATTTATGAGAAATATGTCCTGAAGTTGATGGGTATAGAACGCCTCGATAAGTAGAACTTAACATGGTCGCCAAGCCCGCACCCCCAATGGTGTGGGCTTTTTTTATGTGTTTCGGTATTCCCCATCGCGTCCTCGCTTGACGCTTGTGCGGCAAGATTAGCGTGAATGACTTTAGCGGACAGCCACCTAATGATTGGTAAAGCTCAATTCCCAACTCGACTCCTCAATAGCCCCACATTTTATAGGCCTTGCGTATGGAACTTTCTTGCTATGATAAGTTCCAAGATCACTTTTACGCCTTGCCTATCTTTTGCGGGAGACCTATCGATGGCTATGAAAAAACTAGTACAGGCGCTGAGCCTCGCATTTTGCCTTTCTGTAAGTGGCGGTGTCGTGTATGCCGCAACACCGAATGGCGTCTTGCCTGCTCATGCTCGCTTGCAGACGATCACCAAACCAGCTGCGAGTTTAGGTTTTGAACTCGGCGAATGGCATGCGCGCCCTGAGCAATTGACAGCATATTATCAGCTCTTGGCTAGTCAGTCCGATCGCGTGCAGGTGCGTGTTGTTGGCTACACGCATGAGAAGCGTCCTATACTCAATGTCATCATTACTAGCCCTAAGAATCAAGCACGCCTGAAGGACATCGAAGCGGCGCGTGCTCGTGGCGAGAGTGACACCCCAGTCATTGTGTATTTGGGTTATAGCGTTCACGGCAATGAATCGAGCGGCGCTAATGCTGCGCCCGCAGTGGCTTGGCACTTAGCCAGTTCGACCGACGCCAGCGTTACCGAAATGTTAGAGCGCATGGTGGTGGTGATTGATCCGATGCTCAATCCCGACGGCTTGGCGCGTTTCGCTTCGTGGGCGAATTCCTATCGTGGGGCGACCTTGGTGTCGGATCCTAACACTTTAGAACACAACCAAAGTTGGCCGAGTGGTCGAGGCAATCATTACTGGTTCGATTTGAATCGCGATTGGTTGTGGTTGCAGCATCCTGAATCGCAAGCGCACGTCGCCACCTTTCAACAATGGCGTCCGCATATCTTCAGTGATTTCCATGAGCAAGGCACGAATGCAACTTACTTCTTCCAGCCCGGCGTGCCAACGCGTACCCATCCACTGACACCGCAGAGCAATCAAGATCTGACCGTAGCCATCGCAAAATTCCATGCGAAAGCCTTGGACGCGCGCGGCGAATTCTATTTCAGTCGCGAAGATTTTGATGATTTCTACTATGGCAAAGGTTCAACCTACCCAGATATTCAAGGCAGTATTGGGATTTTGTTTGAACAGGCTAGTTCGCGTGGCCATATTCAAGATTCGCGCAATGGGGTCTTGAGTTTCGAACATACGATTGCCAATCAAGTCACGACTTCTTTGACCACTTTGCAGGCGGCCGATGCCTTGCGTGATCAACTGATCGCTCATCAGAAACAATTCTTTGAAGATGCGAAACGCAGTGCAGCAGCAAATCCAAATAAGGCTATGTTGTTCGCCGCAGATGGAAATCCAGCGCGCCTTCGTGCCTTCGCCCAACTCTTACAACAACACGGCATTGAAGTGCATAAAGTGAAGGGCAGCGTGAATGTACAGGGGCAGGAATACAATGCAACGAATGCGATCGCGGTGCCTTTGCAACAGCGCCAGCAACGCTTGTTAGAGGCAATCACCGAATTGCGCACCCAATTTAAAGACAATACTTTCTATGACGTGTCGGCGTTTAGTGTGACCAAGGCCTACGATTTGGCCAGCACCAAAACGGCGCTTGATGTGATTGGCGAAACCTATAGCGCACCGAAGAATGTTGGTTTGAAAGCTGAGTCACAAATTGCCTACGCCTTCAGTTGGAATAATGATGATGCCGCGCCATTGCTTGCGGCCTTAAGTCAAACCGGTTTGCGTCTGCGTTCAGTCAGTAAGCCTTTGCGTGTGCAAACCACGGATGGCGCCAAAGATCTCGGCATCGGTAGCATTGTGATTCCAGTGGCGATGCAAGCCATGCCGGCAGCGAAAGTCACCGAGCTCGTCAAACAAGCTAGCGCATCGTCCAGCGTCGAAGTGTTTGCGTTGAGCTCGGGCGCCGGTTTGGGTGGCATTGATCTAGGCAGCGCCAGTTTGAAAACGGTAGAACGTCCGCGTGTCGCTTTGTTGGCGGGCCAAGGTCTGGATCAAACTTCAGTTGGTGAATTGTGGCATTGGCTTGATACTTACTTGCATTTACCAACGACGCAATTAAGCCTTGATCGTGTCGCTTCGACGCCTTTGGAAAAATACACGCACATTATCATGGCCGATGGTAGCTATCGCTTCAGCGAAGAAGCGAATAAGAACTTGGAGCGCTTCATCAAGCAGGGTGGTGTGGTTATCGGTATCGAAGGTGCATTGAAATGGGCGAATAGCCAATCCTATTTGCATACCAAGTTAGTTAAAGCAGATGCGGCTAAAGCCGATTCTGCAAAGAAAACTGAAGGTGATGACAAGTCAGCTGAAAAATCCGAGAAGAAACCGCAGCGCCTGCCGTATAAAGATCAAGACGGCAATGCTGCAAAAGCGCTGGTTGCCGGCGTGATCTTCGAGACCGACGTCGATCGTAGCCATCCTTTGGCCGCCGGTATCCCACGCGATCGTTTGCCGGTGTTCCGTGCTCAAGCAGACGTTTATCGTTTGGAAGGCGATCCTTACGGCACGGTCGCCGCCTACACGAGCTCGCCAGTGATTAGTGGCTATGTGTCGGACGAAAATGCAAAACGTATCGCGGGTAGTGCAGCGATGACGGCAGAGCGTGTTGGCAATGGTAGCGTGATCATGGCCAGTGCCGCTTTGGGTTTCCGTAGTGGTTGGGTAGGAAGCCGTCGTCTTTTGGAAAACGCTTTATTCTTCGGTAAAGCCTTTGAAAAAGCGCGTACGGAAGCTGAAGAGGAGTAAAGCTAAACCAGATCGATTAGTCGCAGTACCAATATAAAAACTAAAGGCGCTCTCGGGCGCCTTTAGTTTTTGCTGCTCCGGTCATGCACGTCGACTCAATTTTCCAAAAATCCCACTTGGGAAAAAGTACACAGACAACACAAACAAAATCCCCAACCAAAACAACCAACGATCGGGATGTAAGATTTGCGCCAGCAGAGGCAGATCAATGAGGCTTTCGTTGGCTTGTGCCATCAGGCTTTTCAAGTAGTTTTGTAGGATTAAGAACAGCGTCGCGCCTATCACGGCACCATAGAGGCTGCCCATGCCGCCAATCACGACAATCAGCAAGATGTCGGTCATGACTTCGAAACTCAGCATGGTTTTTGGGCCGACATATTTCAGCCAAAGTGCCATCATCGCGCCAGCAAGGCAGGCAAGTACTGCCGCAATGCAATTGGCAGCAATGCGGTAATACACGGTTTTGTAGCCTATTGCTTCGGCGCGAAAGTCGTTTTCGCGTATTGCTTGCAAGACTCTGCCAAAAGGCGAGTTGACGACTCTCAACATGAAAAGAAACAGGAGCAAGGCTGCGATAAAGACCAGGTAATAGCAGATCACTTTGCCATCGATGTAACGGCCCATTATCGGCTGATCAAACAGAGTAAAACTCGAGGCTAACAAGTCTGGTGTACTAAAGGTTTTACCGTCTTCGCCACCAGTGATGTCAGATAATTGTGAGGCGAGCACGGCGAAAGAACTGGCGACGGCGAGCGTGATCATCGAATAAAAGATGGCACGGACCCGCAAAGCGAATAAGCCAATAATGAAAGCGAGTGTGAGCGAGAGTAGAACCGCCGAGATGAGGCCCAAGGCCAATCCTGTCCAGCTTGGCGTTTCCCCTTGTAAGCCCAGTGCCACGCCATAGGCTCCAATGCCGAAGAACATAGTATGAGCAAACGATACGATGCCGGTATAACCCAAAAGCAGATCGTAGGACGCCACCAAGACAATGTAGACGCAAATCGTTGCCGCGGTATTCAAAGGCCGTGCGCCACTGGTGATAAAGGGCGCGGTCAGCAGGCCTAAGAAAATCGCTATCAGTAGCCAACTCAAAATACGGCTGCGAGGAGCGCTATTTGAGACTATGCGGGGTAGAACAGATGTAAACATGCTAGTTTCCAAGAGCTTGGAGGTTTAGTTGACCTGAATTTTGCTGGGTGAAGGATTGCATGATCCTCATCGACGACCGAGTACATACAATCCAGCTGGGCGCCACAACAAAACCAAGATCATCAATACGATATGTGAAATCAAAGCGAATTTAGGCGCAAGAAAGCCAGCATAGTTGGCGCACAAAGCCAACAGCAGCGAGGCAATAAAGCAGCCGCCGACCGAGCCTAAGCCGCCGATGATCACCACGATAAACACAGTCACCATCAGCTCTGCGCTCATCGCCGTCGACACCGTTTCTTTGTACAGCCCCCACATCACACCACCGAGTCCGGCGCAGGCGGATCCGGCTGCAAACACGAGCAGAAATAAACGGCGAATACGGTAACCAAGTGATTCGACCATTTCTGGATTTTCAACACCAGCACGTATCAATAAACCGAGTTTTGTGCGATTCAGAATGAATAGCATTCCGACCAAAACTAGCAGACCGATCACCACAGCAAACAAACGATATTTCTCGATCAGCGTTTCGCCGATGACGATGGAGCCTTTGAGCATGGTCGGTAGGGGGAAGGGAATCTGCTCAGCGCCCCAGATCATCGTCAATAATTGTTCGGCCACGATCATGCCGCCCATGGTGATCAGAATTTGTTTGAGGTGTTGACCATACACGGGGCGGATGATGATACGTTCAAATAATAGACCGATGACGCCGGTGACGAGCATGGCTCCCAATACCGCGATCGCTAGGACGGCGAGATTGAGCAAAATCGAGTCGCTTTCGGTCCACGCCAACAGAGGCGCAACCAACATACTGGCGACAAAAGCGCCGCTGGCAATGAAAGCCCCATGGGCGAAGTTCATCACATCCATCAGGCCGAAGATGAGCGTCAAGCCACTGGCGATAATGAAGATCACCATACCCATCGCCAAGCCTGCCAAACTTAAGGTCAACCAAGTCGACACATCGCCAACCAGTGGCAGTGCAACGAGCGCCAAAAGTGGTACCAGAATTAAAGGGGCGAGGTCGCGTTTTGGTTTGGCGAGAGCCGTGGAAACCATGCCACTGTCTGCCAATTTGTCATGCTCTGTCGATGAGGCTGGTGCCTTGAGCTCATCGTTATTGAGCAGGCTATTTGAGTTTGTATCGCTCATTTCAGTGGTCTTTAGGGGTACACGACTTATTCATCGCTACAAAAATGGGTAAGAAATCTTATTGATGGCTCGCCATCGATAAACCAAGCAAACGCGTTTGCAGTTCTTCGTCATTGGCCAGTTCGCGCATAGCGCCACGATGCACGATACGTCCGTCATCCATGACCGCCACTTGATCACCTAAGTCGCGCACAAACTCAAAATTCTGCTCTACCAAAATAATGCTGGTGTGGGCTGCTTTGAGTTCTGCGAAGGCATCGATCAAATTGTGCACCATGGCGGGCGATAAGCCTTTGCTTGGCTCGTCGACTAAAATCAGTTGTCGCGGTTCGATAATCGCTCGGGCGATCGCCACCATTTGTTTTTGACCACCGGACAGATTGCCCGCAGGGTAGTGCCAAAACTTTTTAAGCGTTGGGAAGAAGCCGAAAATCCATTCTAAGCGTGCTTCATCAATCGGGCCTTGTATGGCGGCGAGGCGCAGGTTTTCTTGCACGGTGAGCGCCGAAAAAATACTCATATTTTCTGGCACATAAGCTATCCCCAAGCGGGCGATGTCGGGCGTCGCGAGTTGTTGAATTTGTTGGCCTTGGTAGGAGATCTGGCCTTGGCTGGCGCGCCACAATCCCATGATGGTGCGCAGACAGGTGGATTTGCCAGCGCCATTGCGGCCGAGCAGCACAAATAATTCACCACGTGGCACATCAAAGTCCACGCCTTGCAGAATATGATATTCGCCGATGTGAGTATGGACGCCACGCAATTGTAGGATGTGGTCTGTCGACAGGTCTGGTGTGCCTTGAGTGATCGGTTGCGTTGTACTCATTCCGCCATCTCCCCATCCGCCTGTTTTTCTGAGGATGTTCGCATTGTTCTCTTACGACCGAGATAAGCCTGTTGCACAGCGTCTGATGCCATGACTTCGGCTGGCTCACCATCTGCCACGAGACAGCCATCTTGTAAGACGATGATGCGATCCGCTAAAGAGCGCACCACATCCATTTTGTGCTCGACTAAGAGAACAGTTTTATTGCCCTCATTTTTGATCTTATGAATCAAGTCGATAATCACTGGGACTTCGTCGACACTCATACCAGCCGTTGGTTCGTCAAACATCAAGACGCTAGGGTCGAGCGCCAACATTAATGCGACCTCTAGTTTGCGCTTATCACCATGCGACAAGATAGCCGTTTGCTCATGACGGCGCTCGAACAAGGAAACCTGCGCTAAGCAGGCCTCGGCGCGTTCAATCAATTCCGCATGATCGGACCAGATCGACAGCAAGTTGAATCCTTTGTTGGCGCGACTTTGCACTGCTAGGCGGACGTTTTCTAGTACAGAGAGATGGGGGAACAGATTGGTCAATTGGAATCCGCGACCGATTCCTAATTGCGTACGACTTGATGCGCTGAGACGAGTGATGTCTTGGCCTTCGAAAAAGACTTGACCAGAGCTCGCTGCTAATTGCCCAGATAGCAAATTGAAGTAGGTGGTTTTGCCTGCGCCATTGGGGCCGACGATAACTGTCAACTCGCCTGCGTGGAATTCGGCACTGACGTCATTGACCGCTTGATGGCCGCCAAAGCGGATGCCGAGTTGACGCGAAGCGAGACTGACTTTCTTCTCGCCTACAGTTTCATTTTTCTGTCGAATCGCTGTGTTTGGATTTTTGTCCGCGAAGGTCGCGAATTGTGGTGCGATCATGGTCTAGCTTAACGTTTGTTTTTTACAGGCACAGGGATTTCGCTGCTTGGAATTTCGCGTACGAGTTCCAACAAGTCCCATTCATTTTTCTGATCTTTCTTGATCTTAAAGTGATACATCGCCTGTAAAGCCTGATGGTCTTCTTTGCGGAAATTCATCTTGCCTTTCGGTGTTTCGAATTCCAAGCCTTCCATCGCCGCGATCAGTTTTTCTGTCTCGGTTGATTTGGCTTTGTTCAAAGCACTGATCACGGCACTGGCTGCGGTAAAGCCGCCCGCGGTGAACATATCTGGCGGCGCTTTAAAGCGCTTGCTGTGTTCGGCCACCAACCAGTCGTTCATTTTGTTTTTTGGGAAATCGTAGTAATAGAAAATTGTACCTTGAGTGCCTGCGTAGTTTTTCCACGTCTTCATGACTGGCAAGATATTGCCACCTGGGGCGAGGGCGATGCCAAAACGTTCTGGTTTCATATCCGCCAGTTTGTTCATGGGGTTGGGGCCGGCCCAAACGATTTGCAATACGCGTGGTTCGGGTTTGTTTTTCAATTGCTCGAAGATCCGCTGTGCAGCGGCAGTAAAGTCGGTGGTATTTTGCGGGGCATATTCTTCATGGACTACGGTCGCCTTACTACCCACCATCGCCAGTGATTCTTTCGCAGCTTTCACCGCATCACGCCCGAAGGCGTAGTCTTGTGCGAGGAAGGCGATGCTACCACCGCCTTTAATGGTGCTCGCTGCTGCTAAACCGTCTTGCATAGAATTGCGGCTGGTGCGGAAGATATAGCGATTCCACTTGTCGCCAGTTATGGCGTCGGCTACGGCAGGCTCAACGATCAGGATTTTTTTGTACTCAGCTGCGACTGGCAACATCGCCAATGCTGCGCCTGAGGAAGTGGTGCCAACGGCGAGATCGACGCGGTCGTCACCATAGGCTTCTGCCAGCAGCGTACGAGCCATATCAGGCTTACTTTGATCGTCTTTGACAATGACTTTGAGCTTGCGACCGTTCACTTCCATTTTGCCTGCGGTCAGATACTCCAAGCCCATCATGAAGCCCGTTTCGGTTTCTTTGGCATAGGCTTCCAAAGCGCCAGTCTTGCCGGTGATTAGCGCGATCTTGATGTCTTGGGCTGCGGCGAGGTTTGGTAGAGCAAAGCTACTGAAGCCAAGCAATGTTAGGCTCAGGCAGGAAAGCAGCTTGCGACGAAATAATGGGGAGATGTTTGGTGTTTGCATGGCGAGTATTCTGTTATTTGTAGTACTTGATCGTTTTGGATCGTTTTGATTTGGCGTTCGATTCTCTTATCCTAATCGCACTGCTCGAGAAAGTCATGTAAAGCTTGTCTTGCGCTTGGTTCGGTCAGCATTGGCGCATGTCCTACGCCTGGCACTTCAGCGTACTTCATACGAGGCGCTAGCTTTTGCATTTCTTGTAATTGTTCATCTTCGATGAGGTCTGAGATCGCACCGCGAATGAGAAGACAAGGTCGATTCTTGGTCAGTCGTTTAAAGGCCAGCTTAGCCCAGAACGAACGTGCCTTCAATCGCCCGTTATGTAAGGGGAGAGCGATATTCGGGTCGTATCGTGATACGACCTTCCCATCCGCTCGCACCTCAAAAGCACGACGCGCCCATTTCTCCCATTCTTCATCTGTATTGTCAGGGAAGGCGTAGTGATTAATCTCTTTGATATAAGCAGCCGCTTGCGCCATGCTGTCTGGATTCTTAGATTTTCCCGCATAGCCTGCAATTCTTTGCAGGCCTGAGTTTGACAGGCGTGGACCGACGTCGTTGAGGACTGCAGCGACAATAAGTTTGAGGTTTTGCAAAGCCAAAGTCATGGTCGTGATGCCACCCATGGAAGTACCAATAAAAACGGCACGTGCAATGCCAAGTTGATGCATGAGATTGGCGATATCTTTGGCGTAGCGAATTGGATTGTAGTTGTCGGGGTTGCTGTCGTGGTCGGAGTGCCCACGTCCGCGAACATCCACTGCCAAGACGCGGCGTCCTTGCTGCGCTAACCACGGAGCGATTTCTTCAAAATCAGAGGAATTGCGCGTAAGTCCATGTACGCAGATGACAGGACACTTCGCCTTGTCACCTTGCGAAGCATAGTCACGCGCGTACAGCGTCAGTCCATCATCACTCCGAAAATGTAGTTCGTTGAAAGTGGTCACGACGGAAATCCTTGAAAATTAGCTGAGTTTTGCGGTTCGTATAAGCGTATTCATCCTGACTGGCCCGAAAAAAAGCGAGAGAACCTTTGCTCAGATTTCCCCAGAAACTAAGCAAAGCCTAGGCACAGGCACCTAGTGCATGAGTGTGACTCACACGCTCTCGTCGCTACGACGAACAAGTCATTCTGTTGCGGCTCTTTAGCGAGCCGCAACTACAATCACATAGTCAATTGCTTACTCTTGACTCTTCAGCGATCAGAAACGGTAATCCAAAGTCGCGGTGACTGTTCTTGGAGCACCATAGAACGCAGTCACACTACCTTCGCCCAAGGTTGGGAAGAAGTAGCCAGCCACTTTGTAACGCGTATCGTTGAGGTTTTTGCCATGCAGACCAACACGCACTTTGTTGTCGCGGCTCGTCCATACAATGCTTGCGTCAACCAAACGATAGGCTTCTTGATCAAGTACTGGATTGGGAGTTTCGAACTGATAGGTTTTGCCGCGATGGGTCAAACTAGCGATCAAACTGAGTGTGCCGTTATTGCCCATTACTGGCATATCCCAATCATAGGTTGCTCGGATATTGCCTGAATTGCGTGGTGTATTTTGGAACACACGTTGTGCACTGACATCTGCACCAGTGGCACCGATAAATTGCGTGTATTTTGCATCGATATAGCTATACATCGCCGATACACGGAAATTGTCCGTTAAGCGTGCGACAGCTTCGAGCTCGAGACCATCGATCTTGGCTTTGCCGGCGTTGGTGACCACACCGGCAAAGCTATCATCTTTACCGTCGCCATTGGTATCGATGGCGACTGAGCCAGGAATCTGTACATCGCGATAGTCGCTATGGAACAAGGCAGCGTTGGTGAAGATACGACCGTGATCAAATTCAGATTTCAAGCCGAGTTCGAAGGTTTTGATGGTCTCCGGTTCAAAGCCTTTTTTCGCTTTGTCGAGTGTGAGTTTCGTACCAACAATGTTCAAACGTGGATCAAAGCCACCGCCTTTAAAACCTTCAGACCAAGAAGCGTAGACGCTTTGTTCTGGTGTCGCTTTCCAGCTCAAAGACAAACGTGGTGTGAATTTTTTGTCGGTACGATCTAAGTCAGATTTACTGAGATTGGTATCGGTGCGGAACAAGGTTGCACCTGGATTGCCTAAGGCTGGTGAACCTGCAGTGCCTAAGTAAATTTGACGCAAGATGGCGGCCTGACGTTGGTCGACGGTGTAACGGCCACCCGCAGAGAGACTGACCGTGTCGCTCAGATCCATGCTGGCATCCGCAAATGCAGCCCAAGCTTTAGTGTCGACATCGCCCTCAGTGAAAGTAGAAGTGCCGAGCAAACGCACATCAAACTTGTTGTAGGCATTAGCGTCGATGTAATAGATCCCCGCTAAGCCTTGCACACCTTTCGTGTTAAACGCCAACTGAAATTCTTGGCTAGTTTGGCGATTCTTGTAAATCGCTGGGACGTCAAAATCGACTTTGTTCAAAGAGTCAAAATCGATAGGTGCATACGAAGTATCGTGACGGGAAGACGTAATCGACTTGAAGGTGTACTCATTATTCAAACGCCATTCGAGCAAAGCAGACGCACCACTTTGCGTGACTTGCTGGGCATGACCCAGTACGCTATTGAGATTAGCGCGTGAGTCGTAGACATTGTCGAGCACTGGTGCATTGCTGATTTTACCGACAGTGAGACGATGGCCATGTTTAGCATTCGAATCATCTTGCGTGCTATCGGCCGCGATGCGAATGAACACATCGCTATTCGGTGTAAATTCTGCACTCAAGCGTGCAGCGGTGATGTCTTTATTGTAGTTGTCTTCACCGGTCGCTAAATCTTTACCAAAGCCATTGCGCGTGAATTTCGCGAGAGCTGCGCCAACACGTACAGTGTCGGATACTAGGATGCCGGCAGTGATCATGCCATCGGCTTGACCATAACTACCAACGCTGGTTTTGAGACGCACATCCGTTTTTGGACCGAGTTTGCGGGTGATGTATTTGACCGCTCCACCGATGGTATTGCGGCCATACAAAGTGCCTTGAGGACCGCGCAGAACTTCAACGCGATCAACATCGTAAATATCGGCGACCGCACCTTGTGGACGGGCGAGGTAGATATCATCGAGGTAAATACCGACGCCAGACTCAAAGCCGGCCAAAGGATCTTGTTGACCAACACCGCGCATAAAGGCTGTGAGCGTGCTGTTGGTGCCGCGTGAAGCCGAGAGTGTGGTGCTTGGCAAGGTTTGCGCGATGCTGGTGATGTCAGGGATGCCGTTCTTAGAGAGCTGATCAGCGCCGATTTCGGTGACGGATACAGGCACATCCTTCAAGCTTTCTTCCCGACGACGAGCAGTTACTGTTACGACTTTCGGTTCTTCATTGGCAGCGCTTGCCTTTGCTTGATCATTGTTTTGAGCTAAAGCGAGCTCGACGTTGAGGCCGCTGGCAGCGACCAAAGCGATAGCGGTGCGGCGGAATAGCTGATGGGCGTGGGATGTAGAACGCATGGTGGGGTCTCCGTTATTGTTTGAAATTAAATACATCAAGGTTTTAAACTGAATCAGACGACTTACACCAGCGACCATTTAAAGATTGCATTGACTGTGTTCAGGACGCTTTAAGTCGTTTATGGCTTCGCAGTGTGGCGACTTTTTGAGACGACCGTAAGATGAGAAATTGCCCACTCTCTGTGCATAAATGCACATAATGGTATTAAGTGATTGAAAATAAAAGATTTTTGTGGCTTTCGTTGGAGTTTTGATGCTTGGGATTTGTCGGATTTTAGGCATGAAACGTGGTAAATTGGGGACATAAAGTTTGCTTTCTGATTTTTCACGCACAGGGGTTTTGATGAGCACTTTGCCAGAATGGACTGATCTCCGTTTTTTTCTTGAGCTCGCACGTTCGGGAACCTTGTCGGGTACCTCGCGGCGCTTGGCGGTCGAACACACCACCGTCGCCCGTCGGATCGATCGACTAGAACAGCAATTGGGAACGACCTTGTTCGACCGCAGTCGAGAAGGCTATCAATTAACGGAAATGGGTTTGAGCTTGTTGCCGCATGCGGAAGCAATGGAGAGCGCCGCACTGGCAGCGACTGAGCAGTTGGCCGGCATTCAAGTTTCGGCTCGAGGCTTGGTTCGACTTGGTGCGCCCGAGATTTTTGGCACGCAAGTGATCGCGCCGATGTTGGTTGGTCTGCTCAACGAACATCCCGATTTGAATATCGATCTCTTGCTATTGCCGCGCTTTGCTAATTTGGCCAACCGTGAAGCTGATATTGGTGTCATGTTAGACCCGCCGAGTACAGGGCGTTACATGGTGACCAAGATGGCGAGCTTCAGGATGTATTTGTATGGATCGAAAGAGTATTTGGCGCGGCATCCGCCGATTCGCGAACATGCGGATATTGCGCGTCACGAGTTTGTCGATTACGTGCAAGACCGATTGGCCAGTAGTGAGCTCAACTTCTTTGATGAACTTGGTTTTACGCCGCGCCGTCGACTCTGTTGTACCGGCATGATGGCGCAGTGTGAAGCTGCGGCAATGGGTTTAGGTTTGGTATTGGCACCACCGTATGCCGTAAGAAATCATCATAATTTGGTGCCGGTTTTGGAAGATCAATTTCACGCCGAACGTTCGTTTTGGTTGGTGGCACCAGTCGATCTCTATCGCCTGCAACGTGTACGCGTGGTGTGGAATCTGTTACGTGAATACGCAGAGAGCAACATGCCTTTGTTCAAAAATGACGACAAAGAAATGGAGTTTTCACGTACCCGTAAGAGCTTCGAGTGAGGCGTGTTCCGCTGGTATTACGATCAGAATTAACGGACCGTTTTTGGATCGAAATGCGGGTTGTGAATCAAGCCGATGCGATTACCGAAAGGATCGAGTACAGCCGCGACCTGAATGCCACCGCCGACATCGGTCACTGCTTCAAGAGCTTGCGCGCCGTGGGACAACAGATTCTCGAGTGTCGCCGCAATATCGTCGACACCCCACAAAGCTTGGCTGCCATCAGCGCCAGGCTTGCCGTCGGGGATGAGTCCGAGTTCAAAACCGCCGACTGAAAAACCAACGTAATACGCCTCATCGAAGTAAGGCGGTGCACCAAGAATAGTGCTATACCATTGTTTGCCAGCTTGGATGTCGGTGACAGGGTAGATGCATGTGCGTAAACCTAAAAGCATGGCGAGATTCCTTGAGCAGTTTGAATTGATGGTGGGGCTACCCCGTAGTGAAGTATCGCTTGAATTATTGGAGTTGGAGATCTTACTCGGTGACTGGAAAACCAACGGTCTTGAGCATCTCAACGACCTTCACTCGCGTGATGGGTTTCTCAAATGTTGCACGGACTTTGATGCCTTGAATCCGCGCGAGCTTTTCCGCAAGATTGAGGACGGGACCGTCGTAGTTAGATAAGTTCCAATGCTGGTCCTTGGGTGGCGTGAGATTGTGACCCGACATAATCAACACTTCGGCCTGACAACCTTCTCGCGCGAGATGGCCGAGTAACTCCATGCCGCCGAGTTGTGGCATACACAGATCGCAAATAATGAGATTCGGCTTTGCGTTGGATTGCTTAAAGAGCCTCAAGCCTTCGATTCCGTTCTTGGCTAAAACGACGGAGGCTGCACCGAGATCAAGTAGGGTTTCTTTCATTAAATCGAGCAAAAACTCGTCGTCGTCCACCAATAAAATGTGGAGAGCATCGGTGCGCGGCGATGAAGGCTGAGAATGCGGCATAATGGTCACATCTAGAAAGCGTCGCGTTTTTTCTGAATGATTCGTGTGCGGGAGAGTTGGCCATGAAAGAGGCTCACACTTTTCGCTACCTAGGCTAGACCCAAACGACACAAATAATTCGGAAATTGAATATATAAGTGTCATGGAGTATAGCGAAAAACTTATGACCAAAGTATTGCAAGGACGAAATAATTTTGATTATTCGCAGCAACACCACACTTCAAGCGCCGGCAGAGTTCTTACCAACGTCGTCGATTGAATTGGTGGTGATAAAGAAATAAGCAGAATCGTGAAGATTGGTTCGGTGTTTTGGGAACCGCTCGCGAAAAAAAAGATAAAGCTAATGGGCCCAACAAGCTTAGGGAAATGGAATGACTATGCAGGTCGAAGCATTTGCAGCGGCAAAATATATTAAACAAATCGGACGTGGCAAAGAGGGAGCGCGTAGCTTGTCGCGAGCCGAGGCTGAAGAATTGTACGGCGCGATGTTAGATGGTCGGGTTTCCGATCTTGAGTTGGGCGGCATCCTGTTGGCCATGCGGATCAAGGGCGAGAGTATCGCTGAAATTGATGGCTTTCTTGATGCAGTCAGAAATCGTATGCAGTTATTGTCAGCACCGTCTGCCTGCGCCTATGCTCCGGTGATTATCCCCACATACAACGGTGCCCGCAAACGCCCTAACTTGACGCCCTTATTGGCACTGCTCTTGGCGCGCGAGGGAGTGCCCGTGTTGGTTCACGGCGTGCGGACCGATGCAGGAAGGACGGCGAGTGCGGAGATTTGGCAAGCGCTCGGAAGAACTTTAGCGAACGATGCAGCGCAAGCGAATCAGGAGTTGGCGCAAGATGGTGTGAGTTTTATCGCCATCGATACCTTGATGCCTGGCATGCATGCTTTGTTAGAGAAGCGTCGTATTTTAGGTTTGCGCAGTTCCACTCATACCTTGGTCAAAGTGATGCAGGTATTTGATAGCGCGGCGCTACGCCTCACCTCATACACCCATCCTGAGTATCAAGTTATGTTGGATGACTACTACACGCATTGCATGCCCGCGGAGCAGGGAGCTGCTTTGCTCATGCGCGGTACGGAAGGCGAAACGGTGGCAAGCACAGGGCGTGCTCAACAAATTAGTTTGTATTATCGAGGACAGATGTCGATCTTGCAGGAACAACAAAGTAGTTTGGAGCAAGAACATGATGATTTGCCGACTGCGATCGATGCCGAAACGACGGCGGCTTGGATCAAGCAAGTTCTTGCTGGCGAGCGAGCGGTGCCTGTCAATATTGCCCAGCAGGTCCACTACTGCAAACAGGCTGCCGCGAACTTGCGCTGAATTCAGGTTAGACCCACGCTAATTTGCATTACAATGCGCCCGCATATTAAATAGAAAGTGTCTTATGTCTTCGAGTAGTTCTTCAGCCTCCATGTCCAGTAACATTCCAGCCACGATCAAACAAGTTGACGTCGTCGTCATCGGTGCCGGTGCTGCGGGGATGATGTGCGCGGCCATCGCAGGGCAACGCGGAAGACGGGTGGTGATGATTGATCACGCTGGTAAGTTGGCGGAGAAGATTCGGATCTCCGGCGGCGGGCGCTGTAATTTTACGAACCTACATGCAGGGCCTAATAATTTCATTTCCGAAAATCCGCATTTCTGCAAGAGCGCTCTGTCGCGCTACACGCCACAGGATTTCTTGAGTTTAATTAAGCGCTATAACATTGCCTATCACGAGAAACATAAAGGCCAATTGTTTTGTGATCATAGTGCCGAAGACATTATTCAGATGCTCAAGTCAGAATGCGATAAGGGCAAAGTCCAATGGCGTATGCCGTGTACTGTCGAGGAAGTGCGAAAAACAGAGAATGGCTTTGTACTCAATACTTCACAAGGCTGGTTAGCTTGCGAGAGCTTGGTGATTGCCACTGGTGGCTTATCGATTCCAAAGATTGGCGCGACGGATTTTTCCTATCGCATTGCGAAGCAATTCAATCTTAAAGTGATCGAACCGCGACCAGCCTTGGTGCCACTGACCTTCGATGCGAGCAGTTGGGAAGCCTTTGTGCCTTTGTCGGGCATTTCTTTGGAAGTCGATATCGAAACCGGTGCAAAAAAAGAGCGTATGGTTTTTCGCGAAGATCTCTTGTTCACGCATCGTGGACTTTCGGGTCCCGCGGTTCTGCAAATCTCCAGCTACTGGCAAAGTGGTCAAGCAATACGCGTCAACCTCTTGCCGGAACTCGATGTGGCAGAAGAGTTGATCGCCGCAAAGACGACCACCAAAAAGAATCTTGCGAATTATTTATCCGCTTACTTGCCGGCGCGTTTGGTTGATGGCTTATTACAAGCGCATGGCTTTGACGGCAATCTCAAGATCGCCGATATGCAAGATAAACGATTGCGCTTGCTCGGTGAAAAACTCAATCGCTGGGAATTGGTTCCGAATGGTTCAGAGGGTTATCGTAAAGCTGAAGTGACGCGCGGCGGTGTTGATACGCGCGCGATCATGCAACAAACCATGATGGCGAAAGACGTGCAAGGTTTGTATTTTGTCGGTGAAGCCTTGGATGTGACTGGTTGGCTCGGTGGCTTCAACTTTCAATGGGCTTGGGCCTCGGGAAATGCTGCAGGCCTTGCGGTGTAGGCGATGGGATTAAGATGGAATGGAGTTGGAACGACCTTGGAATCATATAAGAGCGAGATTCTCGTTGCGAACTTTAAAAGATTTTGTATTTCGATTAATGGAATGTGTCAAAGTAGTCAGTAAAGTCTCTTTGCATGATGCGCGGTTAGCAATTTCGACTCGATGTTGCCAGAGAAACCTGTCTTTTTTGCGTAAGATTTCATCAGTTAACTTCCAAATTCAAAAAAATCCTGCTATGATCTCGGTCTTCCTATAAATTTTTACTTGGTTCCGAACTTAAATGACCACAATTCGCCTTAAAGAAAACGAGCCGTTCGAAGTCGCCATGCGTCGCTTCAAGCGCACCATCGAAAAGACCGGTCTGTTGACCGAATTGCGCGCTCGCGAGTTTTATGAAAAACCAACTGCAGAACGCAAGCGTCGTTTGGCAGCAGCTGTTAAACGTCACTACAAACGTATTCGTAGTCAGCAATTGCCTAAGAAAATGTATTAATTCTGCTAGGCATTGAGTGAACGTGAGTGTGCGATTGCTTGGTGTCTGAGGATTTAAACTGATTCAGGTTTGCATGCCCGCTCCGGTTGTCCGCAGCGGGCTTTGTTATTTCATATCGCGATGCGCTCCGAGATTGTTGTCGAATTCCCTTGTGGGGAGTCGTGACTTCAATTTCGTATGTGCATCGCTTCAATTCTAAAATTTCAGCAGGAGTTGGTATGAGCTTAAAAGAACAAATCACAGAAGACATGAAGGCGGCGATGCGTGCCAAAGATAGCGCTAAGCTCAGCGCGATTCGTTTGATCACCGCAGCGATGAAGCAAAAAGAAGTCGATGAGCGTGTGGAATTGGATGACACCATGGTGTTGGCCATCATCGAGAAAATGATCAAACAGCGTAAAGATTCGATCACACAATTTGAAGCGGGTGGTCGTCAAGATTTGGCTGACATCGAAAAAGGTGAATTGGCGATTTTGTCTGCTTACATGCCAGCTGGTTTGAGTGATGCCGAAATCCAAGCGGCGGTTGCGGAAGCCGTCGCGCAAACTGGCGCAACAGGCCCACAAGATATGGGTAAATTGATGGGCGTTTTAAAACCAAAATTGGCTGGTCGTGCTGATATGACCGTTGTATCCGCTATGGTGAAAGCAGCGCTCGCGAAATAATCGCCGTCACAGCATGATCCTTTGATGTCGTACACTCCGTGTCTGGAGTGATGACGTACGTAATGTGGTCTAGCCTTGTACTTTGTGGTTGTGGTGCGAGGCTAATGGTTTCCCTAGATTCAGGCTGACGCTGTGATACCTCAAAGTTTTATTCAAGATCTGCTTGCTCGTGTTGACATCGTTGATGTCGTGGGTAAGTACGTCCAGCTTAAAAAAGGCGGCGCAAACTATATGGGTTTGTGCCCCTTTCATAATGAAAAATCCCCCAGTTTTACAGTCAGTCCGACCAAGCAGTTTTATCACTGCTTTGGCTGCGGTGCGCACGGAACCTCGATTGGCTTCCTGATGGAATATTCAGGCATGAGCTTTGTTGATGCTGTGAAGGATCTCGCGCTGAATAATGGCATGGTCGTCCCTGACGATGATCGCATGTTGCCGGCGCAGCGCGCGGAACACACAGCAAAGACCTTGGCTCTGAGCGAGGTGATGACCAAGGCTTGCGAATATTATCGAGGCCAATTGCGCGGCTCCGAGCGTGCTATTCAGTATCTCAAAGGCCGGGGTCTGACAGGGGAAATTGCGGCACGATTTGGTCTTGGCTACGCACCCGATGCTTGGGATAGCCTGCGCTCGGTATTCAGTAACTACCAAGATTCTGCCCTGGCCGAGTCCGGCATGGTGATCGATAAAAGCGATGACGCGGGCGCGCATCGCAAGCGTTACGATCGTTTCCGTGATCGCGTGATGTTCCCGATCCGTAATACAAAGGGGCAGGTTATTGGATTTGGTGGCCGCATCTTGGATCAAGGTGAACCCAAATATCTGAACTCGCCGGAAACGCCGCTGTACCAAAAAGGCTTGGAGTTGTATGGCTTATTTGAGGCACGTCAGGCGATTCGTGATGCAGGCTACGTATTGGTCACCGAAGGTTACATGGATGTGGTTGCACTTGCTCAGTTGGGATTCCCACAAGCGGTGGCGACCTTGGGGACAGCGTGTACCCCAACTCATGTGCAAAAATTATTGCGTCAAACTGATCAAGTGATTTTTAGTTTCGATGGTGATGCAGCAGGTCGTCGTGCCGCGCGTCGCGCATTGGATGCCTGTCTATCGCAGGTGAACGACAGTAAAGTCATCAAATTCTTGTTCCTGCCAGTTGAGCATGATCCCGATAGTTATGTTCGCGCATATGGCGCTGCGGCGTTTGAGCAAGAAGTTCAGGATGCGATGCCCTTGTCGCAGTTCTTCATTCGAGAAGTTTCTGGCGACAATGATCTGGGTACTGCGGAGGGCAGGGCCAAAACCCAATTTGAAGCCAAGCCTTTGCTGCAACAAATGACGCCATCGGCTCTGCGTTTGCAATTGGTGCGTAGTTTGGCCAGCATCACGCAATCGACTCCGGCTGAAATTGAGTCCCTATTTGAGCTGTCGCAACCGGTGGCGCGCGTCAAAATTGCGCCACCAAAAACCAAACGGAGTGCTCCCGTTGGTTTGGAGCGACAAATTTTGAGAATTTTGGTCGCCAATCCTTCGCTAGCTGTCATGATAAGCAATAAGGTACTTGACGATGCTGCAAGATTGTCACCCGATGGTGCGGACATGTTGAGGCAACTGGTGTCGATCGCGCAGCCCATGGGTGGGCAAGCGAATTTTGCCGCACTTGCTGAGAGCTTGCGAGCAACCGGCTCTGACTTTGATCCTTTGATTGCTGAAGTCGCGGAGCAGGTGGAATCGGAAATTGAGGTGGTTTCGCTGGAATTAAAGGGTGCTTTGCGACAGATGCGAACACAAGTACTCAAAATGGAAATGGATGAGCTGGTTGCTCGAGGTCTGAAAAGTTCCGAAGAGGTTGCGCGCTATCGAGAGATTATGCAACTCCAGGAGGCTTTGCGTCGGGAAGCGATTGCGGAAGCAGCGGTGCGCATGCCTGATGCATAAAATGACATAAAAGTTTCTAATTGGAATGAGTTTGCTTTGCGATCCATTTCTGCACAGAAATTAAGCAAGGCGTGAATAGTTGTTGTTGTGTAAGTTGATGCAAAATTGAGCAGTATTTGTTGAAAAAATGTTTACGTATTGCCTCGATTCAGTGTCCTTTTCATTGAGTAAAAGAGTGGCAGATGCTATAATTAAAGGCTTTCGATTCAAGGTCTTAGGTTGTTTTCATTCTTCGTTGAGTCGATTTTGATAATAACGAGAATGTGTTGTTTAGGTGAGCGTATCGCTCCTCCGAGTAACCCAAAACACCGACTCAGAATTTTGGTGCGTTTGATCCGCTAAAAAATGCGCTGCCTAGCAGGCGAGAACTGTCGGCAGTGCTTTATTTTTTAGTGATTCAACATCGAATTTTTGTTTCGGCTGGTTTGATTCAATGGCTAGTGCAATGAAGAAACCCGCGAAAAAACCAACATCCGCAGTGACGAAAAGTTCGACCAAAACGGCTACCGTAAAAAAAGCCGCACCAGCAGCAAAGCCTGCTTCTAAAACATCTTCTAAGACAGCCAGCAAAGTCGTCGCAAAACCTGCAGCGAAGGCTGCTGCCAAGCCTGTTGCCAAAGTGACTTCGAAGGCCGGTAGCAAAGCGGTAAGCAAACCAGCGGCGAAGACGAGTACGAAAGTTGTCGCAAAAGTGACGACCAAAACAGCGACGAAAACAAGTGGCAAAGCTGCGGTTAAGGCGCCAGTTAAAACCAGCGCGGTGAAAAGTAAAACGGCGGCAAAAACTCCTGCGAAAGCAAGTGTGAAGGCGGTAGCAAAAGTCGCAGCAAAAACAACAGCGAAGCCTGTTGCCAAAGTGGTCAGCAAAAAAGCCGCGGTGAGCAAAGTTGCTGCGAAGCCAGAAGTGAAAAAAGCGAGCGCAGTCAAGGCAGTAGCAAGCAAGCCTGTGAAAGCAGCGGCCAAGGCCAGTGCTGTGACGAAGTCCGCCGTAGCAAAATTGTCCGAGAAAAAAGTCCTTGCGAAAGACGTTAAACCGCCTAAAGTAGAACAGAAGACTGTAAAATTGGCTGAGAGCAAGATTTCAGGTAAAGATGTAAAATCGTCGGTGAGTAAAAAGGAAGTTGAAGTGTCGAAAACGCGTGCAACAAAGAATGAACCAAAAGCAGAGCCGAAGTTGAGTAAAGAATCGCCAAAAGCCTCAGTCAAGAAAGCTAAAGCAAACGAAGAAGTGGTTGAAGTTTCTAGCAGTAAGAATGCCAAAGCAAGCAAAGCAGCTACTGAAAAAGCCGTAGTCGAAGTGACAGCGGCTGAGACTCCAAACAAAGACGTGCCTGTAGCCGACGAAAAATCAACAAAAAAAGCTGGTCGTGCTGCAGCAAAAACGGAAAAGGCGCCTGAAGTGCAAGAGATCAAAACGGGATCCGCACCAACTGTTAGCCAAACCACCGATGCGACCTTGTTGGCTAGCATCGATACATCCGGCTATGTACTGCCAGGCGTGAAAGTGCCTGGTCGTCGTGGTCGTAAGCCTAAAGATTTCCAACCAGAGAACGAAGAAATGGCTGCGCTCAATGCCGTCGAACGTGCTGAAATGAAGGCACTCGACAAAGCCAAAGCGAAAGATCGCAAAGCGAAAGAAAAAGCTTTGTTGAAAGACGCATTCTCTGCCGATCCTGAAGCCAACGAAGAAGAACTCGAACGTCGTCGTCAGCGCTTGAAAACGCTGATCAAGATGGGTAAAGATCGTGGCTATTTGACCTTCGCCGAGATTAACGATCACTTGCCAGAAAATGTGGTTGATCCTGAGGCGATCGAAGGCATCATTAGCACCTTCAACGACATGGGTGTTGCCGTTTACGAGCAAGCACCAGATGCTGAAGCCTTGCTGTTGTCTGATAATGTGGTCACGGTTGCGACTGACGATGATGAAGTCGAAGCGGCTGCAGAAGCTGCTTTGTCCACCGTCGATTCTGATTTCGGCCGCACTACCGATCCTGTCCGTATGTACATGCGTGAAATGGGTACGGTTGAGTTGCTGACACGCGAAGGTGAAATTGTCATTGCGAAGAAGATTGAAGAAGGTCTGAAAGACATGATTCAAGCAATCTCCGCATGTCCAACGACGATCTCAGAAATTCTCGCCCAAGCGGATCGCATCGCAAGCGATGAAATCAAAGTGGACGATGTGGTCGACGGTTTGGTTGATCCGAATGCCGAAGCGGAAGAAGAAAAGGCAGTTGTCTTGGCTTCTGATAGCGACGAAGATGAAGATGAGGAAGACGAAGAGGATGAAGAGGAAGAAGACGAAGATGAAGGTGGCGGCTCTGTCGCGACTGGCATCTCGGCTGAACAACTCGAGCAACTGAAACGTGATTCCTTAGCGAAGTTTGCGATTATTCGCGAAAATTTCGACAAGATGCGCAAAGCCTTTGAGAAAGAGGGCTACAACTCTAAGACCTACATCAAAGCACAAGAAACGATCTCGAACGAATTGTTAGGCATCCGTTTCACAGCAAAAGTTGTTGAGAAATTGTGCGACACCTTGCGTGGTCAAGTGGACGAAGTGCGTCACGTAGAAAAACAAATTTTGGATGTGGTCGTGAATCGTTGCGGTATGCCGCGTTCGCACTTCATCAAAGTATTCCCAGGCAATGAAACAAATTTGGCGTGGGTTGAAGGTGAAGTCAATGCCGGTCACTCTTATAGCGCCGTCTTGGGCCGCAACGTGCCTGCGGTACAGCAGCTGCAACAGAAATTGATTGACCTTCAAGCACGCGTAGTCCTGCCATTGCCGGATCTGCGTAACATCAATAAGAAGATGTCTGCAGGTGAAATGAAGGCGCGTAAAGCAAAACGCGAAATGACCGAAGCGAACTTGCGTTTGGTGATTTCGATCGCGAAGAAATACACCAACCGTGGTTTGCAATTCTTGGACTTGATCCAAGAAGGCAATATTGGTTTGATGAAGGCGGTTGATAAGTTCGAATATCGTCGTGGTTATAAGTTCTCGACTTATGCCACATGGTGGATTCGTCAGGCGATTACGCGCTCCATCGCGGATCAAGCACGCACGATTCGTATTCCTGTGCATATGATCGAAACCATCAACAAGATGAATCGCATCTCTCGTCAAATCTTGCAAGAAACTGGCGCTGAGCCAGATCCAGCGACTTTGGCGATTAAGATGGAAATGCCAGAAGATAAGATTCGCAAGATCATGAAGATCGCGAAAGAGCCAATTTCGATGGAAACACCGATTGGTGACGACGATGATTCTCACTTGGGCGACTTCATCGAAGACAATCATACCCTCGCACCATCTGACGCAGCCTTGCATGCTTCGATGCGCAATGTGGTGAAAGATGTCTTGGATTCTTTA
>CAYWNE010000040.1:0-27627 GCA_964459555.1 uncultured Burkholderiaceae bacterium | reverse complement strand
GACGAATTGATTGGTCGTGTTGACTTGCTCGACAAATCGAAAGCGATCAGCCACTGGAAGGCGAAAGGTCTCGACTTCACACGCATCTTCCATCATGTTGAAACCAGCGAAGACACAGCAACACGTCACGTCGATGGCCAAGATCACGGTCTCGATAAAGCCCTCGACAACAAGTTGATTATGCAAGCGAAACTGGCTTTGGAAACAGGTGAGAAAGTCTCCTTCATCCAACCAGTGAAAAACTTGAATCGTACTGTCGGTGCTATGTTGTCGGGTGAAGTCGCGAAACGTTACGGCCATGCTGGCTTGCCAGACGACACGATCCACGTGCAACTGCAGGGTACAGCTGGTCAATCGGTTGGTGCTTTCCTGGCACGCGGTGTGACTTTGGATTTGGTCGGTGAAGGAAATGACTACGTCGGCAAAGGTTTGTCCGGTGGCCGCATCATCATTCGCCCGAACACCGAATTCCGTGGCTGGGCGGTCGACAATATTATTTGCGGCAATACCGTGTTGTACGGCGCGATCTCTGGTGAGGCTTTCATTAACGGCGTGGCCGGTGAACGTTTCGCTGTGCGTAACTCGGGTGCGATCGCGATTGTAGAAGGAACCGGCGACCACGGCTGTGAATACATGACAGGTGGAACGGTCATCGTGTTGGGCAACACAGGTCGTAATTTTGCCGCAGGTATGTCCGGTGGTATCGCCTATGTGTACGACCCAGATGGTGAATTCGAAGCCAAGTGCAATACCGCGATGGTGAGTTTGGACCGCGTGATCGCTGGCGATGAGCAAGAAAAAACTATCGACAAGTCACAGTGGCACAGCGCGACTCGTGGTGGTGAACGTCAAACCGATGAAGCGATTTTGCGTGGTTTGATCGAACGTCACTTCAAACACACAGGCAGTACCCGCGCTCGCAATTTGTTAGACGACTGGGCTCGTAGTCGTGCCAAGTTCGTCAAAGTATTCCCGAACGAATACAAACGTGCTTTGGCGGAAATGTATGCGACAGAGCAAGCGAGCGTGAAGTTGGAGAAGGCGGCTTAAAGTTGAAGACGCATTCCCGATGAAGGATTGGGTATGCCGAAACATTGAAACAGCAACGATATTTGGGCGCGTCATTCCCGCGCAGGCGGGAATCCAGCGTCTCTCGTGGTTCAAGGAAAGACACTGGGCTCCGGCCCTCGCAGGAGCGACGAAAAAAATCGATTGGCTGTTAATTTAGGTTCGCAGATTTCTAAGATTTAAAAAGATTGTAGGGCAATAGCCCACACAAAATACTGAGGTTAGATCATGGGTAAAGTCACCGGTTTTATGGAGTACCAGCGCTTGCAAGAAGCGAGCGAGGCGCCCAAGGCGCGTTTGAAGCATTACAAAGAATTTGTCTTGCATTTGGACGATAAACAAGTCGCGCAACAAGCGGCGCGTTGTATGGATTGCGGTATTCCGTTTTGCAATAACGGCTGCCCAATCAATAACATCATCCCTGACTGGAATGACCTCACTTATAACGGTAATTACCAACAAGCCTTGGCGGTACTGCATTCGACCAATAACTTCCCTGAATTTACCGGCCGTATTTGCCCTGCACCGTGCGAAGCTGCTTGTACGCTCGGCGTGCATGAACTGCCGGTCGGCATCAAATCGATTGAACATTTCATCATCGATAAAGGCTGGGAAAACGGTTGGGTCACACCGCAAATTCCTGAACATAAAACGGGGAAGAAAGTCGCGATCGTTGGTTCGGGCCCAGCTGGTTTAGCAGCGGCTCAACAATTGGCGCGTGCTGGTCATGATGTGACTGTGTTTGAAAAGAATGATCGCGTCGGTGGTTTGCTGCGTTATGGCATTCCTGATTTCAAAATGGAGAAATCCCATATCGATCGTCGCGTTGAACAAATGCAGGCTGAGGGCGTGACTTTCCGTACTGGTGTGTTGGTCGGTAAAGATTTTCCGAGCTCTATTACCAACTGGTCGAAAGAAACGGTATCGCCTGATCAGTTGAAAAAAGAATTTGATGCCGTGATCGTGGCAGGTGGCGCAGAAGTACCGCGTGATCTACCTGTACCAGGTCGCGAACTCAAGGGTGTGCACTTCGCAATGGAATTCTTGCCAGTGCAAAATAAGGTGAATGCTGGAGACAAGTACAAAGATCAAATCAGTGCAGCAGGTAAGCACGTGGTGGTGATCGGTGGTGGTGATACGGGTTCTGACTGTGTCGGTACTTCGAATCGTCATGGCGCTAAATCAGTCACACAATTCGAACTGATGCCGCAACCACCAGAACAAGAAAATAAACCACTGGTATGGCCGTATTGGCCCACTAAATTACGCACCTCCTCTTCACACGAAGAAGGCTGTGAACGTGATTGGGCCGTGGCCACCAAACGCCTGGAAGGTAAGGGCGGCAAAGTAGAGAAATTGATCGCCTGCCGTTTAGAGTGGAAAGACGGCAAGATGACCGAAGTGCCTGATTCAGAATTCGAAGTCAAAGCAGATTTGGTGTTGTTGGCGATGGGTTTCGTATCACCAGTCGGCCAAGTCTTGGATGCTTTCGGCGTTGATAAAGATGCCCGTGGCAATGCGCGCGCAACGACTGATGGCGAAGGCTGCTACAAGACCAATGTCGACAAAGTATTCGCCGCCGGCGATATGCGTCGCGGACAATCCTTGGTGGTCTGGGCGATTCGCGAAGGCCGTCAATGTGCGCGTGAGGTTGATGCGTTTTTGATGGGAGAAAGCGTGTTGCCACGCTAATTGTAAAGCTTGTTCAACGTACCTAAAGTACGCTTAAGGTTGCCCTCCATTCGTCGAGTTATCGATGATTGGAGGGTTTTTTTATGCTGAAACATTTGTATCGATCTTAGGGCGTCGTCTCGCTATCTCTTTATGGTGCGAGATCAGACGGAAGGCGATGCAACATGTCGTCGACATTGATTGCGGGGTGCTGCGTTTTTCCGCACTAGTTTGCTTGTAAATCTTGTAGAATGCATGTTGTCTATTTTACATTTTCATATATGCATCCCTTCATGCCCCGATTCGCAGGTTTTTTGCAGTTGTGTATTGTCTGCTTGACCTGTCTGAGTTCTGCCAGCCTGTACGCTGAGCAAATGACCGCGCCGTTATCAGAACTACCGATAGACCCAAGTTTTAAAGTCGGCCGGCTTAGTAACGGTTTAAGTTATTACATCAAGCAAAACCAAACACCAAAGAAACAAGTTGAGTTACGCCTTGTCGTGAAGTATGGCTCTATCGATGAGTCTGCGGAGGAGCGCGGTGCTGCGCATTTTATCGAGCACATGGTATTCCGCAATAGCTAACAGTTTCGATCAGGATCCTTGGTTCGCATGTTTGGAAGCCTAGGTCTAAAACTGGGTGAGAACGTAAACGCGACGACGAGTCACGAGAAGACGGTATACCAAATGTCGCTGATACCCCAAAATGAAACGCAGGTGAAAACGGCACTCTCGGGGCTTGCAGCAATCGCGGGCGGCGCGAAATTTTTGGATCAAGATGTCGTGACCGAAGCAGGCATCATTGACGAAGAGGAACGTCAACGCAAGAATTTTGTCTACCGAAGGACGGAAGCAATGCTGGACTTCTTCTATCGCGGCACGGTGCACGCCCAGCATTTGCCTATCGGTGACAAGGATGTGCGTCGCACCTTCACTGCCTCGATGCTGCAAAAGCTCTACGCCAAATACTACAACGCACATAATATGGCAGTCATCGTTGTTGGCGATATGAAGCCTGCTGATATTCAAGCTAGCATAGAGAAGCAATTTTCCTATTTGCCAAATATTGAAGCATTTAGCCCGCGGCCAATCAGCGAAATCCCGACTTCTGATCAGGCAGAGATAAAGTTCGTTTTGGACCCAGAACAAACAGTCCACGAAATTCAAATTCCCCTCTCGATTGAGAAGACGATGATCTGGCGTAATGAATCCGATCTCAAGGCGTATTGGACGCGGGATCTTTACGTTTCTTTGTTATCCGATCGCATCAGCTGAAGTCTTGACTATGAGTCAGCATCGGTGCAAGAAGATCAATCACTTAATGACGTAAATCTTACCGTACTGCGAATGCGATTCGGAGGATATCCGACCAAGGCCATCAAGAGTATGCGGGCCCTCATGCAACAAGCGCGCGATAAAGGCTTCTTGCAAGTGGAGCTCGATGATGCACGGGCCGACCTCATTGCGCGGTATGAACAATGGTATCGTGAGCGCGAGAAAATTGGCTCTTCGAGTTACATCGATAGGGCGCAGAATCATTTTCTTTTTGGATCAAGTCTTTTGTCCGCAGAAAATCGATTTCAAATGATCGTTTCTGCGCTCAAAGCGATTACGCTACAGGACCTTAATCAACTGGCGCGGGAGAACGATCTTGATTTAGCTAAGCTAAAGATCCTCTACTACGCCCCGCAGAAGGCAGAAAGCAACTTGCCAAAGTTGGAGGAACTACTTGATGCCTTCAGACAAGCAGATGGCTCGAAACTCGCGGAGCATAAGGTCCCTGTGCGTTTGAAGTCCTTGATCAAAACACCGCCCGCCAAACCAGGAAGCATCGTTTCCGAATCCTACAATAGCAAAATCGGAGCATACGAATGGACTTTATCCAATGGAATCACCGTCATATTGAAGAAAACGAATTTAACAGCGGACCGAGTGGTGATGATGCATCGGCAATTTGGCGGCGTCGCCTGGGTCAAAGATCATGACGCTCTTTCGGCTGTGTACGCATCAGCATTGACCGAGGCGATGGGCTTTGATCAGATTGCACCACGTGCGATTCAGGAATTTAAATACTCAAAAAACCTCACCTATTCATTGGATATTAGTTTCATGAACCGCCAAATTTATGGTGAGGCTGCAAGTGCGAATCTGATAGATCTATTGCAAATGAATTATCAGCGCATTACAAATACCAGCCGAGAAAAAGGTTTTTTCAATCACAAATTGAAAGATATCAAGCAGTTCATTATGTCCTCTAACGCAGATGCAGATCAGATTCTGGCTGATCAAGTGCGTCGAATCATATTTCGTGATGATCCGCGCACTGTCTACTTGCCGATGATACGAGAGCTTGAAGCGCTGAATGTCGATGAAGTGATATCGACCTTTGAGAGTATGAATAATGATTTCAATGGAAGCGTTTTTGTTTTTGTTGGCAGCCTCGATTTCGATGAATTGCGCATCCAGATTCCAAAGTACCTCGCGAACTTGCCGTCGAAGGAGCATGAATGGTCGCTAAAGCGAACACTTCCTGCATTGTCGGAGGGGGCAGTAAAGCGCGATATATACGTTGGTGAGGACGATAAGAGCATGTTAGTCAATGTGTTCGTAGGGGAGTTTGGTCTAGCGCGAGACTTGGAGCGCGTGCAGATTGATCTACTGAACCAGATTCTCTATCAGCGAGTTTGGAAACGCTTACGCGAACGAGATTCCTTAATCTACGACTTTGGTACGCAGCTACTGGTGTATGACTCCGGGCGTTCTTTCGTCAATGCGATGTATCTTCCGGCCGCCGCTAGCAAGATTGATGAAATTGAAAAGGCATTCAACGAAGAGATCAAACAGTTGCAATTGCAAAATGCTAAACCAGAAGAGCTAGCCGCCGCAAAGAAGAAAATTCGTTCTGCTCATCAGGTAGCGATGCAGAGCAATACTTACCTCGCAAATCAAATCGTCGATTTTAAATTAGGTGAAACGACAGGTGAGATGTATTTGGATTCTGAAAAATTAGTGTCGAAAGTAAATGAAACATCGCTCAGAAAGACCGCCTCACGTTTGTTTGATTTGGGACACGCCATCGTGGTGAAGCGTCGCCCTACGGCGATGGCAAAGGAACCTCAAGTTGAGTTGGAGCGCTACAAGAATCAAGTCCCACGGGAGTTTGGCTCAACAGCGCTAGTGCCCATGAGAAGGGATGCGTGGGAGGCATTTAACAGCTTGGTCGATGCATCGGTCGCGCAGAAAGCGAAAGGTCTTTATCTTGATGTTTCTGATCGCTTACGTTTGCTAGATACCTTTGAAGTGAAGGCGCAAGCCGTCGAGGTCAGTGCTTGCTTACAGCCTGCAAAGGCCTATCATCTTGATTTTCTTTCGAGAGTGAAGGCTTTGTCAGCGTTGGTGGCCGCGAAAGCTGAGCCTGGAAGAACGGTCGAGGACTCGATTACTGAGAAAGATAGGGGAGACTTCAGGCTTGCCATAACTCCGATCCTTGAAGCGTGGAAAAAAGCCCAAACTATACTTGATCAATGTGTTGATGGTGAAACCAGCAAGTAGTGCTCTTGAGCGCACCGACTTAAGTTTCACAATGACAGCAATGGCATTAAAATATGAAGATCGATAGTTTTTACGAACAAGGCCTGATTATGATGCTAGTACATCTGTTGCGATTGACGATTACGGTGCTTTTTACCTTGAGTATTTCATGTGCTGTTTGTACGAAAGGTCTTGCGCAGGGAGTCGGCAACACAGGCGACATCAGCGCACCGCAAGTTCTGCAAGCGATCGATCTCAGTCAAGTCAAGAAATGGAATGCGCCTTATGAATTCCGTATTGCCACTTTTGCGAAAGATGAGGGCAGTTATGGTAGTGGTGCCATGGTGCTGTTGTTGAGCAATGATCTGCGGACTGGATATATCAATTTGCAAGGTAAGACTATCCAACTCACATCGGTGCAGAAGAATCCCTCAACTTCTTGTAAATTGGGTGAGACTCGTCAGGCTGTCTACACTGATGGGGAGGTTCGTTTACTCCTAAAGGTCAAACTTGAACCGGGCGAAGAGGCATGTTGGGCAAAGGGTTTGGTCAGTGTGCATCTGAACAAGCATACCCACCGTTATTTAGTGAAAGGCGTTTCGGGCCTATAACGAATGCTAAAGCTTGATGAAGTGTGAGCGAATGCGTTTTGGAGTCCACAATTTCTTAGCCTGCACAAACCCGAGGCCATAGATCAGCAGCAGCGTTAAGGCATAGCGATAGTCGCTAGGAAACAGGGCGTTGAGTTTAGACATTTGATCATTGGCGTAGCAAAATCCATATACCATGCAGGCTCCCAGTAATAAAGTGTAATAGGCATAGTAGCGTGCACGCAATGGTCGCTCGGTACCAGCGATTATCACTGCGCCGATCAAGACACAGGCTAGTTCCAAGTAAGCGACTAGCACATAGCTGAGGCTATGAAAAATTTGAGTAATATCGATAACTTCTTTGCTCCCTGCTTTCCATATCAGTAGTGGTAAAGCGAGTGCCCCGAAAAAAACTAGATTGGCCATACACAGTTGCAGAGCGAAAACGCTGCGCTTGTTTCCCTGTGGGCGGAGAAGATAGCGCCAATGCCAATCACGAGCAAGCAATTGATCGCTCATGATCACAGCGAGACTGGCCAAGAAAAACAGACGCAAGAGGCTCACCTCGTCTGCGTGTTTGACGATGGCGAAAGTATATACCGCGTACAGCAAGAGAAAGTTGAAGCTGTTCGGCATCAAGCTTAAGCAATGCTGATAAAAATGACGATGGCTGTAGTCGACTTTCGAGTTGAAAACTGCGTAACGATAGAGCTGATGCTTGATCAAATCTCGCCATGAAACTGTGTCGCTAGAATGATGGCCCGATAGTAAACGTGGTGAGTGTGGGCGAGGCCAAAAACAAAATAATGTTATTGCCAGATTGATCTGTAAAGCGAGTAGCATCGCAAGTGTTTGCGACAGTGCAGGTGTAGCGTTTTCCAAATAAATGAAGAATGCTGGTAGCCAAGCGACACCGCTGAAAGACCTAAGAAAAATGAAGCACGCCTTTCGAGAAGACCGCTGGCTTTCAATATCGCTTCCAAGTGTGAGACCAAAGCTGATGCCAAGTGAAAAAACGAGGAGCAACTGCACATCCTTTTGCCAAGCTTGCCCAAATTGGGTACTCAAGCACGCGATAAGTAGAAAGAGCCACGATACACCACAGGCTCTGAAGATCTGGTTTCGCATGGCAAGAGCGAGTGTGCCCGGTACCAGTTGTTGCGCAAAGTAGCGATCTATCGCCACGAGACGATTGGCAGCGAGAAAGCCCATGAGGATGGGAGTGAAGCACACAGCTCTGCACCAAAAACGCTTGGCCTCAGGAGCAAGGAACATCACCCATAGGTAAGAGAGCACAAGGCATAGGCCGATAAATAAGAGGAGACTGCGCTGACGCAAATCAAACAATGGAAATTGTCGAGGTGAGCGGGACATGTACTTGACCAGGTTATTGCTGCAAAACTTGGAACAAGGAATCGAGCGTCAGTGGATAGTAGGCAGAATCCGGAACCTGAGCGCCGCCAGTGGCTAGCGCTGCGCCATTGACTAGGCTGTAGTCCTTCCCTTGGTGGATGACAGTGCCATCTTCTATCTTTTGATTTGCAGGCTGCGATGCGAGGAGTGCATCGAGCGTTTTGTTGTTCACTAATCGATGTTCGTATTTGAATGCAGGCCATGCTGCATTTAACTGTAGGTCGCCATTACGTAAAAAAATCACTTGGGTCAAAACATCTTCCAAGTCGTTCAGTAAATGTGAGGTGAAAATCACCGTAGCCTCTTTGGCAATCCATGTGTGATCGACAAAAAGTTGGCGCATGAAATGATTGCGCCGCACGGGATCGAGGTTGGCAACCGGTTCGTCCATGAGGATCAAATCGGGCTGATGAGCAAGGGCAAGCGCGATCGCCAATTTTTGCTGATCACCTCCCGACAATTTGCTAACAGATTTACCTAGCGGGAGTTCGAGCCCGAGCGCGAGTTCCAAGGCTCGTTTTTCATTCCATCGTGGATAGGACTGACCTATTACCCGCAAGTGTTGTTCGACAGTGAGCCAAGGGAATAGATCAGGACTTTGCGGCACATAGGCGATACGCGAACGAAGCTCATCATCGATGTAATCGAGATCTCTGCCAAACAATGTCACGTGTCCCCAGTCAAATGCCTGCAGCCCCAGCAAACATTTCATGAGCGTTGATTTGCCGCTGCCATTTGCACCAAACAAGCCAACCCGTGCACCCGCTTCAATTTGGAAACTCAGGTTCTGCAGAATGGGGCGAATGCCGAACGTCCAGCTGAGCTGTGTCACCACGACGGGCGGGGAATATTTCGACGGAGGATGAGGTTCACTCATAGCGAGAGATAGTGATTGAGACAATAAGCTAGCTTGGTAGACTGATTGAAAAGTTTCTAAGTCTGAGCATTTTATTGCAATAACGCACCCCGATCACACCTTGATCAAAAAACGCGCGGTAAATATGGCTATCGACGTTGAGGTTCTATAGCTGACTCACGCAAGTCGTGCCTTTGTGTTGGATCGATGCACCTTGTCGCGGGATTTGAACCGGAAAATCAAAGATTTAACAAAAGTTCATATTTAGTATTTCCATTGGGAAATTCACAATCCTATAATCAAAAATTGCCCACAATTTTTAAAGCTTCATTGTCTGTAAGGAGAAGAAAGTGACCTTGGGAATATTTGAACCAGGAAAACGTCTTATGCGCAGCATGCGAATGCCGGCGAAGTTCTCTATCATTATGGTGACTTTGTTGGTGCCTTTGATGGTGTTGTTGTATCTCTTTGAAAGCAAAGCAAATGCCGATATCGATTTTGCTCGCAACGAAGCAAAAGGTGTCGCCTATCATAAAAAAGTGAATCCCATTATGGATGCTGTTCTGCAGCATCGTGGACAAGCCCTTCTGAGACTATTGCAAGTCGAGGAATTGGCGGTGAGTCAGCAAGCTGCGGAGGCGGTCGATGCTGGTATTAATGGATTGGCACAGGATCTGAAAAAGGCGGATCCATATGAATTGAGCCCAATCCTGGAAAAGGCGCGAGTAGCATGGGG
This sequence comes from uncultured Burkholderiaceae bacterium, assembly GCA_964459555.1. Taxonomy (GTDB): domain Bacteria; phylum Pseudomonadota; class Gammaproteobacteria; order Burkholderiales; family Burkholderiaceae_D; genus Undibacterium. The sequence goes on along the minus strand of CAYWNE010000040.1, from coordinate 17,763 downwards.
CGAAGCTCGCTCTGGCACGTACACCGAAACCGCTCAAATCACTGAGAAGCACACCAAGGTCAATGACGCCTTGGTGGAATTACGCCGCCAGATTTCCGAGCATTCGCAATTAGCACTTGATCCTGATATTGATAGCTATTACATGATGATGGCATCAACTGAGAAACTGCCCGCTATGACAGCGAATTTGGCTCCATTGAGAGGTCTGGTCGCGTATGTTGCAGCTAATCCTGATAAAGCCGACGCAACACGTCCGCGTATTGCTGCTTTCATGGCATTGATCAAGCGTGATCGTGCCGATGCGAAGGATGCGCTAGACCGAGTGGCCAAGGTCAATACTGATCTGATGAAGAATTTAAATTTGCAAGTCTTCGATCTCACCGATGATTACCTTAAGCAGATCCAAGCTAACATCATGGAGACGGTGAACGCACAAGCCAAGGGAATTTATGATCAAGGATCGTTGGTCATCAATGCCAACTCCGCTTTAAACTTGACGTCACTCGATGCGCTCGATGCTGCATTAAGTTCGCGCGTAGGTCGATTAGTAAATGAGCGCAACCTTATGCTGATCGTCGTTGGCCTTGCTCTTATCATTGCCTTTTACACGCTCTACACTTTCTACATTACTTCTTTGAGCGGTTTTAAGAGTATGTCTAAGCGCGTCAACATGCTAGGTAAAGGTGATCTGACAGAATCCAATGCAGCGATTGGAAGCGATGAAATTTCCGAATCGATTAATATTTTTCGAAGCAGTGTGCGGGCCTTGGCACAGATTGTTGCTGGTGTGCGTGAATCCGCCGAGGCGATTAGCTTAGCAACGTCCGAAATTGCTGCCGGAAATAATGATTTAGCCGAGCGTGGCGCGAAGATCGCGACAACCGTTCAGGACACCGCGGAAAATATGGATTCTTTGGCCGCAAAAGTTGCGCACAATCTTGAGAATGCGAAACAGGCTGATCAACTGGCGCAGTCGGCTTATCAAGTCGCGACCAAAGGGGGAAGCGTCGTCTCTCAAGCTGTTGAGACGATGGAGAAGATTACCAACTCGTCGCGCAAGATTGGCGAGATCACCGAGGTTATTAATGGCATCGCGTTTCAAACCAACATTTTGGCTCTTAACGCCGCGGTTGAGGCTGCGCGTGCTGGCGAACAAGGCCGTGGATTTGCCGTGGTGGCGTCCGAGGTACGTAGTTTGGCACAGCGCAGTGCGAGTGCTGCAAAAGAAATTGGAGATTTGATCCGCTTGTCGATGCAGGATATCGAAGCCGGTGCTCGCTATGTGAATGATGCTGGCTTAACGATGAAAGAGATCGTTGATTCGGTACAGAATGTCACCAATATTATGGATGAAATCACGCGTGAGTCGAATGCACAATCCAACGAGTTGAATCAAATGGCAGAGGCGGTCCGTGAAGTGGATTCGAGTACGCAACAGAACGCCGCGATGGTCGAGGAAATTTCTGCCGCCGTGATGTCCTTAGAAGAACGCGCTAATTTCCTAGCCGATTCAGTGAGGACCTTCAAAGTGGATGCTGCACCCCCTACTAGCTTACTTGCTTACTGATCAGTTTGTGTTGCGAGTTAAAAAAAGGATCGTCGTAGAAGGCTACAACGATCCTTTTTAGTCGAAATATTGAATCAGGCTTGCTAGCAGTCGCTTAAATATGCAAAGCATGCCCCAAGGCACGCAGCGCCGCTTCTTGTACTGCTTCTCCGAGGGTCGGATGTGAGTGGATGGTGCCGGCGACGTCTTCTAAAGTGGCGCCCATTTCTAAACTCAAACCAAAGCCCGCACTCAATTCAGAGACGCAACGACCTACCGCTTGCCAACCGAGAATCAGGTGATTGTCTTTGCGCGCGACCACGCGTACAAAACCATCGCTTGATTCCAAAGTCATGGAGCGGCCATTGGCAGCGAATGGGAAATTTGCCGTGATGATCTCAATGCCGGCGGCTTGCGCTTCGTTGGGCGACATGCCGACCACCACTAATTCTGGATCAGTAAAGCACACCGCTGGAATCGAAGCCGGAGCGAAGTGGCGACGTTTGCCAGCGATGATCTCCGCCACCATTTCACCTTGAGCCATGGCGCGATGGGCCAGCATGGGTTCGCCGGTGACATCACCAATCGCCCACACATTGCGCATGGAAGTGCGGCATTGATCGTCGATTTTGACGGCACGTCCATTCATGTCGAGTAAGAGCGATTCCAAACCAAAGCCTTGCGTGCGTGGACGACGGCCAACGGCAACCAAGACTTGATCGCAGGCGAGTTCACTCTCTTCGCCAGCGGCATTTTTGAGACGCACGGCGCTGTTGTCAGCATTCATACCTTGCACGCTCAAGCCCAGATGAACTTCGATGCCGAGCTGCTTGAGAGAGGTGCGCACGACCTTGGTCAGTTCTTCATCGTAGGCAGGCAAGATTCTGTCCATGGCTTCGACCACCGCTACTTCGCTACCGAGCTTACGATAGGTAATGCCGAGTTCTAGCCCGATATAACCGCCACCGACGACCACCAGTTTCTTCGGAATCTGTTTGGGCGACAAGGCTTCGGTTGAGCTAATCACTTTGCCATCGCCCGAACCAAACGGCATGAATGGTAGTTCTACTGCAGAAGAGCCGGACGCGATTAAGAGATGTTCGCATGTGATGCGCTGCACTTCTTTGCCATCTTGCATGACAGCCACGGTCTTACCGTCAATGATCTGCGCCCAGCCCTTGACGACTTGTGCTCCATTCTTCTTGAGCAGCGCACCAACGCCGGTGGTTAAGCGTTTAACGATGCCGTCTTTCCAGCTGACAGTTTGCTCGATGTTAATCGACGGTGAGGCGACTTGAATACCAATTGCTGAACCATGGGCGAAGTGTTTGGCTTTCTCAAATTCTTCGGCAGCGTGAATCAACGCTTTCGACGGAATACAGCCGATATTAAGACAAGTGCCGCCAAGATTGTCACCTTCAATCAAGATGGTAGCGACGCCCAGTTGCGCGGCACGAATTGCGGCAATGTAGCCACCAGGGCCACCGCCGATGACCACTAATGTGGTGGATGTTGTTTGCATAGTGTGTTCCTTGAAGCTTGTGAGAGTCTTCGATATTTTTAATACGGTTTAATGAGCATTGAGAGTTTGAGAGGTCGCTCCTGCGCAGGCAGGAGCCCAGCGGCTTTCCTTAACCAAGCTACGACACTGGATTCCCGCCTGCGCGGGAATGACATCATTAGCGCTACAAGTATTTCTCTATTTACTCAATAAACAATGTCGCCGGACACTCCAAATAACCACGTATGGTTTGGATAAACTGCGCAGCGTCCATGCCATCGACGACACGATGATCGAAGGATGAAGACAAGTTCATCATCTTGCGTGCGACCACTTGGCCATCCCGTATCATCGGCCGTTCGACCATCTTATTGACGCCGATGATGGCGACTTCTGGCGCATTGATGACCGGGGTTGAGACAATCCCGCCGAGCGCACCTAAACTAGAAATCGTGATGGTAGAACCGGACAATTCTTCGCGCGTCGCTTTGCCGGTGCGTGCTGCTTCGGCTAAGCGCGCCATTTCATTACCGTTGCCCCACAAGTCACGTGCTTCTGCATGACGTACCACGGGTACCATCAAACCAGAATCAGTTTGAGCAGCGATACCAAGATGAATGGCGGCATGTTGCGTGACCACGCCAGCTTCATCGTCGTAACGCGCATTCATTTGTGGGAAGTCACGTGCCGCCAGCACCACTGCACGCATCAAGAAAGGCAGCAAACTGAGTTTGCCACGTTGCTTGCCCCACTTCTGATTGAGTTGTTGGCGCAGTGCTTCGAGTTCGGTGACATCGACTTCTTCCACATACGAGAAGTGCGGAATGCGACGTTTGGCTTCTTGCATTTTCTGCGCGATCTTGCGACGCAACCCGATCACAGGAATCGCAGTTTCTTCATGCAGTTCACGGTAAGCTGAACCGCCCGCTGATAGATTGATCTCTCCACGCGCCATAAAGGCGTCGAGATCTTCGTGCGTGATGCGACCCGCCGTGCCAGTGCCCGGCACAAACTGCAATTCGATACCGAGATCCCAAGCGCGACGACGGACCGCTGGAGAGGCGATCGGCTTCTCGCCATTGGCACGCGCCGCTGCTGGAATGCTCGTGCTCTTACTTTGCGAATTGGCGCTAGCTTGAGAGCTCGTTTTGTTGGTAACCGGCGCAGCTTCCGCTTTAGCCGGTGCAGGTGCATCGATCTTGGCGGGAGCCGCCGCGGCTGTCGTGCTGGCAGCAGGTGCCGGAGCAGTAGCTACAGGAGCAGCAGGTGCAGCAGGTGCCACGGACGCATTGGCATCCACATTACCCGCACCTTCGACCTCGATGCGAATCAATTCAGAACCCACCGCCATCACTTGGCCAGCCACGCCGCCGAGTGCCAGCACTTTGCCGTTCACAGGACTAGGGATTTCGATGGTCGCTTTATCAGTCATGACATCGGCCATGACTTGATCTTCAACCACGGTGTCGCCCGGCTTCACATGCCATGCGACCAATTCAACTTCTGCAATACCTTCACCGATATCCGGCATTTTAATGACATGAATACCCATCTTATTTCTCCATCGCACGTTTGAATGCTGCGCCGACGCGCGCAGGGCCTGGGAAGTAATCCCATTCTTGCGCATGAGGGTAAGGGGTATCCCAACCCGTCACGCGTTCGATAGGCGCTTCTAAGTGGTAGAAACAATGTTCTTGAACCAAGGCTGTCAATTCAGCACCAAAGCCGCTAGTGCGAGTCGCTTCATGCACGATCACGCAACGGCCGGTTTTCTTGACCGAAGCGACGATGGTTTCCAAATCCAAAGGCCACAAACTACGTAAGTCGATAATTTCCGCATCAACGCCACTCTCATTGGCGGCCGCTTCAGACACCCAGACCATGGTGCCGTAGGCAAGCACGGTGAGGTCTTTACCTTCGCGGAAGATGGCGGCTTTCTCGAGCGGCACGGTGTAATAGCCTTCCGGCACATTGCCACTCGCATGTTTAGACCAAGGCACCACAGGTTGATCGTGATGACCATTGAAAGGGCCGTTGTACAAACGTTTCGGTTCCAGGAAAATCACCGGGTCATTGTTTTCGATCGAGGCGATCAACAACCCTTTTGCATCATAAGGATTCGATGGCATCACGGTACGCAAACCGCAAACGTGGGTGAACACCGCCTCAGGACTCTGGCTATGAGTTTGACCACCGTAAATACCGCCACCGCAAGGTGTGCGTATCGTTAGCGGTGCGGTGAAGTCGCCGGCCGAGCGGAAACGCAAACGCGCTGCTTCAGACACGATTTGATCGTAGGCAGGATAAATGTAATCGGCAAATTGAATCTCAATGCAGGGGCGCAAACCATAAGCACCCATACCAATCGCCGCTCCGACGATGCCGCTTTCGGAAATCGGCGCATCGAATACGCGCGATTTGCCATACTTCTTTTGCAGGCCTTCGGTACAACGGAATACGCCACCAAAGTAACCGACGTCTTGGCCAAACACCACCACATTGTTATCGCGCTCTAGCATGACATCCATGGCCGAACGCAGCGCCTGAATCATGGTCATCGGCGCGGTTTTGTTTTGATTATTCTCACTCATGTAACACTCGCTTCAAAATTAGAGACCCAATTGTTGGCGCTGTTGGCGCAAATGTTCTGGCATGTGTTCGTAAATATCTTCGAACATTTCAGCAGGGCTGAAGACATGGTTGTCGGCCAGAGTACCAAGGGCTTCTGCCTCTTTTTGGGCAGCAATCACGAGTGCTTCTAATTCTTTGTGGGTGGCTTCATGCTCTTCTTCAGACCATGCGCCTTGATTAATCAAATACTGTTTCAAACGGGCGATAGGATCGCCAAGTGGGAAGTGGCTCGCATCATCCAAGGGGCGATACTTCGATGGATCATCGGAAGTTGAGTGCGGGCCGGCACGATAAGTAACCCATTCAATCAAAGTGGGGCCAAGATTATTGCGTGCGCGATCAGCGGCCCATTTGGAGGCCGCATACACCGCCAAGAAATCATTGCCGTCGACACGCAAAGAAGCGATACCGCAGCCCACACCACGCGCTGCGAAAGTCGTATTCTCACCACCAGCAATCGCTTGGAAAGTCGAGATCGCCCACTGATTATTGACCACATTCAAAATCACTGGCGCATGGTAGACGTGCGCAAAGGTGAGAGCGGTATCGAAGTCGGCTTCGGCAGTCGCACCATCACCGATCCACGCTGAGGCGATCTTGGTATCGTTCTTAATCGCTGATGCCATCGCCCAGCCGACCGCTTGTATGTATTGCGTTGCGAGGTTGCCCGAAATCGAAAAGAATCCGGCTTCTTTGATCGAATACATGACCGGCAATTGACGGCCCTTGAGCGGATCACCTTCATTTGACAGCAATTGGCAAATCAAGCCTTTGAGCGGCACATCACGCACCATCAAAATACTTTGTTGGCGATAGGTGGGGAAGCACATATCGTCGCGATTCAAAGCCATCGCTTGCGCTGCACCAATCGCTTCCTCACCCAGGCTTTGCATGTAGAAGGACATTTTCTTTTGACGCTGAGCGATCAACATCCGTCCATCAAAAATGCGAGTCTTAATCATGGCACGCATACCAGCGCGCAGTTGTTCGATGCTGATGTCAGGAACCCAAGGACCAACCGCATTGCCTTTCTCGTCGAGCACGCGAATCAGCGAATAAGCGATATCACGTGTATCGACCGGCGTCACATCAATCTCAGGACGCCGCACTTCACCCGCTGGTGAAAGTCGCAAATAGGAAAAGTCAGTCTTTTGGCCAGGACGGCCTGTCGGTTCCGGTACGTGTAGACGTAACGGTTCAGTGTTTGGCATGTCTGTCTCCTTGCTCAATTGTGTTGAGCAAAATACGTTTGATGCGCCGCCACTGTGATGTAGCGGCAGTTTTTGTTATGTGAGAAGTCGACTCTTGTGGAGCATGACCTCATTATGAGAAGCGAGGAGGTCCCGTTTTCTCTCTAGGAAAGCAATTCACTTTCTGGCGCAAAGTATCCACAAATCGCTGTTTGTTGGCAAGCAAGCGAGGGTTGTTTCTTGATCTATTCCAAGAAATTTATTGCTTGATTTTCTCAATCAAATCACATCGATCGAGAGAACTGAACCATGTTGCGGTGCAATAGGCGAAAGTGCCGGTCAAAGTGGGGGATTGGAGATCACATAGGGCTTGCTTGTAGCCGAGACTGTGTGATCACGCTAGGAAGCAGGATTATTTCTGTTGTGTGAGAAGTTCAATCTCGGCGTTGAGCACACGAGACTCTTGCTGCAATTTGTCTTCGTGATTGGCCTGCCCGAGGGCGTAGTCACGCTCGACGTAGCCTAGCTTGGCTTTCTCGAGTTTGATAATGCGTGTCAGCAGCTCGGTCCGTTTCTGGCCTTGTGTTTCGTAGCCGAGTTTCACTTGAATCAGTTCAATTTCTTTACTATCAAGTCCTGCTTGATTCAAGTAGCCCATACGGAAGGCTTGTTGGGCAGCCAAGAAGAGCTTTTCGTGGACTGCAATTCGCTGTTGTTGGAGTTTTACCAGCGGAATGGACTCAGTTTTCGTATCTGGCATCTCCTGAGCTTGGGCTGGAGTTTGGTGACAAAGTGCGAAGAGTACTATGAAAAGAAGAATATGCTGGCGCATGGCGTGCCTCTAATATTTGAAAGTTAAAGGGGGATACATCAGTGAGCAACGCCATTCATATCTTTACGGTTGACATTAAAGAAATTGAATTAATAAAATTTTTTCGGTTCTTTTGCCCTTACGCTATTGTTTTCTTTGGGTTGGGGCATAGGAATCACGAACTGGGTCAGACTCAGTATTCAGGGGGCGCGGTATCGCTCAGGTACTGTGAATCGAGTTTACTTCTTACCAGCCTTTAATAATTCGATTTGCACTGCGACCAGTTGAATTTCCTGCAAAAGCGTTTCGTCTTCGTTTGCTTTACCGTTTTTCTGCTTTCTTTGAGAGCGAGCAAGTGATTCGGATCTAATTTTGACGATCTCCTGCAAGATCTCCAACTTCTTGCTTTGATCTTTCTCTATGCCTAGTTTGGATTGTAGAAGACCGAGCTTCGCCGCATCGAGCGCATTCGCGTCGCCTTTTCCCTTCGACATTTTGTATTGTCGAAGTGCGACTAGTTTTTCTTGAAGTGCGATGTATTTTTCTTGAAGTTGTGTGATCGCCTCTGGCAGTTCTACACCTTCGGGTAACATTTTCTGAAGTTGAGTCAACGGCGAGTCTTTGCTTTCCTGAGATTTGACTTCTTGTGGCGCGGACTGTGCCCAAGCGAAACTAATGAAACACAAACTCAGAATTGCAGCAGCGAAGAATTTTGACATAGTGTGACCTCGTCAAGCTTGCGAGCACCAAGCTTGGTGCTAAACAATACGAAAGAAATTCTGCGGACTAGGGTTATCGATCCACGGCCGCAGGACTTTTTTTATGGAGCAAATACTGAAAGAACAGGAATTCTTTCCTATTCTCTCAGTTCTCTTGTTTCATCGCCAGCTTTGGATCGTCTCCATCAAAAAACGATCACAATCCTTATAAGCCTGTGACGACAATTCGGAAACATGTATTTGCTTTTGCTTCAGTCGCTCGAGCTCAGACTCAATGAACTGAGTGAGCCTGACAATAGGAGCGACTTCTTCAGTTTCACCGCCCGCCATTTTCTTTGCTAAGAGTTGATTGATTTCGTCACGCAAAACGCCATGCGGTAACAGTGTATCGACCATTTTGTGAAACTCGATGGGCGGCATCGTATTGAATTGCTCTATCCATTGGCAGGCAAAAATAGGGCGCAACACATACAAATATTTTTTCAGACGAACTTGATCTCTTTGCAGATATTGCTTGTGATTGGTGATCGCCATGCTGACGTAATGCTGAAAACAAGCCTGTGCCTTGAAGAAAACTTCGGCATGTCTTGCGTAATTCTGCATGACGACTTCATCGCGGCGATAGACCAAAGGCGATTGCAGCCACTCCATCAAAGCTGGATTGCTTTTATGCAGCAGTTGCAAACTCTTGCGCAACTCCCAACCATTGATGTCGAGTTCGCCAAGCGGATGTTGTTCGATCCCGGTTTCGATGACATCGCGACCTTGATGTACTTTGAAGTACCACGGCTCGCGATGCACGTAGATAAAACGTACGTCCCAATCACTATCAGGCGAAGCAAAACCCCAAGAGCGACTGCCAGACTCAATGGCGAGCAGGATCTTGACCTCGTATTCTTGCTCGATGCGAGTGAGGCGGTCTTGGATGACCGTTTGTACCGCCTGCTCGTTTTCTTTCAAATACATGTTGATTTTTCCTAGACTTGTTGAGCCGTGTTTCTCGGCACTGAAACCAAAGTGCTCAGACGTAGCGATGTCGCACGGTAATCTCGAAACAGTTTTGCTCTGTTTCTGCGGTGTCGAACGCCACATTCAGGAAACGCTGAATAATCTCAGAATTGGTCCTGAAATGCGAACTCATATGGTTGCAAGTAAATCGCCCGCCAGCCAAAGCCAATGGTATCAAAAGCTGATCAGCAAGATGCTCACCAATCGCAGCACGACTCTTGAGATACTGTTTCATCTCATCGCAAGCCACTTGTGCGACTTGTCCGCTTGAACGGCTTTTATCCCCATAGCCGGTGACAATCTCAGTATGTTCACTCGATTGCACACCCAGTATCAAAGCATTGCCAATGCCGTGCGAATTGCGTAGGCCGTGATGGACGACGTCTGCGTCAGACCAGTTCAAATAGCGTCTTACTTCGGCCAGTTGGGTATCAGCGATGCTTTGTTCGAGATTCGCGAACAGGCACAGCGCGTGCTGACTGATGCGTTCGCCACGCTGGCAAAGGTCAAGCGCCTTTTTATTTTTCCATGGTTGAATCAGCGCTTTAATCTTTCCGCCCCCGCCGGGGAAGAAGCCATGCTTCACGAGTTCGATTTGCGTCTCGACGCCCATACGACGCAGTGCTGGAAGGAAGCTGTATTCCAAGAATTCGAACGACGGCGACATGGGCACGTGGGTGCCGCCTTCAATCACGACGCTACTTGGCTGATCTGCAAACAACAGCGGCCAGAGTATGGTTTGCAATACCAAGGCGCAGCTACCCGCAGTGCCAATCGCAAATTGATAGTCGCCAGCCTTCACCGTCTTTGGCGAAAAACTCAGTTCGCAACTTCCTAAGCTGTCGCCAGTGACTTCAGCATCAGAGATCGCCTGCGCCGCTTTTACGCAGGTCAAATGCTGGCGCATCAAACCAGGTTTACTGCGTTTGGCGCGGATGTTCGTTAACTGAATTGCTTGTTGCGTGATGATAGACAGCGCCAATGCAGTACGCAAAATTTGACCGCCGCCTTCACCTTGTGATGCATCTATTTTTATCATGGTTCTAATTCATTGTTCTTCTGTTAGTGCGGTATGTGAGCTTAGTAGCAGTTGGAATTGATCGACGCCTGATCTGCGTCGCCATCGATTCCTCCTGCTACAAGAAGAGTTTTGATCAAACGTAGTGGATTTAACCCTTCACACAAACCACTTGCTTCAAGGTATACACCACTTCCACCAAATCCTTTTGTGCTTCCATCACAGCGTCGATGTCTTTGTAAGCCATAGGGATCTCATCGATCACATCGGCATCTTTACGGCATTCCACGCCTTCGGTTGCACGTTTTTGGTCTTCGATCGTGAACAGCTTTTTCGCTTTGGTACGGCTCATGGTTCGTCCGGCGCCGTGGCTGCAGGATTGAAAGCTTTCTTCGTTCCCTAAACCACGTACGATGTAGCTGCGTGCTCCCATCGATCCTGGGATGATTCCCAACTCGCCTTTCTTGGCCGATACCGCACCTTTACGAGTCACATAAACTTCTTCACCGAAGTGCTTTTCTTTTTGCACATAGTTGTGGTGACAGTTCACCGCTTCCAAGTGCGTTTCGAATGGTTTGGTGATGATCTTACGAATGGCATCGATCACATGTTGCATCATGATTTCACGATTGGTTTTGGCGAATTGTTGTCCCCATCCTACCGCTTTCACATAGTCGCCAAAGTACTTGCTTCCTTCTTCGAAGTAGGCCAAGTCTTGATCGGGAATATTGCACAAGTGTTGTTGCATATCCTTTTTGGCCAGTTCGATGAACAGCGTTCCAATCGCATTTCCTACACCCCGCGATCCCGAGTGCAACATGATCCACACTGTATCGTTTTCATCTAAGCAAATCTCGATGAAGTGATTTCCCGTTCCCAAAGTCCCCAAGTGTTTATGCTGATTGGTGTTCTTTAGTTTTGGGTAGTCCTCAGTGATTGCTTTGAAACCCGGTTCCAAAGTTTTCCAAGCTTCATCGACCAAAGTGGGTGGACGATCGCCCCAAGCACCTTTATCACGACCTCCGCGATTCGGTGTGCGGCCATGTGGAACCGCTTTCTCAATCGCCGCGCGCAATGGACCCAAATTATCGGGCAAGTCTTTGGCGTTCAAGGTGGTTTTGCACGCAATCATCCCGCAACCAATATCCACGCCGACAGCTGCTGGAATAATCGCTTTATGGGTAGGGATCACGCTCCCAATAGTGGAGCCCTTCCCCAAGTGCACGTCGGGCATCACCGCCAAATGTTTAAAGATGAAAGGCATCTTGGCCGTGTTCATCAACTGTTCTTTGGCGTCGTCTTCGACAGGGACACCTTCGGTCCACATCTTGATCGGTGCTGCATTTTCAACTTCTAGTAATTGGTAATTTTGTGCTTTCATTTTTCTCTCTTGTAGGAAGAGACGTTCATTTGATTTTTGATTCTTTTCAACGCTTCCAGTGTTCAAACGGTCTTGTTATTTTGGGTTTGTCATTCCTGCGTGCTTTTGGCAGGAATCCAGCGGCTTTCGTCACTCAAGGAGAGTCGCTGGACACCTGCCTGCGCAGGAGTGACGCTAAATCGCTTTGTAGTTGTGTAGGGCGGGTTGCACCCCCCTACAATTTACACCTTCAACTTCACCAAACCATTCAAGACCTGATCTAAACCACCGATCACAGAGATCTTATCGATACGTTCGGCAATTTTTTCCAAAGTCTCCAACTCTTTCAAGCGCAGTGCGGTTGGGTTGTTTTCCATCACACGGGCAGTATTCAACATGGAACGCGTTGCATTAGTTTCTTCACGACGACGTATTACATTGGCCTGCGCTGCTTTCTCTGCTTCTACGACTTGCGCCAACAAGACTTTCATATCGCCCGGCAACACGATGTCTTTTACACCTACACTCAAGACGCGCACACCAAAGCTTTGCAGTTTTTCTTGCATATGTTGATTGACCACATTATCGATGATTTGTTTGTTCTCTAACAGTTCATCTAAAGTGCGCGTCCCCACCGCAGCACGCAAAGCAAATTGCAATTCGCGGTAGATATGTTCTGACGGTTTCGCTAAGCGTGCATAGGCCAACTCCACATCGTCAAATTGCCAGTTCGCGTTCAAGTTCACACGCAAGCTCACTTTATCGCTGGTTAAGATTTCTTGTCCTGATACTTCCAAGGCTTGCAAACGTGTATCCACTAAATCCACGCTGATATCACGGTTGAAACGCCAGTAAGCGGTTTTTCCAGGGCCTAAAACTTGCTGCAATTTACCGTCCACTTTCAACAAACCTACATGCGACTCAGGTACCAAAACCGTCAAAATGTTCTGTAAACCAAAGATCTCTTTACCGCGCAAAGTTGGTTGTGCCAAGTAGCTCATTAAGTTCTTGGTTACAGAGAAGTCTTGTGAGATATCGATGCTTTCGAAGGCCTGCTCAGCACCAAACTTCCAATAAAGTTTGCGTGAGCCTGGCGCCAAGATTTCGACCAGACTTTTGTTTTCGTAACGCAGCACGATGGCTTGATCTTCCACATCAATCACGTGAAAGTTCTCAGCAACCACTTCAGCTTCATGGCGACGAAGGGACTCTGCGCAAGCGTGTTGGAAGCGCACATTATCCATATCGAACATCTGTGCAGAATATTTTTTGAAGGGATCGAAATAGCGATATTCACCTGGTGCCAAGATCGCAGCAAAGGCTTTGTCCTTGAATAAGATGGCGCGTTCATTTTTTTGTACTTTGATTTTTAATTGCATTTTTCTTCTTCTTTCAATTTATTAAGCAGGGTGTTTTATGAAGAGCGGCTCGATTTGTTGTTCGTTGTCGAAGCGTTGGGAGGCATGCAGTGCTGCGATACTTCTTTCTTTGTATCGCTAGCAATCACGAGCTTGATGCTACTTAGCTAGTGGAGCTGCTTTGCCGTTCTCTACGCTATGAACACGAAGTTCAAAAAAAGCGGTTCAACATAAGAATCTTCAACGTTCACTTGGCGATCTTGCTGCCATGCTTGGTTTTCTGATTCCACCCTGTACTACATACATATACCTTTTGAAGGTTCTGGAACGGGATTCGAACCCGCTACACACTGATTACGTTCAGTTGCTCTACCAAATGAGCTATCCATTGGCGCGATGCCAGGAATTGAACCTGAAGCTAGTCACCAGACCACCGCAAGTACCCGGGCTCCTTTGTTGCGGCATACATAAAACCAATCAAGACACGAGAGACTGTGGTTTGAGGCTTAGGTACCGGAAGGGCTTTTGAACCCTTGCCTGTTGCAAACAAATTTGCGTCGAACGTTTCTACTATTGCGATTTGTGTGCCAGGTTTTGCGGTAATCAGAGTGGAAATTGTTAAGTGATTGATTTATATAACTAAAACTATCTTTGGGTACCTAGAGTGGCGGCTTTGGTAATGATGCTTGTTTAGACAAAATGAGAAAAATAGATCATGATTTATAAAATTAGATAGTATGATGTCTGCTGTGAAGGCCGGATCTTATCGGCACTGTAGTGAATTCGAGAGCAAACAGAGATGGAAAAAGTCGTATTTGGTTTCTTGGGGACGACCCTCGATGCAGGTTTTAATGCCCAACGTTGGCAGCGTTGGCGTCCGACCATTTCTTTATGCCAGCAGGAAGACATGTTGGTGCACAAGCTGGTCTTGTTCCATGGTGGCGATCGGGCCGATCTCTTGAAGTTGGTGATTGCCGATATTCAACGCGTTTCACCTGAAACTGTGGTCGAGCCGGTGCTGATGCGCATCAAAGATCCTTGGGATTTTGTTGAGGTTTATTCAGCCTTGTATGAATTTGTTCGTCACTATGCCTTTGATACACAGGCTTTCGACTATTTGGTGCATATCACCACCGGTACCCACGTGGCGCAGATCTGTTTGTTCTTGCTGACTGAAGCGCGTTACTTTCCCGCTAAACTGATACAAACCTCGCCGCCACGGCGCGAGGGATTCCCCGAGACGGGGCAGATCGCCATCGTTGATTTGGATCTCTCGCAATACAATCAATTGGCCGCGCGGTTTGAGCAAGAGCGACAAGAAGATGTGTCCTTCCTCAAGTTTGGAATTGCCACCCGCAATGCGCGTTTCAATCGCACCATCGAAGAAATCGAACAAGTCGCGGTGCGTTCGCAAACACCGATTCTATTGACCGGGCCGACAGGCGCAGGTAAATCTTTTTTAGCGCGTCGCATTTATGAGCTCAAGAAAGCCAAGCACCAATTGCATGGCGATTTTGTTGACGTGAATTGTGCAACGCTGCGCGGTGATGGTGCGATGTCGGCCTTGTTTGGACACGTGAAAGGATCGTTCACCGGCGCATTGCAAGCGCGAGCGGGTTATTTGAAAGCCGCGGATCACGGACTCCTATTTCTCGATGAAATCGGCGAACTCGGGCTCGATGAACAAGCGATGTTGCTGAAGGCAATCGAGGAAAAACGCTTCTTCCCCATGGGGAGCGACAAAGAAGTCGCCAGTGATTTTCAGCTGATCGCAGGCACGCATCGCGACCTTGCTGAAGATGTGCGAGCAGGACGTTTTCGCGAAGACTTGTTTGCTCGTATCAACACGTGGTTGTATCAGCTACCGGGCTTGAAAGATAGGCGTGAAGACATCGAGCCGAATCTTGATTTCGAGTTGGAGCGCATCGTTGATCAGCTCGGTAAAAAGGTACGTTTCAATTCCGATGCCAAGAAGATTTACCTGCAATACGCGATGGAGGATAGTACAACCTGGGCCGGCAATTTTCGTGATCTTTCAGCGAGCCTACTGCGGCTGGCTACGCTGGCTGATGGTGGGCGTATTGATCAAGCCAACGTTGAGCGCGAATTGGAACGATTGCGTGCACGCCAACATCAACTTGGGGATAGTGCAAGGCTCTCAGTGCAAGACGATGCCTTGAGCCACCCAGAGTGGCAGCGCCTACGTGAAATGCTAGATCCATTCGATTGCGTACAGCTTGAATATGTGATCGGCGTTTGTCGTTCGGCTCACACTCTATCTGAAGCGGGGCGACGCTTGTTTAGTCAGAGCCGTCAAGGCAAGAAGATGTCGAATGATGCAGATCGCTTGCGCAAATACTTAGCTAAGTTCGAACTCAGTTTCGGGCAAATCCAAGCTTGGTAAGTGGTCGCCTAAAAAAATGAGTATCTAAATCGAGGGTGCCTTATACTGAATTTTCCATTGTTCGTGTAGGCGTTGCAAACTCTTGTCTTTGACGATGGCTTGAAATTGCGTTTGGAGTTGTTGCACAAGTTCGGGATCGCTGCGTTTGCCGAGGGCGATGTACAGGGCTGTATCACGTGGCAAATGGAGACTACGTTCGACATCCTCTGGTTTGAGTCCGCAGGTGTGTAAAAAGATCTTGATGCCATTGGGGTCGAAAGGGATGAAGTCGACCCGACCTGCTTTGAACTTACGGCAGTTCGAAACATTGCTCGGTGCCGAATCTACTTTTGCCCCATACTTTTGTAGCAAGCTCGTGGTCGAGCTGCTGGCCACATCACCGACCGTATAGACCTTGATATCTTCGAGTTTGTCGAGCCTAAGGTCCGTGCGGTTTTTGAGTTTGAAAAGCCAAACCTCGCTGGTGGTGACAGGCCCGATCCAATGGTAGGCAGGCTCACGCTCGGCATTTCTTGCGAGGCTAAAGACCAAGGTGTTGGGGGTGTCTTTTGCCGTTTGTAACGCCCGCGTCCATGGTTGAGCCTCGGCTCTTAATTCATACCCGCTACGGTTCGAAATGAGTTTGGCGATTTCGTAGACTAAGCCATCAATCTTCTTCTTAAATTGAAAATTGTAAGGGTAGGCATCCTCACTGGTGAGTGCGCGAAGTAGAGGCCGTTCGTTCGCCCGTGCGACTTGCCAACTGGAAGTGGCAATCAAGACGGTAAGGGCTAGGCTGGTGATGCGGATCGTCGAAAGCAGCATAGTGGCTGATATGAGGATGGTTTGATCAAATGTAGTTTAAGATGAGCCAATTTCATGTTCCATTTAGGCCTAAGTGTAATAGCTACGCATAGAATATTTTGTGACATTGCTGGCTTTTTTGTAGATCTGTGGTTTGCGAGTCGTCCTTGAGCGCTTTGCATACAGTTCGACTTATGCACTGTGTTGGAATGCGATAGTATTCGAACTACTCAATTCGAAAAGAAAGCACATTATGTGGTGGATGACGAAGGCTTGGCGACAGCTTCTTTACCCAGGACGTTCGCGTGATTTCTTCGCGCTACGTGCCATGCCCAACTTGGATCTTGAGGCCCAACACTATCATCAAGGTAACGCAGTGTGTTGTGCGGAATTGAGTCGTCTGGTGTATCGCCATGATATCGAGGAAGACGCTGCACCACCGCATCCTACTCGGCGGGAATTTTTGGTCCGAGGTGGATTTGAGCAGCTCGCATTTTTCCAAGATCGCCTGACCCACACCCAAGCGATGCTGGTTCGGCACCAAGCAAGTGGTTTGCGCGTCTTAGTATTTCGCGGCACAGAGCAGGATATTCGGGACTTTATCACCGACTCAGATGTGGGTGGCATAGGCTTGGTCCCAGCGGGCGGAGAGGCAGTCTTTGTTCATCGCGGTTTTGAGCGCGCATTAAACAGCGTTTGGGGCGCGATTCAAAATGCCTTAGAGGCAGAGCATGGCCCGGTTTGGGTCACCGGGCATAGTTTAGGGGCCGCGTTGGCGACCTTGGCCTGCACTCGCTATCAATTCCTCGCGTGTTATACCTTTGGATCGCCGCGGGTTGGCAATCAAGCTTTTGCTGATAGTTTGTTGACACAGTCGATATTTCGCGTCGTTGATGATGAGGACCTCGTATGTAAAGTCCCATTGGAGTCCATGGGCTTTGTGCACGTTGGTCAGCTGATTGAATTACGTGGGCCCCGACCCTCACTGGGGCTTGCTAGTTTGGTGAATCCAGTGAAACCGCTCGCCGACCATACACCGCGTTTTTATGTCACTCGGCTGTAGACTTGTGTGAGAGTATCTCCCTCTTCATTGCCTATAAAGTAATTGAACATGAACTAATCACAATGAATGGTCGTGAAAAACAAACAAACAACCGTTCGCAGTCTTCGTATTTTGTTTATTTCAGGCAAGTAGATGTATGATGAGGGAACGCATCAGCGATCCCCGTTTTCTGTCGCTCTTTTTTCAATTAACGAGAATTGAGGAGCTTAGATGTTTTTGCGGCGTTGTTGGCTTAAATCGATTTTGCTTGCGGTGCTGAGCGCTTCCGTGTCGATCTCTTCGGCGGCCTCCCCACCAGCATCGAATACGTACACCGTTTCAGTGGTTCCGCAGTACAACGGTGTTCAATTACATACCGAGTGGGCACCTTT
>CAYWNE010000039.1:0-28034 GCA_964459555.1 uncultured Burkholderiaceae bacterium | reverse complement strand
TTGCTGCGTCAGATCAATGCTGAAGGTACTACTGTGGTGATGGTCACTCACTCCCCGTCGCATGCAGCGCAAGCCTCACGCACCTTGCATCTGCTCGATGGTCGAATTGTGGTTGATGCTTTACGCGCAGCTTAATTGGGGAAGTGTTTGAGATGAATTTTCGTGATTTTAAAATTGGTTGGCGTTTGCTGATCAAAGAACCAAGCTATTCTGCCATCGTCATCCTTGGTCTGTCGATTGGCTTCGCCGTGTGTTTTCTGTTGTTGGGATTAGTTCGCTACCAAACCAACTTTGATACCCATGTAGCTGACGTTGATCAGGTTTATTACGCCAATGAGAAATGGCATATGGAAGGCTTCAATGAATGGAATGGCGCGATTCCTTTTAAGGGACGCGAAGCCTTGGTAAATAGTGGCTTGCCTCTAATCGCGTCGGTGTATTCCACACGTCCAGTCGATGTACGTTATGGTGAACGCGTGCAATCAATCGAGCTGAGTTTAGTCGATCTCGATTTCAAAAAGATATTTGGAATCAAACCAATTAGTGGCGATCTTGATGCAGCGATTAAACGCCCCGATGCGATGGCATTGACAGAGAAGACCGCTGTGAAATTGTTTGGTAATACCGATGTTGTGGGGAAGTCGGTTTTGATCGATGGTAAGACCTATACCATTACGGCATTGCTGTCGAATCCACCGAGCAATACTGCTGCGCCGTTTCAGGCCCTAGGCGGTCTTGATAATGCAACCTGGGAAGCAGGTTGGCGCCGCAATGCGATCGAAAACTGGGGCTCAACCAATGGCATGGTGTTCATGCGCTTTACGGGGAATACCACAACCGAAGCGGCAGAAAACGCCATCTATGATGCGCTTAAGAAGAGCAAATTCTATGATCAATTCGTGAAACCTCGCCTGCAAGATCTAAAGGGTGGCGAGCTTATCGAGTACAAGATCAAGAAATTGCGCGATCTGAACCTCGATCCGAATATGCGATCTGCGCAATTGAATGATCCAAAGATACTGATGGGTTTAACGGCGATCGCCGTCTTGATCTTGATGCTGGCGATGACCAACTATCTCAATCTGGCGACGGTGCGTTCAGTGCGACGTCAGCGCGAAATCGCGATGCGCAAGGTGCTGGGGGCAAGTGCTGGAAGAGTTTTGCGCCAATTTTTGAGCGAGTCCGTCTTGGTCTGCGTCTTGGCCGCAGCGCTTGGTTTGTTGTTCGCTTGGCTCTTGTTGCCGACTTTCGGTGACATGGTGAATTTGGTGCTCGACAATGTCTTCACACCGGTCTCGATCGCTTTGTGTTTCGTTGCGAGTATCGTCCTTGGCTTATTGTCGGGCACCTATCCGGCTTGGACAGCATTGAAGGTATTGCCAACAGCGGCACTTGCTGGCCGTGGCAATGCCGAAACGGCGAAAGGCTTGCAGATTCGTCGTGTTCTCACAGTCGCACAGTTTGCCACCGCCATGGGTCTATCGGCTCTAGCGATTGCGGTGACTTGGCAGACCAAATTTCTAACGCAGTTGAATCCTGGTTTCGATCCGCATCAATTAGTCGTAGTCGAGGCTCCGGTTGGTTTGAAGGATGCCACCGGACGCGCTTTTTACGATGCATTGAAGCGTATTCCTGGCGTGTCGAAAGTCACCGTTGCTAACGAGGGATCTCGGAGTTTGCACAACGCCGATGAAGTAGCCATCGAGGGAAAACCAAAGGTGAGTCTACGTTGGTTGATGGTGAACCCAGAGTTTTTCCAAACACTAGGTATGAGCCCAAAAGCAGGCCGCTTGTTTGATTCGGCGACGGATCGTTTGGAAGCAGAACCAGGTATCGTCTTGAATGAGAGTGCCGTGAAGAAGCTCGGCTTTGCGAGCAACGAAGAAGCGGTTGGTAAATTCGTGAATCAACGGGGCGAAACCCGGCAAGTGATTGGTGTGGTTGCCGACATTCGCAACGCTGATCCCCGTCAGCCAGATCAAGCAACCTACTACGCTTTTGGTAACTGGGGCACTACTTTCACGATCCGTACAGAGGGCAGCAAAGAGCAACTACAAACTGCGATTGAAAGTATGTGGAATCGCTATTTTCCGAATGCGATGACGCGTATTTCAACCATGGAGGCGGATTTCGCCGATCAGAATGCAGCCGATTTACGTATCGCTCATTTGTTGACAGGCGCAAGCTTGATCACGATTGCGATTGCCGCTTTTGGTATTTATGTGTTGGCTGCCTATAGTGTGCAAAGGCGTACTAAGGAAATCGTCTTACGTAAGCTTTACGGCGCGAACGGTGCGGCGATCACTAAGCTATTAGCTAAGGAGTTCTTCGTCTTGATCGGTATCGGTGCCGTGATCGGTCTCCCCATCGCTTACTGGCGCATTCAGGAGTATTTATCGGGATTCCTAGAACGCGCACCGATAGGTGTGACAACCATCCTTGGTGCATTGTTAGTGGGGCTCGTGGTGGCGGTTCTTTCGACTTTACGTCACACCTTTAGTGCAGTCCGTATTGCACCAGTTCAGGTGCTGCGAGATTAACGATAGGCTTCGATAAGCATGTAAAATAGAACGATTGAAAGAACGTGAGCCAGCTCACGTTCTTTTGTTTTATCAATTGCGTCAACTTTGTTTTGGTTTTTGAAGAAGAGTATTTATGGCATTTCAGGAAATCGCCGATCACACCAAAAACGTGATCGATATCGTGGTTGATCAGGAACACGATAAATGGCATAAGTTAAAAGAGATTGGTTTGGAGATTGCGATTATCGTGTTCGCGGTCAGCCTCAGTATTTGGTTTCATAGCATCGGTGAGCATCGGCATGAGCAACAGCAGGTGAGGTCGTTTCTGTTGGGCTTGAAACGCGACTTGCGGGCCGACATCAATCAACTGTATATCATCCAAAATCAAGACCAAAATCTCGAAGATAAATTGCGTTTTTTGGCGCAACTCAAACCTAACTCAGAGGTCAAAGAAGAAGAGTTTGATCAGGCTTATGCCTTGATCGCTAAGAAGACTAATTTCAATCCACAGAATAGTCGCTATGAAGGTTTTACATCCAGTGGCAAATTGATCACGATAGAAAACAATGTTTTGTTGGAACGTTTGACCAAGCTTTACCAGAACTATTTGCCACAAGTAAAGCATGCTGAGACCGAATGGGCCTTGCGCCAGAATCGCTTGCAGGAATATTTAGAAAATGACTTTAGTGGTGATGATGATTTCAAACACCACTTCTCGTTGATCACGGGACGTAAAGGCCGTCATCTTACAGAGCGTTCGATCGATAGAGCTGAATTATTGGAGCGCTATCGCCAATACATTGAACTCGGTACAGAAATTATTAAGGATATCGACCAGGCTTATCCTGGTAATGAAAAGTCTAGTTTCTTCTCGCAGGAAAAATAAGCGAATCAAGATCTAGAGAGCTTGAATTCCAGAGGTTCTACAGGCTAACAATGAATAAGGCTCCACCCTGCACCCGTTGAGCATAACGTACGGTGCCACCGTTGCCTTGTATGAGTTGGCGTACTAGTGCCAAACCGATACCGCTGCCGCGTTCTTTGGTTGAGAAGAAGGGCGTGAAAATTTGTGGAATTAATTCTTCTGGAACACCGGGGCCATTATCGCTAATTTCAATCCGCAATCGATTACCACGAGTGAGCTTGGCGTGAATCTGTAATTCCGGCTGAGCCTGACCTACAGTTGCTTCTTCGGCGTTCTTAATGAGATTGATGAAGGCTTGTTCGAGTTGATTGGGATCGAACACTGCGCACAAATTATGGGGTTCGCAGCTAATCAAGATGCGGCCACCCCGTTGTGTCCATTGATGGATACTCAATGCGTAGAGACGGGATAAAAATTCGTTGATTCCAACTTGTTCAGGTTTGGCTGTAGGAAGGTTCGACAAGCTGCGATAGCTACTGACAAATTCGACCAGCCCATATGCGCGTCGATGAATGGCGTCGAGAGCCGTATTGAGGTCTTCATAATCGGCTGATTTCAGTTGTGTTTGACAGTCGCCAAGCAAGTCCTGCGCGGTGCGCGATAGTGAAGTGACGGGTGTCAAAGAGTTCATGATCTCGTGCGTCAATACATGAATTAATTTGAGCCACGCGTTCTGTGCTTCCAATTGCAATTCACTTTCAAGCGGCATCAACGCCACCATGGTTTGCTGCTCCCCTTGTAAATAAATGTCGCTGGATGCGAGTAGCGCTCGTTCTAGACCCTGTTCTGTCTCGAACAAAATCAAAGTGCGCTTGCCTGCCGTATTTGAGCGAATTTGTTCAAACAATTGTTGAGTATTGCTGCTACGACCGGGGGCGAGGATGCGGCGTGCATTGCCGTTGAGAGGGCGCACTTCTTGGCTGCTTTCGTGAACTGCAAACAGTGCAATTGGCGCATGTTCTATACGACTCTCTAGCTCCAGAAACTGCGACTGTAGCTGATGTTCTCCTATGCTGCTGAGTGGTAAAGCTTCCGAGATAATGATCGTTTTACGCGCCTTGATTTGTTTGATCCAAGAGACCAAAGTGATGGTGCCAAACAGGGCGAGTAGAGCTGCCGCCACGAGCATGCGTTTGGATTCGGTGAAATTGCCAACCACTGCTGCACTAGTGAGCGCACAGGCCGCCAAGCACAGTAGCGCACCGATCATGAAGGGCAGCAGTGGAACGGCAGCCTGGCTCGGCTTGGAGTGATCAGATGCCATGTTTTTCCAATTTGCGATACAAAGCCGCTCGGCTTAGGCCCAATAACTTCGCGGCTTGACTGATGTTGCCATTGGCCTCGGCAATGGCATTGCTGATCGTTTCTTTTTCTAGATCGGCGAGTTTAAATTGGTCTGTACTGTTGCTGCTTTGAGCGCTGCTATTCTCGCTACTATTTTCGCTACTTGATGCTGGCGCCTTGATGCTGTTAACAGCTTGAGGATTGGCGGCGATCATCGTCTGCGGCATAGTCGGCGCCCCAGGTGCGGTGTTTGGTGCGGTGATCAGACCGAAGTCGGCGAATTGGTATTGCTCTCCTTGCGTCAAAATGGCGGCGCGTTCGCATGCATGTTTGAGCGAGCGTACATTGCCCGGCCATTCGAAGCGCATGAGTTCTTGGAGTGCTTCGGCTGACACCTCTTTGTTCGGGCGTTGATACTGTTGCTCGAAGTGGTGCAAATAATGTTGCAGCAATTCTGGAACATCTTCTCGTCTGTCGCGCAAAGCGGGGACGCGCAAGACGATGGTGTTGAGACGAAATAAAAGGTCAGTGCGGAACACGCTAGGATTGAATAAGCTGACTTCCGAAAGATTGGTAGCACTGACGATCCTAACATTGATCTTTTCCGGCTTGTCGGCGCCGACCGGTGTGACTTCGCGTCGCTCTAAGGCCGTTAAGAGTTTGGCTTGCCCGCCCATGGCAAGGTTGCCGATTTCGTCTAAGAAAAGAACTCCGCCATTCGCGGCTTGGAACCGACCTTGGCGATCACTACGCGCATCGGTGAAAGCGCCTTTGCGATGCCCAAACATCTCACTTTCGAAAGTTGATTCTGGTACGGTGCCCATGTCGACCGCCAAGAAGTTGGCATCTTTACGCGGCGAGCAGGCGTGAATAGCGCGCGCGACCAATTCTTTGCCAACCCCATTCTCACCAAGAATCAAAACGTTCGCCTCGGTTGGCGCGACATGGTGAATCATGGCACGCAGTTCATGCATGGCGCGCGATTGCCCCATCAACATGCTGAGTGCATCTGCTTGTTCAGATTTGATTTTCTGACGACGGGCGAGTGCGGTCTCGATAGTGCTTAGTAATTTGCTGTTGTCCCAAGGTTTGGTGATGAAATCACTGGCGCCGCGTTTTAATGCCTCAACTGCCAAAGGAACATCGGCATAGGCAGTAATGGCGATCACCGCGGGCGCAGGGTTTTGCTGACGTAGTAGGTCCAGCATCGCGAGGCCTTCAGCACCATCAGTGCGACCCGCGGTAAAGTTGAAATCCAGAAGCACGACATCGGGCAAGTGTTGCTTGAGGTGACTCGCAACTTTGTTCGCTTGACTGATCACATGAATATCGTCGTAGCGACGGCGCAGAAGCATTTGTGCAGCGACGGCGACATCGGGGTCGTCATCGATAATAAGTATGCGAGCGGAACTGGACATAAATTCGAGCCGAACAAGTCAGAAAAAATGCAAAGGCTCATTCTATCCTTGGCACTCGTCGCTCGCAAGGAAAGAGCATTGCAAAATTCGCTTTAGATTGAAGTGGGGATAGAAATCGTTCGATTGCGAACAAGTGATAGAGCGACGTGTTCGAAAGTGGACAGTAACAACACCGTTAACGCAGACATGTTTGAGATTCTGCCTCATGAATGCAATTCGCTTAAGGCGATGTTAGAGCCCCATTCCACGCATACACTCTGCCATTTCTTTGTGATTGAAATCTATAGGGAATAAAACTTGCTTCTTCGCTGCTAAAAGGGGAGACAACATGAGTGCAGAGCGATTCGAACTAGACCAAACGAAAGCAGTACGGCGATCACATTTGCGCAAGACGCGTTGGCGTCTGTTGAAACTACTTCTTTTGGTATTTATTCTGGCATTTCTGCTGCGTTAAGCACGCGTTTTGCGGCCTTGCTTCATCGGCTTACTGCAAGTCTTGCTCAAGTTTGATCATCTTTTGTAGACCGCCGTTTTTGCGGCCGTTGATGATGACCTGATTCATGCGTTGGATCAAACTTTGATCAAGATGTTTGGCGAGCCCAATATGGATACTGGTACTGGTGATTGCTTGCGGTAAAACACAAAAGGCATCTTGGTTTTTTTGTGGGATGTACAAGCGATTGAGTTCATCAGCAAGCCGTTGGGGTGTGGTGTTCGCTTTGTAATAAACCAAGGCATCCATGCGCCTTTGCAATAATTTGGTGAAGCGCCCTTGGGTGGCTCCTGTGTCATCTTCGACGCGGAAAAGTTTGTTGGCTTGCGCGTCGAATTCTTCGCCCGAGCTAGCACCGCGAACCACACCGATGGTCTTGCCCTTCAGATCCTGCAAAGTGCGGAATGGGAACATGCTGTCGCAACGCGTCACCAGCCAAATCTGATCCTCGTAAAGGGCTTCTGAAAAATTGAGAACCTTGAGCCGCTCTTCGGTTTTCGAGACGCCAAAGATCAGACCTTCGCCAGCCATAGCGCGATCCAGTGCACGTTTCCACGGTTGTCGCTTGAGCTCGAATTGGATCGCTAGCTGGCTCTCGAGAAACTTGAGCACGCCGCGGGTTTCTGGCGGTAGCGGGCGTGGACGTAGATCGTCAGAGATTTCTTCGCTGACCATTAAAGGAACCCGCATCAGATCGCTGTCTTTCACAGCCTTCACCGCGCTCTTCTGTGCAAAGGCGTAAGGAGCGCCGCACAGCAAGATGCAGGCGGTGAGCTTGCCCAGCAAAGAGACGAGGAAACGATGGCGCGGCATGATGGATCGAATGTTGTTTAGCAACAGCTTAGGCTAGACAGCTTTTGACTGCAATCCGTTTTGTATGCAATCAGCGTGTCAGAAAAGGAAAACAACAGCTTGGACGACCAAGCTGTTGTTGATTGAAGCGATACAAGCGTTTTAGAACGAGCGTGCTGGTAATAAGCGCCCCTCGACCTCACCAAAACCGATGCGCACGGCGCCGTCGCGTTGTGCCCAGCCACGGATGATAATGCTATCACCATCTTCCATGAAGACGCGCTGTTCCCCATTGCTAAACACGATAGGCTTTTTGCCACCTTCGGTTAGTTCAAGCAAAGAACCTGCTTCTTCAGGACGTGGGCCAGACTGTGTACCCGAGCCCAAGAAATCACCTGCTTGCAAATTACAGCCATTGACGGTGTGATGTGCGACCATTTGCGCCACGGTCCAATAGGAGTGGCGGAAATTCGATAACGATAAGCGTTGTGGCGGTGTGCCGTCGGCGCGCATTTTTTCAGTTTGTAGCAGGACTTCCAATTCAATATCGAAAGCACCTTGCTCGCGCAAACTTGGGTAATCCAAATACGGTAAAGGCTGAGGATCGGCGGCGTCGCGCGTCCATGCTGCACGGAAGGGAGCGAGCGCTTCAACGGTCACCACCCATGGTGAAATGGTCGAGGCAAAATTCTTAGCGAGGAAAGGACCGAGCGGTTGATATTCCCAACCTTGTACATCACGTGCTGACCAGTCGTTCAGCAAGCACAAACCAAATACGTGCTGTTCCGCTTCTTCAACCGCAATCGTTTCGCCAAGCTCGTTACCTTGGCCGATAAACATACCGACTTCGCATTCGTAGTCCATGCGTTTCGCGGGACCAAAGTTTGGCGTGGGCGCATTCGGTGGCATGGTTTGACCAACGGGACGACGGAATTGCTGACCAGAGACGCCGATCGACGATGAGCGACCGTGATATCCAATCGGTACCCATTTGTAGTTAGGCAGCAAAGGATTATCGGGACGGAATAGTTTGCCGACCGAAGTCGCGTGATGAATCGACGTATAGAAGTCAGTGTAATCACCGATGTGCGCAGGCAGGGCATATTCGGCTTCACTTTGAGTGACCAAAGCACCGACCAATTTTTCTTGGGCAGCAGCACCTTCACGCAAGGCTTTGGACAAAGCCAAACGCACTTGCGAAGAGACGGTATTCCCTAAATTCATCAGCGCGTTGAGGCTTGATGCTGCGAGTGCATTGGCTAAAGCGGAGTTGGTCACTTCCGCAAAAATGCCAGCTTGCTGCGCTAAATGCAGATCGAGAATTTGATCGCCAATGGCGACCCCAATGCGGAAATGCTCGTGACTACCAGCGCGACGGAAAACACCGAATGGCAAATTCTGAATCGGAAAATCGGTGTTGCCATCATTGGCGGAGGCAACCCAACTTTTCAAGCTTGGGTTGTGGGTTTCGTTGAGTTGTACTGTCATAGTGTGCTTTCACATAAATCATTTTGTTCGACGTGCGCTGCCTTCTTTTTGGAAGACTTGGCGCAAGTTGAGCTTAGTATTCTGCCTTTTGGATGAACCAAACTTATTTCTGATTCGGATTGAAATTCTTCTTAATCCCTTGCCAGCATTGGTAGTAATCAGGCTGCAATTGCGGCGAATTCATTGCTGCGCGGGTCGGTTTAATGATGGTGCAAGTTTCGATCATGAAGGCCATGGTGTTGTCGACTTTTTGCGGCGTGCTTGTATCGATCGTGCTGGCTTTTTCGTAGGTCGGCGCATCGGGGCCGTGGCCGCTCATGCAGTTGTGCAAGCTGGCTCCGCCAGGGCGGAAGCCCGCTGACTTGGCATCGTATTGACCATGAATCAAGCCCATAAATTCGCTGGCGATATTGCGGTGGAACCATGGTGGACGGAAGGTGTTTTCGGCCGCCAACCAACGCGGTGGGAAGATCACGAAATCAATCGTGTCGACGCCTGGGGTATTACTTGGTGATTGCAAGACCAAAAAGATCGATGGATCAGGATGATCGTAGCTGATCGAACCTATCGTATTGTAGTGGCGCAAATCGTATTTGTAAGGCGCCATATTGCCATGCCAAGCCACCACGTCGAGTGGTGAATGACCGATCTTCGCACTCCACAAATTGCCGCTGAATTTCGCGACCAGTTGGAAGTCGCCTTCGCGGTCTTCGTACCAAGCTGTTGGCGTCAAGAAGTCGCGTGGATTGGCCAAACCGTTCGAGCCGATCACGCCGAGGTCCGGCAGCTTCAACATCACGCCAAAGTTTTCGCAAACGTAGCCGCGCGCTTCGCCATCAGGCAGAGTCACTTGAAAACGCACGCCGCGTGGGATGACGGCGATTTCATGCGGCTCGATATCGATCAAGCCCATCTCTGTTTTGAGATGCAAACGACCTTGTTGTGGGATGATCAGAAGTTCCGCATCAGCGTCGTAGAAGAACTTATCTGTCATATCCTTGTTGGCGGCATACAAATGAATCGCACAGCCAGTTTGTGCATCGGCCGAGCCATTGCCTGCCATGGTCAACCAGCCTTCGATGAAGTCAGTCGGCGTACTTGGCATAGGCTGTGGATCCCAACGCAATTGATTCGGCGAACTAGGCACCTGAGAGAAATCGTTAGTGATATTGCCGTTATCGATTTGCACGAAGGGTTGGTGCATCGCCGCAGGGCGAATGCGATAAGTCCAAGAGCGGCGATTGGAGTGACGCGGCGCGGTGAAAGCGGTGCCTGAGATTTGCTCAGCATACAGACCGTAAGCACATTGCTGCGGTGAGTTCTGGTTCTTTGGCAATGCGCCAGGTAAGGCTTCTGTCGCGAATTCGTTAGCGAAACCGCTCATATATTGTGTGTTCATATGTCATCCCTCAATGAAGCGAGTCTTTCTCTTTGCTTTTGTTCGAAGGTGCTAATGTAGTGCAAACCTCCCTTTTTTACGATATAAATACTAAAATGTAGGGCATTCATAAAATCAATAATGGGGTGGGGTTTGATCGAAGCCAAAGACATAGACTTAAATTTGTTGGTTGTCTTTCAAGAAGTGTTTCAAGAGAGGCAAATTTCCAGCGTTGCACGTAAGCTCAATCTGTCCCAGCCAGCGGTCAGTAATGCCTTGGCGCGTCTACGCAAAACTTTCAATGACGAACTGTTTGTTCGCACTTCATTGGGCATGCAGCCGACTCCCTTAGCGCAGCAATTGGCCGATCCTGTCGCCGCGGCGCTTGGCACCATCACTAAGGCCTTGAATCAACAAGAGCGTTTTGATGGTCCGACTAGCCAAAGGCGTTTCACTATCGCCATGACGGACGTTGGCGAAATGTATTTCATGCCACGCTTGGTCGAGCACAGTCAAACCCACACGCCGGACATCAAAATTGCCACGGTGCGCGCCAATAGTGTGGATTTGATGGCTGAGATGGAAACTGGCCGCATTGATCTCGCCTTGGGCGCGTTTGACGAGGTGTCTGGCGCCTTGTATCACCGGCGTTTATTTCAACAAGATTATGTGGTCCTTCACCGCCAACATCATCGGCTGATGCGCGAGGGTAGCGGCCTCAAGGAATTTTTGGCGGCCGAGCACTTGTTGGTATCGACTATGGAAAGTCCCTACGACAAGATTAATCAAGCTTTAGAAAAAGCCGGAGTAAAAGAAGCGGCTAAATTCACAGTACCGCATTTCTCTGCAGTGCCCTATATGGTGAGCCATACCGATCTGCTAGCGATCGTTCCAGAAAAGTTGGCGCTGAGCGCGGCTCAACACTTTCGCTTAGCGTATAGCAAAGCACCATTAAAACTCCCTAAGTTACAGACCAATGTATTTTGGCATCGACGCTTTGCCCAAGACGAAGGCAATCAATGGCTGCGCCAATTGTTGGTGGAGCTGTTCGGTGAAGTGAACTAAGCAAAAAAAAAGCGCAGCTAAAAAAATTAGCTACGCCGCAAGGGAAATCAAAGTAATCTACAGAGAGGATTCACACAAGGGTTTTATCCCTTTGGTGCTTGTGCAAGCACCAAAGGCTGCCAATCATGCCGCCAATTGATCAGGCGCATTGACTGTGCGCAGTGGCTCTGCATCGATCAAGATACGACGAGGTTTATGTGCCTCAGGCACTTCACGTTGCAACTCAATATTCAGCAAACCATTGTCGAGACGAGCACCGACAACTTTCACATGATCTGCCAGGCGGAAGTTGTGTTCGAAATCACGTGAGGCGATACCACGATGTAAATACGTGCCTTGCACTTCAGGTTTGGCTTTGCGGCCAACCACTTTCAATACATCACGCTCGGTTTCAATTTCGATTTCTGTGCGATCAAACCCAGCTACGGCCATGCTGATGCGATATTGGTCTTCATTCACCAATTCAATGTTGTATGGAGGGTAGCTTGGTGCTGATTCGGCGCGTTGGGCTTCGTTAAACAATTGTGCCAAACGATCAAAGCCGATTGCAGAACGGTAGAGTGGAGAAAAGTCGAAAGTACGCATGATGTATATCCTTATAAAATGAAGCGATAAACTAAAAATAAGAAGCAGTTACACTGAGCCAAATCTTTTGACATCATCTGTTTTGCTGCCACAGGCAGACCTCATTGAGCATCTGCTGAGTCCGATATGTGGAGGGAAAAAAGGCTTTTCAAGGGAAGAAAAAATAAAAAACTGAGGCTCTTGAAAGCGAGAAAAACGGACTTATTTATCGCAAATTTTGATCTAAACCTGACGTTTTGGCGAAAGTGAAATTAGTCAGATTTTAATTCGCTCTTGCTGAGTCTGCTGTCAAAGTGATCAGGTTTCTATGATGTGCGCCGTGACGTATTTATCCGGCTTTTTGCAGTTCATGCGTTTATTTTGTCGGTTTATCGCTTTCTGCAGACAAGACGAATTCTGAAAGGCATACTTCAATCAACGCGGCTGACAAACAAATATTGCAAACTTAGCCGATTTTTTTACCACCTTCGATTTACCACAAGGAGTTCAAAATGCGCAAAGCAAAAATGTTAGGTTTGGCAGTTGCAACAGGGGCTGTGATGAGTTTGTTGTCTGGCGCCGCTTTGGCTGGCGAACAAACGCGTAATGCTGGGAATTTTTCATCGATCCGCACGCAAGGCGCATTGATTGTAGAAGTTGAAGTGGGACCCGTTGCTTCGATAAAAGTGAAAGGCGATGATAAGTACATCGCGAAAGTGGTCACAGATGTCGTCGGCGATGAACTCTTGATCAGCTACAAAGAAAAGAATAATGTACGCATTTCCGATGATTTGAAAGTGGTGGTCACAACGCCGAGTTTGACCAAATTCAAAATGGAAGGCGCGGGCATGACCACCGTGAAGAAGATTGCCGGCGACCGTTTTGACTTGAACTATGAAGGCGTTGGGATGCTGGTGATGTCTGGTAAAGTGAATAGCTTTAAAGTACGTGCACAAGGCGTAGGCCACGTCGATGCGAAAGATTTGATTGCTGAAAGTGTTGATGCCAATGTTGAAGGCATAGGCTCGGTCAAAGTGTATGCGAGTGAGAAACTGAAAGCCAACGTACAAGGCATTGGTTCTTTGACTTACTACGGCAATCCAAAGAATATCTCTAAGTCGGTTGAAGGTATCGGCGGCGTGAGTGCAGGAAAATAAGACTCAAGAAAGACACAAAAAAGTCACAACTAGATTGCAAAATAAAAATGGCGACCTGCGCTAACAGGTCGCCATTTTGCTTTATATCTCGGTTGCTGGATGCGATTAGTTCAAGACAGAATCGGCGGCGACATAGGCATAACCCAAATCACGGGCCACCGCTTCATAAGTGACTTTCCCTTCACACACATTTAAGCCATTGCGCAGGTGAACGTCGTCGCGCAAAGCTTGTTTCCAACCCTTACTCGCTAAGGCAATCGCGTGACCCACGGTTGCATTGTTCAAGGCGAAAGTAGAAGTCCGTGCCACTGCACCAGGCATATTGGCCACGCAATAGTGGATCACGCCGTCGACCACGTAAGTAGGTTCTGCGTGGGTGGTTGCATGGGATGTTTCGAAGCATCCACCTTGGTCAATTGCGACGTCGACCACCACCGCACCTTTTTTCATACGTGAGATCAAATCACGGCTCACTAATTTCGGTGCGGCTGCACCCGGTACCAACACCCCACCGATCACCAAGTCAGCGCTTAACACAGCTTCTTCAATTGATTGTGCATTGGAGTAGACAGTCGAGATGCGATTACCATAGACCAGATCCAATTGGCGCAAACGATCGACACTCTTATCTAACACCGTCACGCGAGCGCCAGTTCCCACTGCCATTTGCATCGCATTGGTGCCGACCACGCCTGCGCCAATAATGACGATATGTGCTGGTGCCACGCCAGGTACGCCACCCAAGAGCAAGCCCATACCACCTTTGGATTTTTCTAAGTGTGCCGCACCGGCTTGAATCGACATACGACCTGCTACTTCGCTCATAGGAGCCAGCAGAGGCAGTCCGCCGTTAGCGCCAGTAATGGTCTCGTAAGCGATACAAATCGCGCCCGACTTCACTAATGCTGCAGTTTGTTCTGGATCTGGTGCTAAGTGCAAATAGGTGTATAGAATTTGACCAGGGCGCAGCATCGCGCATTCCACTGGCTGTGGTTCTTTGACCTTCACGATCATCTCTGCGCGTTCGAAAATTTCTTTGGCAGTTTCCACCAACTCCGCACCAACCGCGAGGTATTGTTCATCGGTCAAACCAATTTCGCCACCTGCATTTTTCTGTACCAAAACTTGATGCCCGCGTGATGTTAATTCCCGCACAGAAGATGGGGTCATGCCCACGCGATATTCGTGGTTCTTAATTTCCTTAGGTACGCCTACTATCATGATGTCTCTTTCTTGAAAGGTTGAATGGCGACTATGTGAGTCTGGCCTTGTTTTTGTTGTGCTTTTGAGTGCAATGATGATTCAATGATGATCGAATGCAGAGAAATTATCTCTCAGCTAATTCTGAGGACGAGTTCTCAATATGGGAAATCTTGATCTAAATGAAAGAGCATCGATGTGCGATCGCACATCGTAAGAAATTCCATACAGTTTCTTGTCATTTGTACTGAATTTGATACGAAAAACACGGATGTTCGACTTATGTAAGGCTTTTGAGCAGCGAGAAGGGATTGTGGATTAAAGAAATCAAAAGTTTGCGACCTTTTTCATCGACCATCGTCTTTACCTGTACCGAGTCGAGTTTATAGGTCGCTGTTCCAACAATTTCATACTGCTACCTTAACTCCCTCGTACATCATGCTTAACTTATTTTGGAGAATTCAATGAAACGTTTTCACGTACATGTATCGGTCGATGATCTCGCTGCTAACATCGATTTTTACAGCAAGCTTTTCGGGCAGGCCCCAAGCAAACAGCAAGCTGACTATGCGAAGTGGATGTTGGATGATCCGCGAATCAACTTCGCAATCTCCAAGCGCGGTCATACCGTCGGCCTGAATCATTTTGGCATGCAGGTCGAGAGTGCTGAAGAACTCACGCAATTGAAAGCCTTGGCGGACGCAGCTTCGCAAGGGCAAAGTATCGATCAATCAAATGCGACTTGTTGTTATGCGAAGAGTGAAAAGCATTGGACTCTCGATCCGCAAGGCTTGGCGTGGGAACACTATTTCACCATGAGCGATGCCATGGAATTCGGTGATGATCATGCGCCAGAGAGCAGTGCTTGCTGTATCCCGGTGTTGAGTAGCGCACAGGAAAAAGCCGCAGGCAATTGTTGTGTGCCATAGGCGAGCAATGAAAAATCAGCTTGCTGTTAAGGAGCGCAAAGAAATGCTCGCATCGTCACTGTCACCTGAACTTGGAACCGCCTATGCAGAGTTGCGCCAACAACTGCGGGGTTTCTTGCGACGTCATGTGAGCGATGCGAGTGTGGCTGAAGATTTATTGCAGGATATCTTTGTCAAAGCTTTGCAGACGCATCGTTCAGGAAAGAGTATTGCCAATGTCAGCGCTTGGTTATATACCGCCGCACGCACCACGATTATCGATCACTATCGAGCCCACAAAGATGTTCATATCGAACTCGACGAATCGCACTGGGTTTCAGAGGAAGATGAACTGGAATTGCATAGCAAGCTCGCGCTGTGTCTGCGTCCTTTCGCAGAACAACTAGCACCGATTTATCGTGACAGCCTCTTGGCCAGCGAACTCGATGGCATCGCTTTGCGTGAGCTAGCCGAGCGCGAAGGCGTCAGTCTTTCTGCGATAAAAAGCCGAGTGAGCCGAGCACGCAGCATGTTGAAAGAAAAGGTGATTCAGTGCTGTCATGTGGAAATGCAGGATGGTTTGGTCACTGACTATTATCGACATTCGGTTCGGAAATGTGGCAAGGCTTGCTAATGCAGTGCCAAGTAGCCACTTTTCTCCTTGGCCTATGTAGCTTCGACAAGGCGGCGATACTCAAGCCGATGGGCAATTCGCGAAGTGCTTCTCAGACAGGTCTTTGCATAGACTCCATAGTGCGGGAGATCCGCGTTCAATCGTGGGGCCATACCGCTGAAGAACTTGTTCAAGCGTGACCTTACTTTCAGTCCACGTTCCACCGCCGGTTCGAACGTTAGCTAGCAATGGTTGTACTCGATCCAGTGCTTTTGCGAATAAAGCATCCTCGGTTTGTGCTTCTTCAAATTCGTGCCACAGCGCGAGGAGTTGTGTACCTTGCTCGTTCGGCAGCAGACCAAAAAGTCGTCTGGCTGCCTGGACTTCGAGACTATGTTGTTCGCTAGGAGACGAAGCTCCATGAATTGGTGTATCGCCTACATCGACTTCAACGATGTCATGGATGAGCAGCATTTTAATCACGCGCTCGATGTTGACATTGCTGCTTGCATAGTCCTGCAAGAGCAGTGCGTACATGGCCACATGCCATGAGTGTTCCGCGCTGTTTTCCTTACGGCTCTGGTCCAGTATCGGAGACTGTCGAACGACGGACTTGAGGCGGTCAATTTCAGCCAGAAAAGTAAGTCTTTGAAGCAGCGGATTAGTTTGCATAACAGGCCTGTAAAAGTCGGCTTAATTTCCAGCAAGGCATGAGAGACCGCCCAATTGTTCTGAAGATCCGAACCATAACTCTAGATCTTATTCATCCCCCAAGCTCGCCAACAACTCAGCCTGATGTTCAGCCACCAATGCCGTCGTCAACTCGGTCAAATCGCCATCCATGATGAAGTCGAGTTTGTACAAGGTGAGGTTGATACGGTGATCGGTCATGCGGCCTTGCGGGAAGTTGTATGTGCGAATCCGCTCGCTGCGATCGCCCGACCCGACTAAGCTCTTACGCGTCGCCGCTTCTTTGGCTTGCTTCTCACGAATCTGGCCATCCATGATCCGCGTCGCAAGAACACGCATCGCTTGCGCTTTGTTTTGATGTTGACTGCGGCCGTCTTGGCATTCGACCACGATGCCGGTTGGGATATGCGTGATACGCACGGCCGAGTCGGTTTTGTTGATGTGCTGACCGCCGG
Organism: uncultured Burkholderiaceae bacterium; assembly: GCA_964459555.1. Classification (GTDB taxonomy): domain Bacteria; phylum Pseudomonadota; class Gammaproteobacteria; order Burkholderiales; family Burkholderiaceae_D; genus Undibacterium. Next base: position 11,082 of record CAYWNE010000039.1, on the reverse strand, counting down.
CGCCCGAGGCGCGGAAGGTGTCGATGCGCAGGTCTGCATTGTTGATGACAACGTCGGTTAACTCATCGGCTTCTGGCATCACTGCGACGGTACAAGCGGAAGTGTGGATGCGACCTTGCGCTTCGGTTTCTGGCACGCGTTGTACACGATGGCCGCCTGATTCAAATTTGAGTTTTGAGTAGGCACCGAAACCAGCGATACGTACGATGACTTCTTTGTATCCGCCGAGTTCTGAAGGTGATTCCGACATGATTTCGACTTGCCAGCGATTGCGTTCGGCGTAGCGGGTGTACATACGCAGTAAGTCGCCAGCGAACAGAGCCGCTTCATCACCACCCGTACCTGCGCGGATCTCGAGCAAGATGTTGCGCTCGTCGTTAGGATCTTTCGGCAACAACATGGTTTGCAATTCGCGCTGCAAATCTTCGATGCGTTGCTTGCCTGCTTGAATTTCTTCTTGCGCAAATTCCTTCATGTCGGGATCGTTGAGCATTTCTTGAGCTTCGACGATATCGCTCTGCGCCTGACGGTAATTATTGTAGAGCGCGACCAGTGGCTCGAGTTCTGCGTGTTCGCGATTGAGTTTGCGATAGGCGTCCATATCATTGGTGGCGCCTTCTTGCACTAAGAGCTGACCAACTTCAACGAGACGTTCTGAAAGTTGATCGAGCTTATGGAGCATGGATGGTTTCATGGTGTATTCTCTCGAAATTCTTATTTTGAAAATTTTTGTTAGAGGCGGCGCTGCGGCTGCTTGTGTCTTAGCGGTGTCCTTTATCGAGCAGACCCAAGACGAGGCAAAGAGGCGACTTGGCCCCAGTGTGGCCCAGCTAACGCTTAGTGCGGAACAACTGCGGTAGGAGGCGTACCAATTGCGCACGGTCTTCGCCCTGCGCTTGATGCAGTGCTTGTTGCGGGCCGTGCAGGAACTTGGCGGTGATGCCTTTGGATAAGGCTTCGAGGACTTGTTCGATGTCATCACCGCGCGCTAGCATTTTACGAGCACGATCGAGTTCATGTTGACGCAAAGCTTCGCTGCTTTCGTGTAGATCTTGGATCAACGGCACCACGTGGCGACCATCAATCCAATGCATGAATGACTGCACGCGTGTTTCGATAATCGCTTCGGCTTGGGCGACGGCGGCATGGCGATTCTCAAGGCCGCTTTGCACTACGCTGGCGAGGTCATCGACCGTGTATAAGAAAACGTCGTCGAGTTTCGCAACCTCATTTTCGATATCGCGTGGCACCGCCAAATCGACCATAAACATCGGGCGATGACGGCGGGCTTTGATGGCGCGTTCCACCAAACCTAAACCCAAGATTGGCAGCGTTGAAGCTGTGCACGAAACGACGATATCGAATTCATGCAAGCAATTCGGTACATCGGCTAATCGAATCGCGCGACCAGAAAAACGATTGGCCAAGGTTTCGCCACGTTCTAGCGTGCGATTGGCAATCGTGATTTTCTTTGGATTCTGTGCCGCAAAATGGGTGGCGCACAGTTCGATCATTTCGCCAGCACCGATAAACAAAACTGATTGCTCAGAAATTTTATCGAAGATGCGCTGTGATAAGCGTACGGCTGCGGCCGCCATCGAAACACTATGGGCCCCGATTTCGGTCGTGGTACGCACTTCTTTCGCCACTGCGAAAGTGCGTTGAAAGAGTTGATGCAAATACGTGCCCAAGCCACCAGCTTCATCGGCTTGGCGTACCGCGTCTTTCATTTGCCCCAAAATGTGTGGTTCACCCAAGACCATGGAATCCAGTCCCGACGCCACGCGGAAGGCATGGCGCACCGCATTGTCTTGCGGCAGTGTGTACAGATGCGGACGTAATTCGCTATACGGTAGGCGATGAAAATCGGCGAGAAATTGCGCGGTGGTGTCAATAGGATTCGCAACATCAGCGACAGCATACAATTCGGTGCGATTGCAGGTCGAGAGGACAGCGGTTTCAGAGCCCTGTTGCGAACCATTATTGGCAAACCAAGCGCGCGCGCCAACCACCGCCTGAGAAATTTGCTCAGGACTGAAGGCCACCTTTTCGCGAATGGATAAAGGGGCAGTCGTGTGATTAAGGCCGACGGCGAGTAGTTGCATAATGTTCTTGGGGTGTAGGCCGCCATTATACCGTGAGCGGACGGCGCTTACACCGATGCGCAGGAGATCTTGCGAAAAATCAAGGCATTTTATGCAATTTTTACCATGAAATTGGCGCTTAAATGTGCTGTACGGGGATTTCGATCGTGAAACTCGTACCTTCGCCAGGCACGCTGTGGAAGCGAATATTGGCATGGTGGCGGTCGATAACCGTCTTCACAAAGACCATGCCGAGACCAACACCATCGTTCTTAATTTGATCTGGCCCTTTGCCAAAGCTGAAACGTTGAAAGCGTTGAAAGAGGCGCGTCTGATCGGCGCGGGCGATGCCATAGCCTTGATCTTGAATCGTACAAATCACGTAGTCACTGAGGCTGCGCGTGACCATTTGTAGGCTACAGGTAATCACCGTTTCTGAGGGACTGTACTTGATGGCGTTTGACAATAAGTTGGTCAGCACGCGCGTCATGAGGCTGCGATCGACGCGCACAGGGAATTCGCCTTCAGGAATCTCCGTTTTGATCGTAATCCGCTTGTTGTGGGCCAGTGTCCACATCTCTTCGGTCGCATCCAGTAGCAAATCTTGGAAGTCATGTTCGATAAAGCGATATTCGCTCGATTCCGCATGCGCTAGATGAACGAAGCTATCGGCCAAAGCGAGCGTGGTATTCGATGATTTCTCTATGCGTTTTAAGAATTCAAGATGATCGATTGCAGTCTCAGGATTCTTCTGCATTTCGATCAGCGCCAAGATGGACGCTTGTGGCGCCCGCATATCATGCGAGATGAAGTGCAGCATTTCATCGCGACGGCGCTCGGCTTGTCGAATTTCCGAGATGTCGATGATGCTAATGATCCAGCCTATCAACACTTGTTTGCTGGTATAGCATGGCGCGCTTTTGATAATCAGATCGCGTCCTTTGGGGTCTTCGACTTCTACACCTTTGCTCAAGAGCTCGGTCTGTTCGAGATCCAAAATATGCCACCAACTGAATTTCTGTGGCTGCACGATGTATTCCGTGTGCGGCTGGCTCATATTCGAAAACAGATAGGGTCCCAGCGTGTCGATCACATGCGGCATGCCTATGCTCTTGAAGTAAGCCGCCGCCGCTGGATTGCTGAGCACCACGTTGCCATCCACGGTGGTGACTAAGGTTGCATCAGGCAGGCTGTACAGACTGTCGGTAACAAACTGACGCAAGTCACGCACGCGTCGTGCTGCACTGCGCATGGCGTTGATATGGCGATCGAGTTTGTCATGAATTTCGTTACTGGCGATCGAGCTGCTGCGATCTTTGATCGTCATATCCGGATTGAGCTCGGGCAGCACATGCGGTTCTTGATCGAGCAAAACAAATTCTTGGCCGAGGAAATCGATGGCAGTTTCGAGTCGGCGCCAGCTCCACAACGGATAACACAGGATGAGAACGACTAGCGCGGCCCCCGGTGCTAACCAATAGCCAATATGTAGCAAGGCGATACTCATGATCAAAGTCGTGATGATCAGGCCAATGACAATCGCCAGCGCCGTCCGCGGTGAAAAAATCAGAAGGCTGGCGAGTGCGATGCTTAGTATGAGGCTGCTAGCGAATAGTGCTTGCCAGTGATTGGCTTCAATAATGCTACGTTGATCAAGTAAGCTTGCGAGGATGTTGGCATTGATTTCGACGCCGGACAGCACCCCTTGGTTGGAGGTGACGGGAGTGGGAAAGGCATCAGCCATACCTTGTGCGGTAGCGCCAATCAGCACATATTTGTCACGAAAGGTTTCGGCAGCAACTTCACCACGCAAAACGGCAACATAAGGAATCGATTTGAAATGACCGCTACCACCATAGTAAGGAATGCGGAAACGCCAGTCACGATGCCAAATACCTACTTCCGTACTGAAATTACCTTCAAATCGTTCGACTTTCACCGGCAATAGGCTGTCATTGGCGAGACCGACACGCAATAACTCCAGCGCAAAATGCGACCACCATTGCCCTTGTGTTCCTTCGCGCAAGAAGACGCTACGCGCGACACCATCATCATCGAGTTCAATATGATTGTGACCAATGGCGCGACTTGCTTCGGCGAATAGTGGTAAGGGCAGGGCTGCTTGCAATCCTCGTCCCGCTTCCATGGAGGCGGTCGGCATCACCACTTTTGATGAGTGCCGTAATGCTTCGGCGAAGGCCGCATCGCCGACCGCAGCATTGCCATGAAGGTTCACGATATTGCTTGGTGTTTCTGCGGTTTGCGCCTCGGTGAATACAACGTCGAAGCCGACCGCTTTCGGATGCGCCGCTTGGAGTCGATCGAGTAATTGACCATGAATTGCCCGGTTCCACGGCCATTTGCCTATCTCTTTGAGGCTGTAGTCGTCAATCGCGATGATGACGATATCGTCACGCGCAGCTCGTGTTTGGGTCTGCAATAATTTGTCGTACAGCCCTTGGTCGAAGCGTTTCAGATGTTCGCCAAAAATGAGTAAGGCAGTGGTCACAAACAAGACGATTGCTAGCACCACGCAGTCGCGCATGCCGAGTCGCATTTGCGTTGGGATGCTTGGTGCTGCGAGCGTATCGGCGCCGAGCAATCGATGTTTATTCTTCATTTCACGCTAGGAGTGACTTTGCCGCCGCTCGATTGCAAGGCTTCACCTGTACCCGTGGTCCAATGCAGGCCGACTTCGAACTTTTGCGGGGTCGAGAAGGCACCGATGAAGCGATCGGCATCAGTGGCTCGTACGCGAATGTAATACACACCTGATTCAGGTCGGGGCATCTTCACTTTGGCTTCGGTGACGTCTTTGTTCAATAGAAGTTTTCTGAACTCTGGATCGCTGGCGATCTGCACTAAGAAGCGTTGCCCTGGTTCGGAAGGCCAAGTAAATTCTAAGTTAGCATTGCCGTTGTCGGTGAACGGGTGTGTGCTTTGACCAGGCAATACTTTGAAATTTTGCGGGTTAGAGTAGGGACCTTGATCGACTTTTTTGACGCCATTGATAATGGTTTCTTGTACGCTCGCGATGCGCCAGTAATAATCGCCGATCGCCAATTTGTCGGTGCTCCAATTGACATTGCGAATCTGGTCTTGGTCTAAGACGATTTGTTTGAAGTCTTGGTCTTGGGCGACCTGCAGACGATAGTATTGGGCCTCGGTGTTTTGCGTCCACTTAAATTCAACACTGGCGATCCTAACCTTATGTTTAGGCGCTAGTGGAAACGGTGGCTCTGGTTTAGCCTTGACGGTGAAGGCGAGCACCTCTGGCAAACCTTCAAGACGATTACTATCGATCGCCGTCACGCGCAGGAAGTAGTTACCATCAGCGATGTCGGCAAACTGGACGTTCAGGTCTTGCGCCATGCTTTCAGCGACGATATCTTGTGCCTGTGCATCGCGCGTCACTTGTGCACGATAGTCAAGTGCATTGTCCACAGCTTTCAGTTTGAATTGTAGACTTGGACGTGACTGTAGCTGGTAGCCGTCTACCAGCTGCGGTGCAGGCAAGAGTTTGACTGGTTTGCCAACGCCAGATTTGCTGACGATATTGCCCTCACCAGCAGGTAACACGATGGCATTCGGTTTTTCTGGTTGGCCTACCGCGACGCCGCCTTCGAGGACTTCATTGGCGATCCCACTGTCGTTGACGCCAACTCGGAAATGGGTGCCGCGTACCCCCGCGATTGCGAGTTTGGAGCGCACTTCAAAGCGCCCTTTGTTGGAATCGAGTTTGCTTACTTGTGATTCGACACGGCCATCGAGTAATTTGATTTCAGTCCGTGGGCTCTTGGTAAATTTAGTGGCCCTTAACTTGGCCAGTAGTGCTTGACTATTCGAAGGGATAGAAACGCGCGAGTCATCAAACAAAGCGAGTGTGACAAAGCCATTCTTGCCAGTCGTAATTTGCGCGCCTTCATTGAGGACGGCACCAAGGTTTACGACTTCTTCTTTGCCGTTTTTACTGATGACTGTGACTGTACCCGCTAAGGCAGCGACGCGGGCAGGAACAATTTCCTCGGTCAGGAGTTCTGCCGAAATAAGGATGGGAAATCCGATCGGAATTGCTCGTTCGTTACCGATTTGGTTCCGTTTTCCAATCACTTCCCAGTTGGCAGTTTTGTCTGTGAACTGTTTCGCGATAGACATCAAAGTATCGCGTTCCAATGCATAGTAAACTACGTCGCCCGCCTGTATTTCGACGCTACCGGGCTTCCCGCGTGTCTTGTTGTTCGATGACTGCGCTGCAGTATCAAAACTCAAAATTAACAAAATTAGGATGGCTGTAAGAACCACTTGAAGTTTAGCAAAATTTGGATTTGCCGCGCTAAACATGGTGAAAGTGCATTCTGATTTTCTGACTTGCATACTGTCTCCACACGATGCAACTAATACGGCCGATCAGGCCAGGTTGCATCGGAGTTTGTTGGATTTATCTCGCTTTGACTTAGACCTTGATTCCGGTCTTAAGAGATTTGTTCAAGTCGATATCCATAGCTATATACGGGAGCTAATCTATAGCCGTTTTCTGGTCGCAAATCGAGTTTGCTACGGACGCGCGAAATGTGGGTGTCCATCGTGCGTGAAGGCACTTCAATGTCACGCGACCACACCGCTTCGAGAATATAGGCACGAGATAATGGACGTCCTAAGTTTTGAAATAAAAGAAGAGCGAGGTCGAATTCTTTTTGTGTCAGTTCGACTTCCTCGCCACTGAGTTTGGCGCGGCTGGCGCGCACATCAAATTCGTAAGGCCCGAAGCTGATGATTTCGCTCGCGGTTTGACTTGGGTAAGCGCGCCGTAACAAGGCCTGTACGCGCGCCACCAATTCAGCACGACGAATCGGTTTGATCATGTAATCGTCGGCACCGGCGGCAAGTCCCGCCACGATATCGTCTTCGCCAGAACGACTGGTCATAAATAAGACGGGTAACGTTGTAGAAAGCTTTTCACGGACCCATTTCAGGATTTCCGTACCATTCAGATCGGGTACATGCCAATCAAGAATCAGAAGATCGAAACTCTCTCGATGGAGTTGATGCATCATCGCCTTGCCACTCGAGAAAGTATGGCAAGTGTGCCCCGCGCTGGTTAAGGTCGCCGCAGTGAGGTCGAGTAGATTTTGGTCGTCATCGAGGATGGCAATTCGCATAAAATCTCAATAGTTCTAGGTCTATAAGCATTACCCAAATCGATTTTCAGATCGATACATGCAAGTTCAGCAGATACGCCGTATTGCTAGCGCCAGCAAAGGATAGTCGCTGGCGCCACAGTCAAGCTTAAGCGCGAGAATCGGCGTCTGGCAAAATCACATTTACATCGAGTACTTCGAGATTTCCTTGTTTGTCTAGCGAAACCTTGATGTCATCAGGATTCACTTTGGTGTACTTGGAAATCACAGCGATCAATTCTTCGCGCAAGGCAGGCAAGAAATCATAACCCTCGCGACCTTCATTATTGCGTTCGCGAGCAATGATGATCTGCAGGCGTTCTTTCGCCGCGCTGGCACTCTTTGGCTTATTGTTAAACAAAAACGAAAGCAAAGCCATCTTACTTACCTCCAAAAATACGTTGCAGCAAACCTGGCTTTTCGTAGTCAACAAAACGCAATGGAGCTTGCTTGCCAAGGAAACGGGCGACCACATCGGTGTAAGCCTCGGATACATCGCTACCCTTGATATGAATCGCAGGATTACCATGGTTTGATGCGTGCAAGACCGCTTCAGACTCTGGAATTACACCGATCAAAGGAATGCGTAAGATTTCTTGAACGTCGGTATAGGACAGCATCTCGCCAGCGTCGACACGCTTCGGCGAGTAACGTGTAATCAGCAAATGCTCCTTGACCGGCTCGCCACCTTGTTGCGCGCGTTTAGATTTGGCTTGGATGATGCCGAGGATACGGTCGGAGTCGCGGACCGAAGAAACTTCAGGATTTGTGACTACGATCGCTTCGTCAGCAAACGTTAATGCCATCACTGCGCCACGTTCGATACCAGCGGGTGAGTCGCAGACGATGTACTCAAAGCCCATGGCGATCAAATCGTCGAGCACTTTTTCGACGCCTTCTTCAGTCAGCGCATCTTTGTCGCGCGTTTGTGATGCAGGCAAAATGAATAAATTTTCGCAGTGTTTATCTTTGATCAGTGCTTGATTGAGCGTGGCTTCACCACTGATGACATTCACCAAGTCGTAGACGACGCGACGTTCACAACCCATGATGAGGTCGAGGTTGCGCAAGCCGACGTCGAAGTCGAGCACTGCTGTTTTGTGGCCACGTAAAGCTAAGCCAGTCGCGAAACTTGCACTAGAGGTCGTCTTACCTACGCCACCTTTACCAGATGTCACAACGATGATTCTTGCCACAGAGTACTCCTTTAATAAAATCTTGAGAGTCTTGCAGTTTGTGCTCTCAAGAACATTTGCACATAAACCTGTTGAGCCGATTTGGCTCTTGTTATTCGATGAACTTGATTTTCCTTTTCCGGAAATTAGAGATTAGTCTTCATCGAAGTCATTTCTATACTGTCGCCAACCAATTTGATCTGCACTGGTTGATTCGCCTTAAATTCGGGAAAGCCATTGTCGAAGGTGCGATAAATACCCGCGATCGACACCAATTCCGCTTCCATTGCTGCCGCAAAAATGCGAGCTTCTGTGTTGCCGCGCGCACCTGCAAGAGCACGACCGCGCAAAGGTGCATAGATATGAATGCTGCCATCAGCGATAACTTCAGCGCCGTTATTGACGGAAGCTGTCACGATCAAATCACAGCCGCGCGCATACACACGTTGACCCGCCCGCACTGGCGTGTCGATGATCATGGCCGGAATATAGCTTGGCACAGCGACGGCTGCTGGTGTTGGCTCGGCAACTTGTGCAGGACTTGGTGCTGCCGCGATGGGTTTGGTCTCGGCTTCTACCGGAACTTCAGGACGGGCTTTGCTGACCACATCGATAGACAGACCATGTGCACGAATTGCAGCGTGATCTTCCTCGCGCGCATTGCGAACCGCGACGACATGGAGACCATGAGATTTGAAGAGATTTAAAACGGATGGCCAGTCGAGCGCTTCCGATTGGATCGCTTCGAGATCTAAGATGGCGAATTCATCGTCAAAAAAATCTGGTGCGCCACCGGTCATATCCTTCAATGCTTGTTCCAGCGCCGACAGAGTAGATTCGTTGAGGCTTACCGCGACTGCCACGACCGTGGATATTTTTATTTCTATGGGTTTGCGTGTCAGACTATTTTGCATAAAAAGCGTTTCGCTATCGGAAAAAATATAGTTTGGGTATGGCGATTGAGACTTCGCAAAAGCGACTCAAAGATGAGGCTAGATGCGAGATTTTCTCACAGCCTACATCGTACCAATTGATGCGAGAGTTAGCAAAAGAGGATTGCATCGAAACGCTGTTTTTACGGGTTTTTCGGGATAAACGGCGCAAACTGTTGTGATCTATCGTGTGGAGGCACTCTGGCTAGCGCGCAAATCGCCTTTTCATTTCCGCGTGGAAATTTTCATGTAAGGGCTAGCCTTTTAGTGAAATCGGTTTGTAATCGAGCTTAGCCTGCGCATCGCTGGCGCGACGTCCCGCGGTCTGACGACGTCCTTGCGTTTTACGGGTGTTAAGAAAGGTTGCATGCTGCTTTTCGCGGCGATCACCGGCTCGACGATCGGGCATTTTGCGGCGTTCGATAAAACTTGCGGCCTCTTGCGTCGCGGCTTTGCTACTGTCGCTCGCTTGCTGAATGCCGCTGGCAGTACGCGAGCCAAGTGCTCCCGTACTGGGCTGCTGATAATCGAAGATGCGGAAAATCTGTAGAGGTGACATGGCCGAGCAAAATAAAATCTGACCAAGCGATTACGGCACAAGTGTTGTTAACTTTAGGCTTCTTTACAGCAACTGTTCAATAAAATACGTCAACTGTAGATAAATGCTTCTTTTGGGAAAGTTTGATGTCATCTCGACCTAGTTTATGAATAATCTACGCGCGAAGGGTGTTTCGTTTAACGACTTCAAGCTTGGATTCCGAATACGTTTTGATTCACATAAACGAGCCGACTTGTTCGTCGGTCGATCGACGTCCGAAACTTCGGCGGCGGCCGTTGTTGGTGCGCGTATCAAGATAAGGGTGGCAATTGACTTTGCGGCGTTCGGCAATCCGGCGATCTGGTATTTTGCGACGTTCTACAAATACCGTGGGTTTCTCAGGGCTGGTCGCGGCGCTGCTATTGACGCTACTCACCACGCTTTGTTGTGAGCGGCCAGAAAACAGTGTGAACAATTGAGACATACGAAGCATTACCATCGTCTTCACCTTAGGAATTGCAAAATGGAGCAAAGCAGTATTTCTGCGATCTTGCAGAATTCGTGCCAGCCAGAAATGCCTTTAGTTCGGCGTAAGAAAGCCTTCACTTGAGGTGTTGACGTGTAAATTTACAGACTTTTTTTCGTGTAATTGATGATGTGGATAACAAAAAAGCGAGTAGTTTTGGCTACTCGCTTTTGGTCGGCAGGGGAATCGCTTAGTGATCGGTTCCGACACCATGTGCTTGTTGATCAGCGTGATAACTTGAACGCACCATGGCACCAACGGCAGCGTGCTTGAAGCCCATCTTATAAGCTTCTTCTTCGAACATTTTGAAAACATCAGGATGTACGTAGCGACGTACTGGTAGATGGTGTCCACTCGGCGCTAAATATTGACCGATTGTCAGCATGTCGACGTTGTGAGCCCGCATGTCGCGCATGACTTGCAAAATTTCTTCGTCCGTTTCGCCAAGACCTACCATGATGCCGGACTTGGTTGGCACATCGGGATGCTGCTCTTTGAAGCGCTTCAATAAATTCAAAGAGTATTCGTAGTCAGAGCCCGGGCGCGCTTCTTTGTACAGACGTGGCGCTGTTTCAAGATTGTGATTCATGACATCAGGTGGTGCCATGTTCAAAATCTCGAGTGCGCGATCCATACGGCCACGGAAGTCA